>NZ_JBIFFJ010000002.1:0-461235 GCF_043556915.1 Sulfitobacter sp. 1A15299 | reverse complement strand
ACTGCTGAATGAGGAGATCTTCGACACTCTGGATGATGCACGGCGGAAGCTGGCCCTCTGGCGCTACGACTACAACAACGTCAGGCCACACTCATCGCTCGGAAATCAGACGCCAAAGCAAGCGCGGCAGGCGCTTGAGCAATTTGAGGGCTCCGCGCCCACCGCGCTTGCCCAATCCAGAACCCCCAACTATCAAAACCAAACCTGCAGACTCTCGTTATGAGTGAGGGACCAGTGGGGGGCAGGTCAGTAAGCCTGCCAGAAAAAATCTCAAGAAAAATTACCTTTTTCTGTTCGAATGCGCTTGCAGCTCCCGCGCTATAAGTCTAAACGGAGGGCATTGGCGCGGGATGGAGCAGCCCGGTAGCTCGTCAGGCTCATAACCTGAAGGTCGTAGGTTCAAATCCTACTCCCGCAACCAATATTAGCGAAGCATCACTTACAGAAAAACCCGCCTTACCGGCGGGTTTTTCTGTGTTTGAGGGGCGGGCCGCCCCGCCCCATGCGCTTAGCGCCCAAATTTTAGGGGCACGACCTCAAATTGCCCAATCGAAAGGCGTTATTGCTGCGCCGCAGAAAGCGACCCCAGGTTAAGGCTTGTTAGAACGCCCCCCGGAAATCGAGGCTGTGGGTGCCTCGCTATGGGGCGGCGCCAAGCGAGTTGTCCGGCAAGGGGGCATCCGCGCGCGATAACAATAAACGCTGTGTGGAGAAGGCGTCTTCGCGTCTTTGCTTTTCCGCACACCAAACGGGGATACCGTCATGAAGTTTTTCACCAAACGCACAGTCACGGCGACCGCTGCCTTTCTGCTCGCAGGTTCAGCCGTCGCCGCGGCCTGCGACGATCCGATCAAGGTTGGCGTGCTGCACTCCCTCTCAGGGACGATGGCCATTTCCGAGACGACATTGAAAGACACGATGGAGCTTTTGATCGCGCAGCAAAACGCCGCCGGCGGCTTGCTGGGGTGTGAGATCGAAGCGGTCGTCGTCGACCCGGCTTCCGACTGGCCACTGTTCGCCGAAAAAGCGCGCGAGCTTCTGACCGTCTCCGAAGTGGATGTCATCTTTGGCTCTTGGACTTCGGTCTCACGCAAATCCGCGCTGCCCGTTCTGGAAGAGCTGAACGGCCTGATGTTCTACCCGGTCCAGTATGAGGGCGAGGAAAGCTCGCGCAATGTGTTCTACACCGGTGCGGCGCCGAACCAGCAGGCGATTCCAGCCACCGATTATTTCCTTGAGGAACTGGGCGTCGAGAAATTCGCGCTGCTGGGCACCGACTATGTCTATCCCAGAACCACCAACAACATTCTTGAGCAATATCTGCTGGATAAGGGCATTTCCAAAGAGAACATCTTCGTCAATTATACGCCTTTTGGCCATTCCGACTGGTCCACCATCGTGGCGGATGTGGTCGAACTGGGTGCGGATGGCTCGCAGGTGGGCGTGATCTCAACCATCAATGGCGATGCGAATATCGGATTTTACAAAGAACTGGCGGCTGCCGGTATCTCCGCCGATGACATTCCGGTCGTCGCCTTCTCGGTCGGGGAGGAAGAGCTTTCGGGCCTCGATACCGCTGACCTCGTGGGGCATCTCGCCGCGTGGAACTACTTCCAATCGGCTGAATCCGATCAGAATGACGAATGGGTCGCCGCGTGGAAAGAGGCGATGGGCGAAGACCGGGTGACCAATGACCCGATGGAGGCGCATTACATCGGTTTCAACATGTGGGTGAACGCGGTCACCGAAGCGGGCACCACGGATGTGGATGCGGTGCGCGCGGCGATGTATGGGCATGAATTCCCCAACCTCACCGGCGGGACGGCTGTCATGCTGCCCAATCACCACCTCGCCAAGCCTGTGCTGATCGGCGAAATCACCGAAGACGGCCAATTCGACATCATCAGCCAGACCGAAGAAGTGCCGGGCGATGCATGGACGGATTTCCTGCCTGAATCGGCGGTTCTGGTCTCCGATTGGAAAGACCTCGAATGCGGCATGTACAACAAAGAGACAGAGACCTGCGTTCAGTTGACTTCGAACTACTGAACCCAAGGGCCGGGCGCGTGCTCAGCCGTGCCCGGCATCTGTTTTGACCAGTCCCTCTCCGAAAGCCCCATACCTCATGGTTCGAATGCTGCTCAGCCTGATGTGCTTGCTGGCCTCTGTCGGTCTTGCATTCGCTCAGGATCTCCAGTCCCTTTTGCAGGCCCACGAAACAGAGGTGGTCAAACCCTCGCGTAAATCGGTCGGTGTCCTATTGGACGATCTGGTGGCCTCGGGTCTGCCACAGGTGCCGGCCTTTCTGGAGCAATGGGCCGAGCGGAACGTCTGGCAGGACGATGCCTCGGGTCTGTTCTACTTTGGGGCCGAGGACGGCAAAACACTCGCGCTGCGCGACGTTGATACGGGCGAAGAAACGACTGCGCCCTCGGATGGGTACAGCCAATTGCGCCCCAATGGCGGTGTGCGGCGGGTCATCGGCACGGCGCTGGTGCAGTTCCAACTCTCTGATCCTGACCCCGAACGCCGTCGGGCTGCGCTTGAAAGCATCGCGCGCCGCAGCGATGCCAACCAGCTTGACCCGCTCGTGGCTTCGCTCGACGGGGAGGATGACCCCGCCCTGCGCGCCCGCAAAGAACAGTTGGCCAATTTCCTGACCGCGCGCTTTGGACAGGCGGCTGATGATCGCATCCGTGCGATCGAAAGCCTATCCTCCGACACCTCACTCGAAGCGCGGGCGGTGCTGAGCCAGATCCTTTCGGTCAAGACCGGCGTGGCCAAACAGCAGCCCGAGGGGAACATCGCGCGCATTCTTGATCCCATGGCAGCACCCTTGGCAAGCTATGAGGCGCTGGTCGAGGCAGGGCTTGCCCCTGCGATCGTGCCACAAGGCGAGATACGTGCGGCGCTGGAAGCCAACATCGTCGATGGCCGTGTGGGCGGCATTCCTTTAACGCAATTGGATGACCCGGCGCGGCGGGTGGATGCCTATCGCGCGCTTGTCAAGGCAGGGAGCCTGCCGCCTTTGGTGACGCAGGATGATATCGACGCCGCTTTGCAAAACGCCGTCTTTTACGAACGCTTCGAAGAGGATGATACCGCGATCACCGACGCGGCCCGCGCCACGCTCGACGCGGTCGAAACGCGGGTTGGCTGGGCGCAGACGTTGGATTTGACGCTCGACGGTCTTTCGCTGGCCTCGATCTACTTTCTCGCCGCGATTGGGCTTGCGATCACCTTTGGGCAGATGGGGGTCATCAACATGGCCCATGGCGAGTTTATCATGATGGGTGCCTATACGGGCTATGTCGTGCAGCTCATCATCCCCGATTACACGGTGTCGCTTCTGATCGCGCTGCCACTGGCCTTTGCCGTCACCTTTGGCGCGGGCGTCGCGATGGAGCGGCTGGTGATCCGGCATCTCTATCATCGCCCGCTTGAAACCCTTTTGGCGACCTTCGGCATCTCGATCGCTTTGCAACAGATCGCCAAGAACATCTTTGGCACCCAGGCCCGCCCGCTGACATCGCCCGAATGGCTGCGCGGGGCGCTGGTGATCTCGGATGTGATTCAGATCAGTTTCATCCGCATCGCCATTTTCGTGCTGGCGCTGATCTTTCTGTTCCTGCTGCTGTACATCCTCAAGCGCACGCGCCTTGGCTTGGAGGTGCGCGCGGTGACGCAGAACCCCGGCATGGCGGCCTCGATGGGGATTAATCCCGATCGCATCAACATGATGACCTTCGGACTGGGCTCCGGCATCGCCGGGGTCGCGGGCGTCGGCATCGGGCTTTATGCGCAGGTCACCTCCGAGATGGGCACGAATTACATCGTGCAAAGCTTTATGACCGTCGTGGTGGGCGGTGTCGGATCGGTCTTCGGCACGCTGGCGGGCGCGGGGCTGATCGGCTTCCTGCAAAAGGGGATCGAGTGGTTGAACCCCTCCAACACGCTGGCGGCCCAGACCTACATGATCCTTTTCATCATCCTGTTCATTCAATTCCGGCCCAAGGGCATTGTCGCCCCCAAGGGCCGGGCAGCGGCGGATTGAGCCATGACCCAGACGCACAGCCAAGGCAGTTCCTTCATCGGGCGCAATCCTTCGGTTCTCTACTTCCTTGCCGCGCTTGGCCTGTTCACGGCCCTGGTCACGGTAATGTCCGAAGCGGTCGGCACCGGGCTTGTCTCAACCTCTTTCGTCAAGACGCTGGGCAAAACCCTTTGCCTCTGCCTTGTGGCCATCGCGATGGATGTGGTCTGGGGCTATTGCGGCATCCTCAGCCTCGGGCATTTCGCCTTTTTTGGGATCGGGGGCTACGCCATAGGGATGTGGCTCATGTATGCGCGCACCGAAATCATCGTGGCCGACAGTCTTGCCGGTCAGACCATCCCGCCCACGCCGCAGGAGATATCGGACGCCATCGGAAACCAGATTTTCGGGGTTGTCGGCTCATCCGACTTTCCGCTGATCTGGGCCTTTGCGGACAGTCTGTGGATTCAATTGGCCTTCGTCGTGCTGATCCCCGGCGCGCTGGCACTGGTCTTTGGCTGGCTTGCCTTCCGCAGCCGCGTTAATGGGGTCTACCTGTCGATCCTAACCCAAGCCATGACGCTGGCGCTGGCGCTTTACCTCTTCCAGAACGACAGCGGGCTGCGGGGCAACAACGGCCTGTCGGGCCTGCAGAACATCCCCGGTTTCGCCGATAGTGGGCAAGATGTGGTCTCAATCGTCTTCTTTCTCGCCTCTGCCTTGGCGCTCGCATTGGGCTATCTGTTCTTCGCTTGGATCACCGACAGCAAGCTGGGCAATATCATCCAAGCCATCCGCGACGATGAATCGCGCGTCCGGTTCCTCGGCTATCATGTGGAGAGCTATAAGCTCTTCGTCTTTACCATCACCGCCATCGTCGCAGGCATCGCAGGCGCGCTCTATTATCCGCAGGCGGGCATCATCAACCCGGCGGAAATCGCGCCCATCGCTTCGATCTATCTGGCAGTCTGGGTCGCCATCGGCGGGCGAGGGCGGCTTTACGGGGCGGTCATCGGGGCGGCGGTGGTCTCTCTTTTGTCCAGTTGGTTCACGGGGGGTGGTGCGCGCAGCATCGATCTGGGGGTCTATACGATCCATTGGGTCGACTGGTGGCTGATGCTGCTTGGACTGAGCTTTGTACTTATCACGCTGTTTGCACCCAAGGGCATCGGCGGCCTCTTTGACAAACTGGTGCGCAAGTCATGACTTCTCTTTTGGAAATGTCCGGAATCTCGAAATCCTTTGACGGGTTTCAGGCGATCAAGAACCTCAGCCTGCAGATTGGGGAGCCGGAGTTGCGCGCCGTCATCGGCCCCAATGGGGCGGGCAAGACCACCTTCATGGATATCATTACCGGCAAGACGAAGCCGGATGAGGGCTATATTCGTTTCGGCGAGGAGAGCCGCTCGCTCATCGGTTTGTCGGAAAGCCAGATTGCGATGCTGGGGATCGGGCGGAAGTTTCAAAAGCCCACGGTTTTCGAGGCGCAGAGCGTGCGCGAAAACCTTGCCATGGCGCTCAAGAACCCGCGCGGCACCTTCTCGGTCCTGTTTCATCGCAAAAGTGCAGAGGGGGCGGCGCGGCTCGAACAGATCGCCGATGAGATCAACCTGACCGCCCATCTCTCCCGCCCGGCAGGAGAGTTGAGCCATGGGCAAAAACAATGGCTGGAGATCGGGATGCTGCTTGCGCAATCGCCGCGCCTGCTGCTGGTGGATGAGCCCGCCGCCGGCATGACCGCGCAGGAGCGCGAACACACCACCGACATCCTGAAAAAGGCGGCAAAGACCCGCGCCGTTATCGTGGTGGAGCATGATATGGAGTTCGTGCGGCGGCTGAACTGCAAGGTGACCGTGCTGCACGAAGGATCGGTGCTGGCCGAAGGGTCACTGGATCATGTGACCAACAACCAGACCGTTATTGACGTTTATTTGGGGCGCACCGATGCTGGAGATTGAGAACCTGAGCCTGAAATACGGGCAATCCCAGATCCTCCATGACATCACCTTGAACGCGCCCGTGGGGCAGGTGACCTGTGTGACCGGCACGAATGGGGTCGGCAAGACGAGCCTGCTGAAAGCCATCGCCGGGCGACAGCCTTTCTCAGACGGGGCGATCAGGCTTAATGGCGTGGAATTGCAACCGGGGCGTGCGGCAGTCTCGGCCAAGGCGGGCGTCGGGTATGTGCCGCAGGGGCGTGAGATTTTTCCGCTGATGACCGTGCAAGAGAACCTTGAGACGGGCTTTGCCTGCCTGCCCAAGTCCGAGCGCAGGATCCCGGACGACATTTTCGATCTCTTCCCGGTCCTTGCCGAAATGAAGACCCGGCGCGGGGGCGACCTTTCGGGCGGGCAACAACAGCAGCTTTCCATTGCCCGGGCGCTTATTGCCCGCCCCAAGGTGCTGCTGTTGGATGAACCCACCGAGGGGATTCAGCCCAATATCATCCAGATGATTGGCCGCACCATCCGGCTTCTGCGCGACCGGGGGGCGTTGGCCATCGTGCTGGTCGAGCAGAACTTCGATTTCGCCTATAACAACGCGGATCATTTCCACGTCATGCAGCGCGGGCAGATCACACAATCAATCCCAAAGGCCGAAGCGAAAAGAGAGCAGCTTTTGGACGCGCTCGCGCTCTAGCTGACCTTTCAAAGCAGGATCACACGCAGGCTTGGGCGACGCTTTCGTCTCGGAAACCTCCTATTATTGTGGGGCGCGTGGCAGCAAAGTCTTGACTTCCCGACCGTCAAACGGTGTACCTGCGCGAAACCTGAAATAGCCCTAGGAAGGGACCATCATGCACGCCTATCGCAGCCATACCTGTGCCGATCTGAGCCTTGAGAACAAGGGTGACAATGTGCGCCTGTCCGGCTGGGTGCACCGGGTGCGGGATCACGGCGGTGTGCTGTTTCTGGACCTGCGCGACCATTATGGCATCACCCAGGTGATCTGCGACCCCGACAGCCCGGCCTTTGCCGAGATGGAAAAGGTCCGCGCGGAGTGGTGTGTGCGCATCGACGGCACCGTCAAGGCGCGCGACGAGAGCCTGATCAACCCCAAGCTGCCCACGGGCGAGATCGAAGTCTACGCGCGCGACATTGAAATCTTGGGCTCTGCCGCGGAACTGCCGCTTCAGGTCTTCGGTGATCAGGAATACCCCGAAGAGACACGTCTGCGCTATCGCTACCTCGACCTGCGCCGCGAGAAGATGCAAAAGAACATGGCGCTGCGCTCGGATGTGGTGGCCTCGATCCGCAAACGCATGTGGGATCAGAACTTCCGCGAATTCCAGACGCCGATCATCACCGCCTCCTCCCCCGAGGGCGCGCGCGACTTCCTCGTGCCGTCGCGTCTGCATCCGGGCAAGTTCTACGCGCTGCCGCAGGCGCCGCAGCAGTTCAAACAGCTGCTCATGGTCTCGGGCTTTGACAAATACTTCCAGATCGCGCCCTGCTTCCGCGACGAAGACCCGCGCGCCGACCGGTCGCCCACCGATTTCTATCAGCTCGACATGGAGATGTCCTTTGTCACGCAGCAGGATGTGTTCGACACGATCCAGCCGGTGATCGCGGGCATCTTCGAAGAATTCGGCGGCGGCAAGAAGGTCGACGAGACGTGGGAGCAGATTTCCTACAAGGACGCCGCGCTGTGGTATGGCTCCGACAAGCCTGACCTGCGCAATCCGATCAAGATGCAGGTGGTGAGCGATCATTTCCGCGATTCCGGTTTCGCGATTTTCGCCAAACTGCTTGAGCAGGAGGGCACCGAGATCCGCGCTATTCCCGCGCCCACAGGCGGCAGCCGCAAGTTCTGCGACCGCATGAACGCCTTCGCGCAGAAGGAAGGTCTGCCCGGCATGGGCTATATCTTCTGGCGCGATCAGGGCAACGGAATGGAGGCGGCAGGCCCGCTGGCCAAGAACATCGGGCCTGAGCGCACCGAGGCGATCCGCCAGCAGTTGGGTCTGGGCGTCGGCGATGCGGCCTTCTTCCTCGGCGGCAAGCCGAAGAGCTTCGAGGCCGTCGCGGGCCGTGCGCGTAACGTCATCGGCGAGGAGTTGAACCTGACCGACAAGGAGCGTTTCGCCTTTGCATGGATCGTGGATTTCCCGATCTACGAGCGCGACGAAGAGACCGGCAAGATCGACTTCGAGCACAACCCCTTCTCCATGCCCCAGGGCGGAATGGAGGCGCTGGAGGGCGATCCGCTCAAGGTGCTGGGCTATCAGTACGATCTCGCCTGCAACGGCTACGAACTGGTCTCTGGCGCGATCCGGAACCACAAGCCCGAGATCATGTTCAAAGCCTTTGAGATCGCGGGCTACGGCGAAGACGAGGTGCGCAAGCGCTTTGGTGGCATGGTCAACGCCTTCCAATACGGCGCGCCGCCGCACGGTGGCTGCGCTGCGGGCATCGACCGTATCGTCATGCTGCTGGCCGAAGAGCAGAACATCCGCGAAGTCATCCTCTTCCCGATGAACCAGCGCGCCGAAGACCTGATGATGAACGCCCCTTCCGAACCCACCAGCGATCAGCTGATGGAACTGGGGCTGCGGGTCATCCCGCAAGAGTGATCCTGTCTGAATGAAACGTCGCCCCCGGCTTAACCGGGGGTGATATTGCCCGGTAGGATGCCCAGCACCAGAACCGGGCAGCCGCCGCTGCGCCCGGCGGCGATACGGCTGATCAGCTTGTGGGTGCCGGTGGTGCTGGCCCCGAATTTCGCGCTGACGGTCTTGTCGGTCTCATTGCCGAATTTGTCCAAGCAATTGCCGAGCGATTTGAAAAAGTCGTTCGACAGTTCGCGCGTCACGATGACGCCCACGTCGATCACCCCCGCTTCGAAGAAGCTGCGAAAGGCATAGAGGTCGCGGTCGTAGGTCTGATCTTTGCTGTTCCACTCATAGTCGAATGCCACCCGGCCCCGCCAGAAATCGACCATATGATTGTGGATGAAGTCTTCGCGGATGATGCGGTCAACCTCCGGCGCGCTGTCGCCCTTGCCCGCGGTGAGTTGCACCAGCAAGTCAGCCTTGATCCGCACCTCTTCGTGGAAATTCTCGGCTGCGGCATATTTCGCGAAACGGGTGGTGGCCGACATGCGGTTGCCCCCCGGCGCGCGGATTTCATTGCGGCTGATCGTGAACTGTCGCAGCACCCGGATGATCGCGGCCAGTTCCTCGGGCGCGCGCTGTTGCAGCACGGCGGCGGCGCTGCGGTAACTGGTAACGGAATAGCGGTCGCGCAGATCGACGGGCAGCAGGTCTTCGACGAGCCTGTCGCTGTCGAAAACCGCGTCGTCGATGCGCCGCGCCAGATTACTCAGCCGCGACACTGGAATTGTAGCTGTAGGTCTTCCAATCGGGCTTATAATCCGCCTCGGCCTGATTGCCCCAAACGGTCCAGCCCTCGCGCACGCCGCGCCCGAAAAGTTCGAGGTAGGGGCCCCAAGAGCAGCTTTCGATCAGGTCATATTGCTCATCCGGCTTGCGCGAATGTTCGCGCTTGCGGGTTTGCAGCATGTTCACCTGCCGCCGCCCGGCGTCGAGCGTGCGCACGTTCTTACCACGCACGCCGAAAAGCAAAATCTCGGTCACATTGCGGAAATAGAAGCCCACGCCGCGCCCATCACTGCCGCCATCCTTGCGGATTTTGTGCCAGATGATGTTGGATTTATACTCAAACCCCCAAGCCTTGAGCACCTGCAAACCTTCGGGCAGCAGCGCATTGGGCACCCACATGTAGCAATGCGCGCGGTCTTCGAGGTGATCGGCCACGGGCAGGGCGCAGATATCCTCAACCGTCATCGTAGGATAACGGGCCAAGCGCTTATGCTCGGGCGCAACCTTGCCGGTCCGGTTGGTAAAGCGCCACGGCGGGTCGGCCATGACGCAGCCAAACCGGTCTTTGCCCAGAAAGTCGCGTAGGTCTTGTGATGGGTTATCGCTCATATCCAATATATTGCGTTTCCTCGGGCTTTCTTGCAACCGCAACCTGCCCGGCGGGGCTGGATATCCACAAGAACGTTAAGGGAACACATTTAGCAGGGATGCGCGGCTTGGGTCAATCCTCTAGACTGTCTTCGCGCTTTTCCTCGATGAGTTTGGCTTCCTTTTCCTTACGCTTCAGGAACTTGTCGCCAAAGGCGTCGTTGTGTTCCTTGCCGATCACCTTCTTCGCACGGGTGAAAAGCTCGTCTTCTTCCTCATCCATGTGATGCTCGTAATCGTGCTTGAGCTGCTTGAAACGAGTCAGCCAAGCAGATGAGGACATATCGGTTTCGCGCAGCTCTTCCATGATATCGTCAAGCTGCTGGTGCTCATGCACCGAATGGCGCGCGTGATCCTGGCCCCATGTCTCGGACATCAGCGTGGAATAAAAAGTCTCTTCCTCGGCGGCGGCGTGGGATTTCACGTCATGGTAAAAACGGTCCCAAGCTTCGCGGCGCTCGGCGCTGTCGCCTTCGGTGTCGGCAATGGTGTTCAGCAGGGCGCGGTGCTCATCATGATCTTCTTTGATCGCGTCATAGATGGAGGGCATGGGAAAATCCTTTGGTGTTACCTGTGGCTAACGCCGCAGCCACCGGCAGGTTCCCGCCTTAGAAGACCGTGCCCTGTGCCGCTTGGCTGGCGACCTCTTGGAACAGCCCGCCGGTTTGTGCGTGAAATGCCGCCAAGGCGACGACGATCAGCCCAAGCGCATTCGCGCCCACAACGATCCAGTCGACCGGCTTTGCGGGTGTCGCGCTGTCCTTTCTGTGCTGCTGGCTCATCTCACCCTCCCGGGCCTTTGCGGTTGCGACGATGCTGAAGGCTGATTGTGGCATCAATGTGTAGCTTGGATGCCAAGACTGGGGTCTGATGCGATTAATTCAAGTTTATTCAGCTTGGCGGCTCGAAAATGCCGGTGCATAACTTTTCCATGAACAGCAAATCTGACCCGCGCCCCGTTGGGCCCCCTGTAGAGAATTGGTCCGAGCCGCCATGCCCGGCGGGTGACGTGCTCACCGGGCAACATGTGGTGCTGGAACCGCTTTCGGCCGAGGAACACGCGGCACTGCTTTACCCCGCCTATGTGGGGAAGGATCACGTTTGGGATTATCTGCCCTACGGGCCATTCTCTTCGGCGGCGCAGTACCACCGCTGGGTGCGCGACAATGCGGGAAAGGCCGATCCCTATTTCATGGCCGTAAAGGACCGCGCGCGGGATCAATGGCTCGGCGTGGCGAGTTTCCTGCGGATCAAGCCCGAGGCGGGCAGTATCGAAGTGGGTCATATCAACTTCAGCCCCGCGCTTCAGCGCACCCCGGCGGCGACCGAGGCGATCTTCCTGATGATGCAATGGGCCTTCGAGGCGGGCTATCGCAGGTTCGAGTGGAAGTGCGATGCGCTCAACCGTCCGTCGCGCCGCGCGGCGCAGCGTCTGGGCCTAAGTTATGAGGGCGTCTTTCGGCAGGCGACCATCGTTAAAGGGCGCAACCGCGACACGGCTTGGTTCGCCGCGATCGACGCGGAATGGCCCGCGCTGAAAGAGGCGTTCGAGGTTTGGCTTGCCCCCGGCAATTTCGACGGGCAGGGGCAGCAGAAAGAGCGGCTTGGCGATCTGACACGCCTTGTCCGGGTGGCCGGGGATCCGACGCTTTAACCGCGCAGGCTAGATTGCCAGCTTTTCGGCAAGGCGGTGCTGGATCATCCCGGTGATGGCCGCGGTCTCTGGCCCCGCGGGTTGGCCGAGGGCGCGTTTATGGGCCAAGGCGCGGGCGGCCTCTTCCAAACGCTGGTCATTGGCCGAACGGGCCACCCCGCACAGGAATTGCGCAACGTAATCCAGTGTCTGATTGTCGGGCGCGTCCCCCAGCACGTCGGCGATATGGGCGATGTCATCTTGGAAACCGATCCGGTCGGGGGTGACATCCTCATCCGGCAGGATGCGCGGCCCCCGGGGGCGGCGGTCGTCGGACAGCGCGGCGAGGATGGCTTGCTGAAAGGACGATAGCGAGGTGATCGGTTTGAGGAGGAACCCATCCACCCCCGCCGCGCGGGCGTCAGGCTCCATATGGCTGTCGCCCGAGATGGCGATGATCGCCTCGACCCGGGGTGTGCTTTGCATCAGCTCGGCAATCAGGTCCAACCCGCTGCCATCGGGCAGGCCAAGGTCGACCAGCGCCACGCTGGGGCGGTAGACCTGCAAATGCCGCCGGGCCGAGCGCAGGCAGTCCGCCCGTCTGATCCGCGCGCCCGAGCGCAGGCAGAGCAGGCGCATCGCCTCACAGGCGAAACGGCTGTCTTCCACCACCAAAACGGTGAGGCCCAGCAGAGGCCGCTCCGCCGTGGGGGTGAGGGTCGGTCTTTCAAAGGGGTCGGTATCATCCATCATTGCCTCCAACAACAACAACTGCTGCGCCATCGTTACGCCGCGTTGGCTAATGACGCGTTAACGTGACGCATTGTTGTTTACCGGGGTGGCGGGCATAAAGCTGGCAAATCACGAGGAGCATTCAGGATGATCGGACGTCTTAACCATGTGGCCATCGCGGTGCCGGATCTCGAAGCGGCGGCGGATCAGTATCGCCACGCGCTTGGCGCAAAGGTCGGTGCGCCGCAGGCCGAACCGGACCACGGGGTGACCGTGATCTTCATCGAACTGCCGAACACCAAGATCGAATTGCTGCACCCCTTGGGCGAAGACAGCCCGATCAACGGCTTTCTTGAAAAGAACCCGGCGGGTGGCATCCACCACATCTGCTATGAGGTTGAAGACATCCTCGCGGCGCGGGACCATCTGAAATCCACCGGCGCGCGTGTCTTGGGCTCGGGCGAGCCGAAGATCGGGGCGCATGGCAAGCCCGTGTTGTTCCTGCATCCCAAGGATTTCAACGGCGCGCTCGTCGAGCTTGAGGAGGTCTGATCATGGGGATCGTTTCGGGGCTCGTCCTCTTTGCCGTCATCTGGTCGATGACGTTCCTGATCGCCCTGCCGATCCGGGTGCAGACCCAAGGTGACGCGGGCGCGGTGGTACCGGGCACCCACGCGGGCGCGCCCGAGCAGCATCATCTGGGCCGCAAGGCGCTGTGGACCACATTGGTCGCCGCGATCATCTGGGCAATCTGCGCGACGATCATTCTGTCGGGCTGGATCAGCGTGGCGGATATCGAAGGCTGGCTGCATCCGAATGCGGCACCAACGCATGGTACAGGTGGGTAAAGGTCGCCGCGCCTAGGATCGGGATCAGCAGGTTCAGCAGCGGCACCGAAAGCGGCACCGCCATCAGCACTCCGGCCATCCAGATCGTGCCCGCATGGCGGCGACGCAGGCGCTTGGTCTCGTCCCGCCCGTGGCGGCGCAGCGCGGCGAGGGTGAAATACTCCCGCCCCAGCAAGAACCCGTTCAGCCCCCAGAAGATGAACAGCGCCGCCGGGGCGAAGAGCAGGTAGAGCACCAGCGCCAGCAGGTTCGCCCCCACCAGCACGCCCATGAAATTCACCGTGTCGCGGATGGCGTCGCCGATGCCGACTTGGTTCGCGGGGGGCAGATGGGGGTAGTGCACCTCCTCCACCGCATCGGCCACCTCATCGAGAAACATCGAGGTGATCGCCGAGGCCACGGGCACCATCAAAAAGACCGAGAGCACCATGAGCAGGATCAGTGCGCTCCAACTCAGCAGATCGTCGAGCCAATTGACCTCGCCCAGCACGGGCAGCGAAGCGTCTTCGGGGGTGACCCAATCCACCAGATAGGCAAAGCCCGCCGTGGCCGCGATCAGCAGCGCCAGCGACAGGCCGACGCCCAAGAGCACCACCTTGCGAAAGCGCGCATCGCCCAATTGGCCAACTGCGCGGGTGAATGACCTGAAGATCGCGTTTACAGCCATGTGGTGATCCCGTCGATGTCCGGGCGCGGACGCTCCGGCGGAGCGGCGGTTTCGGTGCCGATGTGAATGATGCCCGCGATGCGCTCATGTTGGGCGAGGGACAAGCCCTCTTCCATGAAGCCCCGGTCATGGGCGGGCCAACCACTCAGCCAATTGGCGCCCCAGCCTGCGGCGAGGGCGGCATTCAGAAGCGCAAGGCAAACCGCCCCGGCAGAATAGGTCTGTTCCAGCGGCGGAATTTTGGGAGAGGGCTTTTGCACCTCGATCACGGCCACGGCAAGGTTGCCCTGATCGAACTGGCCACGCCCTTTGGCGATGTCTTCGGCCCCAAGGCCAAGCGCCGCGCCGCGTGTCTCGACCACCTCGGCCAAACGCGCCATCGCAGCACGGTCGATGATCACGAAACGCCAGGGCTCCAACTTGCCATGATCCGGCGTGCGCGCGGCAGCGGTGAGAAGCGGGCGCAGGGCTTCGGCATCGGGCACCGGCAGGCCCAATGTCTTGGCCGGGCGCGAGCGGCGGTTTTGCAAAAAGGCGAGGGCGGAAGGGTCAGCTACGGGCATCGGGGTCTCTTACAGGTCCAGTTGCTGCGCCATATCGTCAATCGACTGGCGGAGGAAGGCATCAAAGGCGGGCGAGGGTTGGCGCGCATTGAGCGACCGCGCCATCGGGTCCGGCGCGTCAAGCGCGCTGCCGCTCAGCGCGGCGATGGTGGCATGGCCGCAGAAGGGGACATAGGCCTCGGAATAGCCGCCCTCATGGACCAGTACCAGCTTGCCATCGCAAAGCCGCTCGGCGGTGCTGCGGATGCGTTTGGTCATCTCGCCAAAGGTCTCTGCGGTGGCCTGCATCCGCGCCAGCGGGTCGATGATCGCCGCGTCATAGCCGCAGGCGACGATGATCATGTCGGGGGCGAAAGCCTCGATCGCCGGAATCACCACGCGGTCCATCGCGTGGAGGTAGGCGGTATGGCCCGCGCCTGCGTGCATCGGCAGGTTGATGTTATAGCCTTCGCCCGCCCCGCGTCCGCGATCCTTCAGGCCGCCGGTGTCGATGGGGTAATTCCCCTCTTGATGGAGCGAGATGGTCAGCACGTCATCGCGGTCATAATAGATCGCTTCGGTCCCATTGCCGTGGTGCACGTCCCAATCCAGCACGGCGACGCGCTTTGCCAGCCCCTTGGCCTGCGCGGCCTCGATGGCGATGGCGATATTGGCGAGAAGGCAAAAACCGTTGGGCAGATCCGGCAGGCAGTGATGCCCGGGCGGACGGCCGAGCGCATAGGCGTTCTGAAGCTCCCCCCGCGCCACGGCATCGACGGCGGCGATGGACAGCCCGGCAGAGAGCGCCGCCAGTTCATAGCCGCCGCGGGCGAAGGGCACCGCATGGCCCAGCTCCCCGCCCCCCGCATCCGAAAGGCGCTTGAAATCGTCAAGATAGGTTTCGGGATGCACCCGCGCCAGGGCCTCCCGGCTTGCCGGGGCGGCGCTGCGCGTGTCGAGTTCGGCGAAAAGCCCGGTCACCTCCATCAGGTTTTTCAACCGGCGTTTGGTCTCGGGGTTTTCCGGCAGACCCCCGGCGGCTAGGGGCTGCACCAGCCCGCCCACCGGCATGGTAAAGACGTAGTTGCCCCCTGCGTGCCAAAAGCAGCGTTCGTCCCAGAAAAAACCTGTGGTCATCTTGTGCTCCCCTTCATCCTTGCGGGGAAGGTGGCGCAGGGCGGCGGGATTGTCCATGGCGCGGGGGCTCACGCGGGCGGTGGCGCGTGAGGTGGGTGCGGGATTCGGTATTTGAGAAAGGATGAAGGGGGGAGGGGGCGCTTTGGGCGGAAAGCGGGGGGCTTGGGGCGGCCCTAGCGCCTTTGGGGGACGCTAGGGTTTCTGGTGGTTAGCCGACCATGCCGACGATCTCATAGGTGCGTTTGAGGATCGGGGCGGTGATCTCGCGCGCTTGTTCCGCGCCGCGGGCGAGGATGCGGTCGATCTCGGCCGGATCGGCCATCAGGCGCTGCATCTCGGCGGTGATCGGGCCCATTTTCGACACGGCCAGTTCGGCCAGCGCGGTTTTGAAGGTGCCGAATTGCTGGCCGCCGACCTCCGCCAGCACCTGATCGACGGATCGGTCGCTGAGGGCGGCGTAGATGTTCACGAGGTTGCGCGCCTCGGGGCGGTCCTTCAGCCCCTCGGCCTCGGACGGGAGGGCGTCGGGGTCGGTCTTGGCCTTGCGGAACTTCTTGGCGATCGTGTCGGCATCGTCGGTCAGGTTGATGCGGCTGGCGGGCGAAGGGTCGGACTTCGACATTTTCTTGGACCCGTCGCGCAGGGACATGACGCGGGTGGCCGCGCCTTCGATCACCGGTTCGGTGAGCGGGAAGAAGTCGACGCCGTAGTCGTGGTTGAACTTCGCGGCGATGTCGCGGGTCAGCTCAAGATGCTGTTTCTGGTCCTCGCCCACCGGCACATGGGTGGCGTGGTAGATCAGGATGTCGGCGGCCATCAGTGCCGGATAGGCGAAGAGGCCCAGCGAGGCGGCCTCGGCGTTTTTGCCGGCCTTGTCCTTCCACTGGGTCATGCGGCCCATCCAGCCCATGCGCGCGACGCAGTTGAAGACCCAGGCCAGTTGCGCGTGTTCGGGCACTTGGCTTTGGTTGATCAGGATGGATTTTTCGGGGTCGATGCCCGAGGCGATGAAACCGGCGCAGAGCTCGCGGGTGCTGCGCTTGAGGTCCGCCGGGTCTTGCCAGACCGTGATCGCGTGCAGGTCGACCATGCAATAGATCGATTGCACGCCCTTTTCCTGCGCATCGGCGAAGCGTTTCAGCGCGCCGAGGTAGTTGCCCAGATGCAGGTCGCCCGAGGGCTGAATGCCGGAAAACACGCGCGGGGTGAACTGGGTCTCGGACATCGGGAGGCACCTCTGGGCTGGAAAGTCTTGCGCGGCAGGCTTACTTCTGGCCGCGAACCCCGTCAAGGAGCGCCCATGCAAGACCCCGACCTCCAGCCCCCCGTGAACCCGCTGCCGCCCGCTGTTGTCATTCTGTTTCTGGCCATCGCCGGGGTCGAGGTGGTGCTCTCTCTGGCCGAGGCGGGGCTGGTGGGTGGCCCCGCGGCCGTAGGCTGGCGGCTGGCGCTGGTGCGCGACTTTGGCTTTTCGGGGCTGATCTTTGACGCGATGATCGGCGCAGGCCAGTACCCGATCGAACATATCTGGCGGGTGGTGACCTATCCGTTCATCCATCTGGGCTTTACCCATGCGATCTTTGCCGTGGTGCTGCTTTTGGCCTTGGGCAAGATGGTGGCCGAGGCGATGGGGCAGATGGCGTTTTTGGCGATCTTCGTGCTGTCGGGGATCGGCGGGGCGCTTGTCTATGGGGCGCTGTTAAACGATCCGGTCTGGCTCGCCGGGGCATATCCTAATGTTTACGGGTTGATCGGCGGCTATAGTTTCGTGATGTGGCGGCGGCTGCTGGGCTCGGGCGGGCCGCAGTATCAGGCCTTTACGCTGATCGCCCTGCTGATGGGGCTGCAGCTGTTCTGGGGGATCTTTTTCGAGACTGGCTTTCTTTGGGTGGCGGAACTGGCCGGGTTCATCTGTGGTTTCGGCCTGAGCTTTCTGGTCGCGCCCGGGGAATGGGCGCGACTGCGGGCGCGGTTGCAGCAGCGTTAACCGCGCCGCATGGCGGATTTGAACTCGGACAGCCGGAATGCGCCGATCAACTGGCCGACGCCGAAGTAGCTGACCGCAGCGATCGCAAGCAGCAGCACCAGCGCCAGCCCGCGCCACCACGGTAGGCCCAGCATCGGTTGCAGTGCCGCATTGCCGAGCCAGAGCGCGCCGCCCATGGCGGCAGAGGCGGTGAGGATGCGCCAGATGCGTTTGTGAAACCGCGCGTCGAACTTGACGGCGTCGCCAAAGCGCCGCGCCCCGATGGCGAGGCAAGCAAACATCGTCCAGCCTGCCAGCGTCGTGGCGACCGCCGGGGCGATCCAGCCGATGAAGGGCGCGAGACCCACAGCGAGGGCCGCGTTCACCACCATGGCGACAACGGCGAAGTGGAAGGGGCGGCGTGTGTCTTCGCGGGCGAAATAGACCGGTTGCAGGATCTTTTGCAGCACGAAGGAGGGCAGTCCGAGGCCGTAAACCATCACCGCGGTGGCAATCGCGGCGGTGTCATCGACGCCCGAGGCGCCGCGTTCGAACAGCACGGTGACCAGCGCGAAGGGGATCACGATCAGCGCGACCGACGAGGGGATCGTCAGGGCCAGCGAAATTTCGGCGGCGCGGCTCAGCGCGGTTTGGGCGCCTGCGTCGTCTCCGGCCCGCAGGCGGCGCGACAGGTCGGGAAGCAGCACGATGCCCACGGCGATGCCCACCACGCCCAAGGGAAGTTGATAGAGGCGGTCGGCGGCGAAGAGCCATGAGACGGCCTTGTCATATTGGCTGGCCACCAATTGCCCGACCACGAGGTTGATTTGCATCACGCCCGAGGCCAGCGCGGCGGGCAGGGCGATAACGATCATCGCGCGCATGTCGGGGGTCCAGCGCGGGCGGGAAGGGCGCAGCGGGAAACCCGCTTGGGCCGCGGCGCGCCATGTCAGCGCCAGCTGTGCCACACCGGCGACCGGGATCGACCAGATCAGCCAAAGCGCCACCTCACCCCCGGTGAGGGCAGCGAAGGTCATGGCTGCGATGACGAAGATGTTCAAAAGCACCGGTGCTGCGGCGGCCACGGCGAAGCGCCCGGTGGCGTTGAGGATGCCCGAAAACAGCGCCGAGAGCGACATGCAGAGGATATAGGGAAAGGCGATGCGGCCAAAGGCGACCGTCATGTCGAAGCGCGGGTCTCCGACGAAGCCTTCGGCGGTCAGCCAAACCAGACCGGGCATGAAGATCATGCCCAGAGCGGTCAGCGCCAGCACCACCAGCGACAAGCCGTTGAAGGCATCGCGGGCGAATGTCCCGGCGCCTTCCTCCCCCTCCAGCTTTTTGGCGAACATCGGCACGAAGGCCGCGTTGAACGCGCCCTCGGCAAAGAAGCGGCGGAACATATTGGGCAGGCGGAAGGCGGCGACGAAAGCGTCCATAACCGGTCCGGGGCCGATGAGCGACAACAGCAGCACTTCGCGCAGAAAGCCGAGCACGCGGCTCAGCAGGGTCCAGACCCCGACAGTGAAAAAGCCGGACATAAGACGGATAGGTTTCATCGCAGGAGCCTTAAATTGCGCTGCGGTGATCCCTAGCGCGGACGTTCATCCGGTGCAATCGCGGTGAGCCGGGGCAGATGCCCCAGCCACCCGTTGTGGCAAGGCGGCGCTCATCCGCCGGTGGGGTAGATGAACCCATTGATCGGATAGGTGCCGCCAAAGGCTCCGGGCTGGCTTTCCAAACGCACGGCGGACCAATCGTTGTCGTCGGAGACGTCGATCACCGCCATTTTCAGCGACACTTCGTTGCGCTTCCAATTGGCGTGATCCACCCGGATTTCGCGCGGAGAGACGATGTCGGAAACCACCGCGATATGGCCCATCGGCATGGAGCGGGTGGCGCTGAAGGCCATCACGGCACCGACGACGGGATCATCGCCGCGCGGATAAAGCCCCTTGGCCTTGCCCCACCATGTTTCTGCATTGCCGCGAATCTGGATGCCGCTGACATTGCGGGCGAAGGGCACGCACCAAACACGCTGGCCCTTGGCGCGCATGTCTTGGGCAGTTTGTACGGCCATGAAATGCCGCTGGGGATCGATGCCGCCGAAATCGTAGCTCTGCGGGATATCAGGCGCTTTGGCGCAGGCTGCCGTCAAAAGAAGTGTGGCGCAAAGAGCCATCAGGCCCCGGTTCGGCAGTGCTGCGCGTGTGACGCTCATATGTCCCTCATTCATGGAATCCCGCGCTTTTGCCGGGTTGAAAGGGATTTTCAGGATCCGAGGTCAAAAACAAAGCGCGAAAATAGCCGGTGGCGGTATTTCGCCGGTCGGGGCAAGCCGAAGGAACCCTAGCCTTCGGCCCGCTCCACCCCTGCGGCAATCGCTTCGCGCAGACGTTTTTCCAAGGTGCGCTGCTTGGCCTCGGTATAGTATTTCAGGCCAAACATATCTTTGACGTAGAAGGTGTCGACCACCTGTTCGCCATAGGTCGCGATCACTGCATTGGCGATATAGACGTTAGAGGCCGCCAAGGTGCGCGTCAGGTCATAGAGCAGGCCGGGCCGGTCGCGGGTGTCGACTTCGATGATCGTGTAGATTTCCGAGCCTTCGTTGTCGAAGGTGATATGCGTGGGCACCTTGAAAGCGCGTTCGCGTTTCTTGACCTTATCGCGGGATTTCAGCGCATCGCGGGCGACGATTTCACCGCGCAGGGTCTTGAGGATCATCTCGCGCAGCCGGGGCAGGCGGCTGGCCTCATAGGGGTGATCCTCGCTGTCCTGAATCCAGAAGGCATCGGTGACGAAACCGTCCTTCGTGGTATAGCTGCGCGCATCCACCACATTGGCGCCGACCAGCGCCAGCGCGCCGGCGAGCCGGGCAAAGATGCCGGGGTGATCGGCCATGACGAAACAGGCCCGTGTCGCGCCGCGGTCCTCATCGGGGTGCAGATCAATGCGGATATCGTCATTGCCGATGTCGCGCAGCAGTTCCGCAAAAGCGACATGGGCGGTGACGTGCAGACCCTGCCAATAGGGCGGATAGTGCCGGGCCGTCTCGCGCTGCAAATGTTTGCGCGGCCAATCGGAAAGCGCGGCGCGCAGGGCTTTCTTGGCCTCCGCGCCCCGGTTTTCGCGGTTGAGGTCTTCGAGCCCAGTATCCAACGCCCGCTCGGTCTGGCGATAGAGCGCGCGGATCAGCACCGCTTTCCAATTGTTCCACGTGTTCGGCCCGACACCGCGAATGTCACAGACCGTCAGCACGCAGAGCAGGTCGAGCCGTTTGACCGTCTGCACCGCCTTGGCAAAGTCGCGCACCGTGCGCGGATCGGCGATGTCGCGTTTCTGGGCCATGTCGGACATCAGCAGGTGATAGCGTACCAGCCATTCCACCGTGTCGACCTCATCGCGTTTCAGCCCCAACCGGGGGCCAATGCGCCGCGCCAGTTTCGCGCCGATGATGGAATGGTCCTCGGGCCGCCCCTTGCCGATGTCATGCAAGAGCAGCGCCACATAGAGCACCTTGCGGTTGACCCCCCGTTTCAGGATCGAGGAGGCAACGGGCAGTTCCTCTTCCAACTCGCCCTTCTCGATCCGGGCGAGGTTGGCGATACATTGGATCGTGTGCTCGTCAACCGTGTAGGAATGATACATGTTGAACTGCATCATCGCGACGATCGGCTCGAACTCGGGGATGAAAGCGCCTAAGACGCCCAATTCGTTCATCCGCCGCAGTGAACGTTCGGGATTGCCATGTTTCAGCAGCAGGTCGAGGAAGATGCGACGCGCCTCGGGCGTGCGGCGCATGTCGTCGTCGATCAGCGCGAGGTTGGCCTTGATCAGACGCATCGCATCGGGGTGGATCAACATCCCCGTGCGCAGGGCCTCTTCGAAGATGCGCAACAGGTTCAGCTTGTCTTGCAGAAACTCTGCGTCGTCCTTCACCGCGATGCGGTTGTGCACCACCTGAAACCCTTCGCGCATTTTCGGGCGGCGGCGGAAGATGCGTTCCAGCAGCGGTTCGGCCTTCATATGCGACGCTTCGAGCCCGCTGACGAAGATGCGCGTCAGATCCCCCACCGCCGTTGCGTGGCGGAAATAGGCCTGCATGAAGATCTCGACGCCCCGCCGGCCCCCGATGTCCTGATAGCCCATGGCTTGGGCGACCTGCACCTGCATGTCGAAGGTCAGCTGTTCGGTCGCGCGCCCGGCAATCAGGTGAAGATGCCCGCGCACGGCCCAGAGAAAGGCCTCGGCCTCGCGGAAAGTGTCGTATTCATCGGCGCGGAAGACGCCGAGATCGACCAGATCCGCGACCCGGTCCACGTCATGGATGAATTTGGCGATCCAAAACAGCGAATGCAGATCGCGCAGCCCGCCTTTGCCTTCTTTGACATTGGGCTCGACCATATAGCGCTCACCCTGTTTCAGGTGCCGGTTGTCGCGCTCTTCCAGTTTGGCTTCGATGAAATCCTTTCCCGCGCCTGAGAAAAGTTCGTTCTTGAGCCGTTCGGAAAGCTCTTCGGCAAGGGTCACATCGCCGTCGATGAAGCGGTTCTCCAGCAGGGCGGTCTGAATGGTGAAATCATCCGCACCCAGCCGCAGGCAATCCTCAATAGTGCGGGTGGCGTGGCCGACCTTTAGCTTCAGATCCCACAGGATGTAGAGCATCGATTCGATCACGCTCTCCGACCAGGCGGTGGCCTTGTAGGGGATGAGAAACAGCAGATCGACATCTGAAAAGGGCGCCATCTCTCCCCGGCCATAGCCGCCGACGCCAATCATGGCGAGCCGTTCGCCCTCGGTCGGGTTCGGGTTGGGGTGCAGCACCTGCGTGGCGATTTGCAAGACGCAGCGCAGCAGTTGGTCGGTAAGATAGGTGTAGGAAGAGGTCATCGCCCGCGCGTCGAAGGGCGATTCAGCAAAGCCTGCCGCGATAGCCTTGCGGCCCGCCTGCCGGGCGTCTTGGATCAGGGGGACAATCTCGGCCCTGAGGGCCGCGCCCTCCAACGTGCTGTCGCGCTGGGCAAGGGCCTGCCAGATGGCCGTGTCGTCAAAGATTTGCTCGGGCGGGCAAATCAGGCGCGGGTGTCGACGCGCGCCTGATGTCGTTGTCGGTTTCGCGAGGTCCAATTCAGAAACCAGCTCCGCCAAAGCCGCGGGGTGCCGGGTCGAGCACGACAACGCGGTTGTTGCGGATCGTGGCCACGGACAACGCGCGTTCGTTGGTGCCATCGCGGCGCAGGCGGAAGATGCCGCTGGCCCCTTGGAAACCCGCCCCTTGGGTCAGCGCGGCCCCGGACAGCGCGTTGGATTTGCCACCCTTCACCAAGGAGCCGATCGCCGCGATCCCGTCAAAGGCCAGCCCGGCCAGAGGGTGCGGATCACTCCCATAGGCCGCGGTGTAACGGTTGGCGAAGGCTCCGCTCGCCGCCGTGTCGGGCAGGGCGAACCAGCCGCCCTGAACCCCGGGCAGTTCCAGCGTTTGGGCGGGGATGTCCCACCGGGTCAGGCCGACATATTGCGTGGTGGCCGATTGAATGCCCGCCTCGGGCAGAAGCTGCGCGAAAAGCGGCAGGGCACTGGCCGAGGAGGTGGTGAGGAACAGCGCATTGGCGCCGCTGCCTTCGATGGTCGCCTTGACGCGCGGCACGGCGGCCACGACCGACTCTTGGCTCAGCGCGTAGTCGACGGTGCCCGCCAGTGTCGCGCCATTGGCGCTGATCGCTTGAACGATTGCGTCACGGCCCAGTTGTCCGGCAAGGTCCTGACTATGCAGTACCACCATTTTGTCCTTGCCGTTGCGCTTGGCAAAGCTCACCAACCGATTGGCGGTATTGGCAAAGGTCGGCCCAAGCACGAAGACATTGCCGCCCGCGATGGTCGGGTTGTTCGAGAAAGAGATCACGTTGACCCCGGAGGAGGCCACGGCCACCCCTGCGGCATTGGCCGCCTCGCCGTAAACCGGGCCGAGGATGATCTTGGCCCCTTCATTCACCGCCTGCGCGGCGACGGAAGCGGCTGTGCTGGCGTTGCCCGCAGTGCCATAAACGCGCAGGTCGATCTGAACGCCGTCCAGATCGCGCATCGCAAGGCGCGCGGCGTTTTCGAGGTTCTTGGCCAACAACTCATCACCGGCCGAGCCGCCCCGCGGGACCAAGAGCGCCACCGGAACGGGGGCGGCGGGATCGATGCGCGGGCCGCCGGAATTGGCGCCGCCGATGGCAACAGGCTGACAGGCCGCCAGCAGGACCGCGAAGAGCGGCAGTAAGAGCAGGTGCATCTTCTTGCGGATGGCGCGGAAACAGGCAATCATTTGTATTCACTCCCCGGTGGTGGCAAGACGACGGTGGTCGCCGGAACATGGCCGCGATCATAGTGACTGCGAAAGGCGGGTCCAGCGTTGAAATTCGACAAGACAGAGCTAGCCCCGGGACTTTATTTCGTGGGCGTCCCCATCGGCACCGCGCGCGATATCACGCTGCGCGCGCTCGACACGCTGGCCTCGGCGGATCTGCTGGCGGCAGAGGATACGCGCAGCCTGCGGCGGCTGATGGAGATTCACGGGGTGCCGCTCGATGGACGCAAGGTGTTGGCGCTGCACGATCACAGCGGCACATCGGTGCAAGAGCGGCTGATCGCGGCCATCCGCGAGGGCAAATCTGTCGCCTATGCGTCGGAGGCGGGCATGCCGCTGATCGCCGATCCGGGGTTTGAACTCAGCCGCGCCGCGGCCGAAGCGGGGGTGATGCAAACCTGCGCGCCGGGGCCATCGGCCGTGCTGACCGCGCTGGCCTTGGGCGCCCTGCCAACGGATGCATTTTTCTTTGCGGGCTTCCTGCCCAATAGCAAATCGGCCCGGATCGCAGCGCTGGAAAAGCTGCGCGACGTGCCGGGGACACTGGTGTTCTACGAATCGCCCAAACGGCTCGGCGCCATGCTGCGCGATGCGGCCACCGCACTGGGCGCGGGGCGCAAAGCGGCAATGTGCCGGGAATTGACCAAGAAATTCGAAGAAATTCAGCGCGATACCCTCGAAAACCTCGCCGAGCTTTATCAAGCGAAGGCGCCGAAAGGCGAGGTGGTCGTGCTGATTGATCGCAGCCGTTCAGACTTTGTTAATCACCTTGACCTAGAAACAGATTTGCAACGGGCGCTAACCGAAATGTCGATGCGTGACGCTGTCGATTTGGTGGCACAGGCCCATGGCCTGCCGCGGCGACAGGTGTATCAAGCGGCATTGGCGCTCGGCAAAGGGTAGAACAGGGATCGGAGCGATGAAAATGGCGCAGGGTGAGACAGGGATACGAACTGCGGCCAAACGTCAACGGGGGCGCATGGCCTATCATGCCGGGATCGCCGCCGAGAACCGGATCGCGCAGGACTATGAAAGGCGCGGTTTTGCCATCGCCCGCCGCCGTTGGCGGGGCCGCACTGGTGAAATTGATTTGATCCTGCGCAACGGGGCTGCCTTGATCTTTGTCGAGGTGAAGCAAAGCCGTAGTTTCGCACGGGCCGCCGAAAGCCTTTCTGCCCGACAGATGCAGCGCATCTACCGCTCCGCCGAGGAATTTCTTGCCGGCGAACCTGCAGGAAGTCTGACCGAGGTGCGCTTTGACGTGGCGCTTGTCGATGGGCAGGGGGCCACCGAAATCATCGAAAACGCCTTTGGCCACGGCTGACCCATTGCGCATAGGCCCCTGCTGCGCCATCTAAGAAGCGATCCCAAATGCCTGCACCGTCGGTCCGGGTCGGATCACGACAAAGGTAAGCAGCGGGGGACGCCGATGAAAATCGCCTTTCAAATGGACCCGATCGGGGACGTGAACATCAATGCCGACAGCAGCTTTCGGCTGGCCGAAGAGGCGCAGGCGCGGGGGCATGAGCTGTTCTTTTACACGCCCGATCATCTGGCGTATCAAGAGGGGCGGATCACCGCGCGGGGCTATGACTTTACCGTGCAGCGCCTGCAGGGCGATCACGCGCGGTTCGGAGAAGAGCGCGAGGTCGATTTGGCGGATTTCGACGTGGTCTGGCTGCGTCAGGATCCGCCTTTCGACATGCATTACATTACCTCGACCCATCTACTGGATCGGCTGAAAGAGACCACCTTGGTGGTCAACGATCCCTTTTGGGTCCGCAATTACCCCGAAAAGCTTCTGGTCCTCGATTTCCCCGATCTGACACCGCCCACCACGATTGCGCGCGACCTTTCGACCATCAAGGCCTTCAAGGCGAAGCATGGCGATGTGATCCTGAAACCGCTTTACGGCAATGGCGGTGCCGGTGTGTTCCGGCTGGACGCCAATGACCGCAACCTCACCTCGCTGCATGAACTCTTCACCGGCTTCTCGCGTGAGCCTCTGATCGTTCAGAAATTCCTGCCCGCGGTATCGAAGGGCGACAAGCGCGTCATCCTCGTGGATGGGGAGCCGGTGGGCGCGATCAACCGCGTTCCGGCGGAGGGCGAGACGCGGTCGAACATGCATGTCGGCGGGCGGCCTGAGAAGGTCGGGCTGACGGAGCGCGATCTGGAGATCTGCGCGGCCATCGGTCCATTGCTCAAGGAAAAGGGCCAAATCTTTGTCGGGATCGATGTGATCGGCGACTATCTGACCGAGATCAACGTGACCTCTCCCACCGGCATTCAAGAGTTGGAACGGTTCGATGGCGAAAATATTGCCGGAAAAATCTGGGAGGCGATCGAGGCCAAGCGCGGGTGAGCCTGCGCCAGCATCTTCTGAACCGTTACCTGCGTCTGACAGAGAAACCTTTGCTGGCGCATGGAAATCCGCAATTCCTGCGGGCCACGATGGAGATGCAGGCGCGGCTCTTTTTCAAAGGACCGCGCGCGGTGCATGCCGAATGGCGGGGGCTGCCGGGGGCGGAATCGGCGCTTTGGCTGACCCCGCCGCAGGCCTCTTCGGGGCGTGTGATCCTTTACGTCCATGGCGGCGGGTTCGTGTTTGGCAGTCCGGAGACGCACCAAGCGATGGTCGCGCGCCTATCCCTGCTGACCGGTGCGCGGGCGGTGCTGCCGCGCTATGCGCGGGTGCCAGAGGCGGCCTTTCCCAAACCTGCGCAAGATATCCGCGCGGCTTGGGATGCGCTTGGTCGGATGGGCATCGCGGCGGGGGACATCGTGATTGGTGGCGACAGCGCGGGCGGCGCGCTGGTTTTCGATCTTCTGGCGCAGCTCTGCCGCGAGGGGGCGGCGCTGCCTGCTGGCGCCTTTGGGCTGTCCCCCTTGTTGGACCTGACGTTTTCGGGCCCAAGTTTCACGCAGAATGCCAAACGCGACGTGTTGTTGCCCGCCGCCCGCGCTAGGGAAATGGCGCGGCTCTATCTTCGAGGGCAGGATGCGGAGAGCCCCCGAGCGAGTCCGATTCTCGCCAATTTCAAAGGCGCACCGCCCGTCTGGCTCACCGTAAGTGACAGCGAAATCCTGCGTGATGACAGCCGCCGCTTGGCGGCCCGCCTACGCGAAGCGGGCGTGTCGGCCAGTTTGCAGGAGGTCCATGATCTGCCGCATGTCTGGCCGCTGTTTCAGAACCACCTGCCCGAGGCGCGGCAGAGCCTTGCGGCCCTCGCCGATTGGATCAATGCCCTGCCGCCGGATCGGGCAGGCGAAAGCTGATCGCCTCGGCCATATGGGGGCGGCGGACCTCGGGTTCTCCTGCAAGATCGGCGATGGTGCGCGCGACACGCATGACCCGGTGATACCCGCGCGCCGACAGGGAAAACCGTTCCGCCGCGCGCAGAAGCAGCGCCCGTGCTTCGGCATCCGGGGTGACGACGGTTTCAAGTAGGTCGCCCGCCGCATCGGCATTGGCCGAAATCCCGTCATGCGGCGCGTAGCGCGTGGATTGAAGCGCCCGCGCGGCGGCGACCCTTGCCGCGACCTCGGCCGAGGGCTCGCCAGTAGCGGGCAGGTCAAGATCGCTGTAGCTCACGGGCGGCACGTCGACGCGCAGGTCGAACCGGTCCATCAAGGGGCCGGAGATGCGCCCGAGATAGTCTTCGCCGCAGGCCGGAACACGGGCGCAGGCGCGGGCCGGGTCGGGCAGGTAGCCGCATTTGCAGGGGTTTGCCGCCGCGACGAGCATGAAGCGGCAGGGGTATTTCACATGGGCATTGGCGCGCGCGATCATGACCTCGCCGGTCTCGATCGGTTGGCGCAGGGTTTCGAGGACGGTGCGGTTGAACTCGGGGAACTCATCCATGAACAGCACGCCGTTATGGGCGAGAGATGCCTCCCCCGGACGCGCCTGCCGACCGCCGCCGATGATCGCAGCCATTGAGGCCGTGTGATGCGGCTCGCGGAAAGGGCGGCTGCGGGAAATGCCGCCCTCATCCAGCAGCCCGGCAAGGGAGTGGATCATTGAGGTCTCAAGCGCTTCACCTGCCGTCAGCGGGGGAAGGATGCCGGGCAGCCGCGCGGCCAGCATGGATTTCCCCGACCCCGGCGTGCCGACCAGCATCAGGTGGTGCCGCCCGGCGGCGGCGATCTCCAACGCCCGTTTGGCGCGTTCCTGGCCCTTGACCTCGCGCAG
This sequence comes from Sulfitobacter sp. 1A15299, assembly GCF_043556915.1. Classification (NCBI taxonomy): domain Bacteria; kingdom Pseudomonadati; phylum Pseudomonadota; class Alphaproteobacteria; order Rhodobacterales; family Roseobacteraceae; genus Sulfitobacter; species Sulfitobacter sp. 1A15299. The sequence continues at coordinate 433,138 of NZ_JBIFFJ010000002.1, read as the reverse complement.
GTCGCGGCCCGCCGACGCGAGGGGCACTTCGCCCGGCTCGGCAGGGGCGATCGGCACCTGCCCGGTGTAGTGGCGCACCACGTCGCCCAGATTGGCGGCGGCGATGACCTGTGTCTTGCCCACCCATGCGGCCTCCGCCCCCGACCCTGCGGGGCAAAGCAGGCTGCGGTCCTCGGCGGCGGCGGCCATGGCGGCGGGCAGGGCGCCGACCACGGGCATCAGCGTCCCGTCAAGCGAAAGCTCCCCCAAGGCCACCACATGCTGGGTGATGTCATCCGGCAGGATATCGAGGGCCGAGAGCAGCGCCAGCGCGATGGGCAGGTCGAAATGGCTGCCTTCCTTGGGCAGGTCGGCGGGGGAGAGATTGACAGTGATCCGTTTGGAGGGCAGCGCGATGGCCAAGGCGCTGAGCGCCGCGCGCACCCGATCGCGGGCTTCCGATACGGCCTTGTCCGCCAGTCCGACGATGGAAAAGCCCGGCAGCCCGGCGGTGACGGCGCATTGCACCTCGACGATGCGCGCCTCGACCCCTTGAAATGCGACCGTATAGGCCCGCGATACCATCACCCCTGCTCCGTCTTGCTATGGTTAATCGGTAGGCAAGACGGGTTTAGGAATGGTTAACGGCACTGTGGGGCAGGGCACTATGGGTCAGGGCACTGTGGGGTCAGGGGGTGTGGTTGATCCCTTCGACCCGCCATTGGCCGTTGGCGTGGGACAGATGCGTCACCGAGAGGTTGTCGATCTTATGGGCCATCGCCTCCAGCGCCCCGCCGCCTTGGGCCTGCTGCACCTGCGTGAGGATCACGCCGAAATGGGCCACGGCGATCACATGGGCAGTGGGGTGGGCGGCGTTGATCCGCGCCACCACCCGGTCGACGCGCGCCTTGGTCTGGTTCCAACTTTCGCCCTCGGGGGCCATGACATCGCCGGGGGTTTCCCAATAGGCGCGGCTGAGGTCTGGGTCGCGCGCGGCGACTTCCGAAAAATGCAGCCCGTCCCAAGCGCCGAAATGCAGCTCGCGCAGCCCAAGCTCGTGGGGTAGGCGGCGGCGCGAAGGCAGGGCCAGCGCATCCGCCGTATGCACGGCGCGGATCAGGTCCGAAGAGACCAACAGCGCCTCATCCGGCAGGTGCAGGTTCAACCGTGCCAGTCGGGGCGCATCGGAAAGATCCGCCGGGACATCGCGCCAGCCAACGAAGTTCTTCTCATGGGTCGGGCCGTGGCGCACCCAGTGCCAAGTGGTCACGGCATTTCCCCTTTCAGCAGTTGCGGCAGCCCGACGACGACCTGCACCACCGTCTCGGCCTCCGCGGCCAAGGCGATGTTGAGCCGCCCCTGCGCCTCGCGGAACTGGCGCGCCATGGCGTTGTCGGGCACGATCCCTTGGCCGACCTCGTTCGAGACCACGACCCAATGTGCCGCACAGCCCCGCAGAGCCTGCAATAGCTGCGCCTGCGCGGCTTCCAGATCGCTCCCCTCCATCAGGTGATTGCTGAGCCACATGGTCGCGCAGTCGATCAGCACGATTTCGCCGGCGGGCAGTTTCGCCAGCGGTTCGGTCAGATCGAGCGGAGATTCCACGGTGCGCCACCCCGCATCGCGCCTTGCTTGATGTTTGTTCACGCGTTCTTGAACTTCGTCATCCCAGATGCGCCCGGTGGCGAGGTAAGTCTTTGACATGCCGCTGGAATTCACGAGGGCCTCTGCCCATTCCGATTTGCCCGAGGCCGCCCCGCCTAGGGCAAAGGTAGTTCTAGGCAACATCTTCTCACCAAATATTTGAACCAAATGGCATGTCTCTGCGTATCTCCACCAACGGCCCATCACAAGGTGCGCCACGCATTTCTCAAGGGGGATACCAAATGTCATTGCAGACCGCTCGCGAATTTTCACTCACCCGCACCGCAATGAAGGCCGAATTGCTCGATGCCGAGACGGAGTTGGAGTTGGCCTATGCGTGGCGCGATCACCGCGACGAGGCTGCGCTGCACCGTCTGATCACCGCCTACATGCGTCTGGCGATCTCGATGGCCGGCAAGTTCAAGCGCTACGGCGCGCCGATGAACGATCTGATCCAAGAGGCCGGTCTCGGCCTGATGAAAGCCGCCGACAAATTCGACCCCGACCGCGGCGTGCGCTTCTCGACCTATGCGGTCTGGTGGATCAAGGCGAGCATTCAGGATCATGTGATGCGCAACTGGTCGATGGTGCGGACGGGGTCGACCTCCTCTCAGAAATCGCTGTTTTTCAACATGCGCCGCGTGCAAGCCCGTTTGGAGCGCGAGGCCACCGCTATGGGCGAGACGCTGGACAAGCACCAGCTGCGCCAGATGATTTCGACCGAGATCGGCGTGCCGCTGCATGATGTCGAGATGATGGAAGGCCGCCTGTCGGGGTCGGATTACTCGCTGAACGCCACCCAAAGCGCTGAGGATGAGGGCCGCGAGTGGATCGAAGCGCTGGCGGATGAAAGTACGCAGGCCGCCGAACGTGTCGAGGAAGCGCATGACACGGCACAGTTGCGCAACTGGTTGCTGACGGCGATGCAGGGCCTGTCTGAGCGCGAGCAATTCATCGTGCGCGAACGCAAACTGCGGGATCCGGCGCGTACCTTGGAAAGCCTTGGCGACGAGCTCAGCCTCAGCAAAGAGCGGGTGCGCCAGCTTGAGGCCGCGGCCTTTGGCAAGATGCGCAAATCGCTTGAGATGCAATCGCGTGAGGTCTTTGCCTTTCTGGCCTGACGCCGCATCGCGATGCCCGCCGGGGCTGGCAGATTGCGCCGCCCCGGATTAAGGTCTCCCCAACGCAAACGGGGGGTCTTTATGCTGTCGGGCAAACATATTCTGCTGATGATCGGCGGCGGCATTGCCGCCTATAAATCCCTCGATCTGATCCGGCGTCTGCGCGAGCGTGGGGCCAAGGTAACGCCGGTTCTGACCCGTGCGGGCGAAGAGTTCGTCACCCCGCTTTCCGTCTCGGCCCTGACCGGGGTGAAGGTCTTTCGCGAACTTTTCGACCTCGGAGATGAGGCCGAGATGGGACATATCCAGCTCAGCCGCGCGGCGGACCTATTGGTGGTCGCCCCCGCCACGGCAGACCTGATGGCCAAGATGGCGCAGGGGGCGGCGAATGATCTGGCGTCGACCTTGCTTTTGGCCACCGATACGCCGGTGCTGCTGGCGCCTGCGATGAACGTACGGATGTGGCAGCACCCCGCGACGCAGCGCAACATCGCCACCCTGCGCGGCGATGGCATCGCCATGGTCGGGCCGAATGACGGTGACATGGCCTGCGGCGAATACGGGCCGGGGCGGATGGCCGAACCGCTTGAGATTGTCGCGGCGATAGAGGCGCGGCTGGGGCAGGGGCCGCTGGCGGGCAAGCGGATCCTCGTCACCTCCGGCCCCACCCATGAGCCGATCGACCCGGTGCGCTATATCGCCAACCGCTCTTCCGGGGCGCAGGGCACAGCCATCGCGCGGGCGCTCACGGCTCTGGGCGCCGAAGTGGTCTTTGTCACCGGCCCGGCGGAGGTCGCCCCGCCCGAGGGCGTCGAAGTGGTGCCCGTGCAGACCGCGCAAGAGATGATGCAAGCGGTAGAGGCCGCATTGCCCGCCGATGCCGCCGTCTTTGCGGCCGCAGTGGCCGATTGGCATGTGCAGGGGGCAGGGGACCGTAAGCTGAAGAAATCCAAGGGTGGGCTGCCGAGCCTGTCTTTCGCAGAGAATCCCGACATTTTGAAAACCATCAGCCAGCGTGGTGAAGGCCGCCCGCCGCTCGTTGTGGGCTTCGCTGCCGAGACTGACGACGTGCTGGCCCATGCCAAGGCGAAACGCGCGCGCAAGGGCTGTGACTGGATCGTCGCCAATGACGTATCGCCTGCCACCGGCATCATGGGCGGGTGCGAAAATGCCGTGACGCTGATCACCGATGCCGGGGCCGAGGATTGGCCGCGCATGGGCAAGGATGCCGTGGCCGCCCGTCTGGCCGAACGTATCGCCGCAGCACTTGCCTGAGGGGGCGCAATGACCAAGATCAAACTCTGCTGGGCCGAGGGCGCGGACCGCAGCCTGCCGCTGCCCGCCTATGAAAGCGCCGGGGCGGCGGGGGCGGACCTGCGGGCCAATCTGCTCGGCGGCGCTGTTACACTGGCCCCCGGCGCGCGGGCGCTGATCTCCACCGGGTTGCAGATGGCGGTCCCGCAGGGGTTCGAGGTGCAGATCCGCCCCCGCTCGGGTCTGGCGCTGAAGCATGGAATCACCTTGATCAACAGCCCCGGCACCATCGACAGCGACTATCGCGGCGTTGTGGGGGTGATCATGGGCAATATGGGGGCGGAGGCTTTCACCGTCGAACATGGCATGCGCATCGCACAGATGGTCGTGGCCCCGGTGGTGCAGGCGGGCTTTGATCTGGTCGAATGCCTTGATGAGACCCCGCGCGGCGCGGGCGGGTTCGGCTCGACGGGGGCGCGTTGATGCTGGCTGTTTTGATTATCGCGGCGGCGCTTTGGTTCGGCGGCGGCCTTCTTGGGTTGCCGCGCGGGCTGCGCGCGGGGCTGATCGGGCTGATGTATCTGGCGCTGGTCGCGCTGCATCTGCTGTTTCCGGCCACCCATCCGTTGCGGCTCGCCACCGGCGGCAGCGCCGCGCCGTGGCTGCTCTTGGGCGGTTTTGTGGTGCTGGTGCTGCTCTACCGGCAGGGGCTGGCGACCCTGCGCGCGCGCGCCACGCCCGGCGCGCCGACTGAAGCCCCCGCTTCGGGCCGTTTTTCTGAAAGTGAGCTGAACCGCTATGCCCGGCACATCGTGCTGCGCGAGGTCGGCGGCGCTGGCCAGAAGGCGCTGAAGAACGGGAAGGTGCTGGTGATCGGCGCGGGCGGTCTCGGCGCGCCCGCGCTACAGTACCTCGCTGCGGCGGGGGTCGGCACCATTGGGGTGATCGACGATGACGCAGTCGAAAACGCCAATCTGCAACGGCAGGTGATCCACAAGGATGCTTCCATGGGCATGCCCAAGGTCTTCTCGGCCGAAGCCGAGATGCTGGCCCAGAACCCCCATATCACGGTCCGCCCCTACCACCGTCGTCTGACCGATGAGATCGCCGAAGACCTCGTGGCCGACTATGACCTCGTGCTTGACGGGACCGACAATTTCGACACCCGCTACCGCGTGAACGCGGCATGCGTCGCGACGGCCACGCCGCTCATCTCGGGGGCGCTCAGCCAATGGGAGGGGCAGCTCAGCGTCTTCGACCCCGCCCATGGCGCGCCCTGCTATCGCTGCATATTCCCCGAGGCACCGGCGGCGGGCCTCGCGCCCTCCTGCGCCGAGGCCGGGGTCATCGGCCCGCTGCCCGGCGTGATCGGCACGATGATGGCGCTGGAGGCGGTGAAGCTCATTACCGGCGCGGGCAGCGTGCTGCGCGGCGAGATGATGATCTACGACGGGCTTTACGGCGAGACCCGCAAGATCGGGCTGAAACGACGGCAGGGCTGCGAAACCTGCGGCGGGTGATTGCATGTCCCCTCGGCGCGCCCCATCTTGGGCGCAAAGGAGACCTGCATGACAAACCCGCTTCTGACCGAATGGGAAACCCCCTTCGGCATCGCCCCCTTTGACCGCATTTCCGACGATGATTTCGCCCCGGCACTGGAAGAGGCGCTCGCGGCCCACCGGGGCGAGATCGACGCCATTGCCGACAACCCCGAGGCCCCGAGCTTCGCCAATACCATTGAGGCGCTGGAAGCCTCCGGCGCGGCGCTCGACAAGGTGCTGAGCGTGTTCTTCACCGTCGCGGGCGCGGACAGCAACCCGGCGCGGGAGGCGTTGCAGCGCGACTTCTCGCCCAAGCTCGCCGCGCACCAGTCGGCGATCTCGGGCAACGAAGCGCTGTTTTCGCGCATCGCCGCCGTCTGGGAGGCGCGCGACACGCTCGAGTTGACCGAGGAACAGGCCCGCGTGCTGATGCTGACGCATCGTGGATTCGTCCGCTCCGGGGCCGCGCTGACCGGCGAGGCCGCCGAGCGCATGAAGGCGATCAAGGCGCGGCTGGCGGTTCTGGGCACGCAGTTCACCCAGAACCTGCTGGCCGACGAGCGCGCGTGGTTCATGGAACTTTCCGAAGACGACCTGACCGGCCTGCCGGATTTCGTCGTGGAATCTGCCCGCGCGGCGGGGGAGGAGAAGGGCGCCGACGGCCCGGTGATCACGCTCTCGCGCTCGCTCATCGTGCCCTTCCTGCAATTCTCCGACCGCCGCGACCTGCGCGAGAAGGCTTTCCGGGCGTGGGAAGCCCGCGGGGCCAACGGTGGCGAGACCGACAACCGAGAAATCGCGGCCGAGACGTTGGCCCTGCGCCAAGAGCGTGCCGAGCTTTTGGGCTACGACAACTTCGCCGCCTACAAGCTGGAAACCGAAATGGCCAAGACGCCCGCGGCGGTGCGCGATCTGCTGATGTCGGTGTGGAAGCCGGCCAAGGCGCAGGCCGATGCCGATGCCGAGGTGCTGACCGCGCTGATTCGCGAGGACGGCGTGAATGGGACGCTGGAGCCTTGGGACTGGCGCTACTACGCCGAGAAGCGGCGCGCCGCCGAGCATGACCTCGATGGGGCGGCGCTGAAGCCCTATTTCCAGCTCGACCGGATGATCGACGCGGCCTTCGACTGCGCCAACCGGTTGTTTGGGCTGGAGTTCGCGCCGCTCGACGTGCCACTCTACCATCCCGATTGCCGGGCGTGGGAAGTGACGCGGGGCGGCAAACACGTGGCGGTTTTCATTGGCGATTACTTCGCACGCGGCTCGAAACGTTCGGGCGCATGGTGCTCGGCAATGCGGAGCCAGGCGAAGTTCCCCCGTGCGCAGGCGCCCGTGGTGATCAACGTCTGCAACTTCGCCAAGGGCGACCCGGCGCTGCTGTCCTATGACGATGCGCGCACGCTGTTCCACGAGTTCGGCCATGCGCTGCACCAGATGCTCTCGGACGTGACCTATGAAAGCGTCAGCGGCACCTCGGTGGCGCGCGACTTCGTGGAATTGCCCAGCCAGCTTTTTGAGCACTGGCTGGACCAGCCAGAGGTGCTGCGGAAATTCGCGACCCATGCGCGGACGGGCGCGGCGATGCCGCGGGAGATGCTCGAGAAGGTGCTGGCCGCCGCGACCTTCGACATGGGCTTTCAGACGGTGGAATATATTGCCTCCGCCCTTGTCGATCTGGAGTTCCACGACGGCGAACCGCCCGTCGATCCGATGGCGAAACAGGCCGAGGTATTGGCGGAAATCAGCATGCCGCAGGCGATCCGCATGCGCCACGCCACGCCGCAGTTTGCCCATGTCTTCTCGGGCGACGGCTATTCCAGCGCCTATTACAGCTACATGTGGTCCGAGGTGATGGACGCCGACGCCTTTGCCGCCTTCGAGGAAGCCGGCGGCGCCTTTGACGCGGAGCGTGCCGAGGCGCTGGAGGAACATATCCTCTCGACCGGCGGCAGTCGTGATCCGGCGGAGCTTTACACCGCCTTCCGGGGCCGTCTGCCGGGGGTCGAGGCGCTGCTCAAGGGGCGCGGGCTGGCGGCGTAGGTCAGGGGCCGGGGGTCAATACCCCCGGTCGCGATCCACCAGATGCAGCAGAGGCTCACCGGCCTCGCTGCGGCGGATGTTCTCGGCGATGACTTCCGAGGCGGTGTCGTTGCGCGTGGCCGCCGCGATATGCGGGGTCACGGTCACCTTCGGATGCGCCCAATAGCGGTGATCCTCGGGCAGCGGCTCCACCCGGAAGACATCCAGCGTCGCATGGGCGATCTGCCCGCTGTCGAGCGCCGCCAGCAAGGCGTCGTCGTCAATCAGCGGCCCGCGACCGGGATTGATGATGAACGCGCCTTTGGGCATCTGCGCTAGCGTCTTTTCGTTCAGAACGTCTCGTGTGGCGGGCGTGTCGGGCATCAGAAGCACGGCGATTTCGGCGCGTGTCAGCGCCTCCGCAAGGCCGTCGTCGCCGTGCAGGCAGCGCACGCCTTCGATCCGCTTCGCGCTGCGCGACCAGCCGGTCACGTCAAAGCCCAGACCCACCAGCGCCTCGGCCACCGCTTGGCCGAGCGCCCCGATGCCCAGCACCGCGACACTGCGCTCGCGCGCCAGCGGCGGGGTGCGCGGCTCCCATTTGGCATCCGTGCGCAGGATATCGGTATCCATCCCCAGATGATGGCGCAGCACATGGCCCGTGCACCATTCGACCATGCCGTGAGTCAGGCCGAAGTCCACCATCCGCGCCAGCGGTATTTTCAAGGTCTCATTGCCGGTGATCGCCTCGACCCCGGCCCAGAGGTTCAGCACCGCCTTGGCGCGCGTGTAGGGGGTGAAGTCCTGCAACTCGCTGTTCGGGGCATAGACGATATAGTCGACCTCTTCGGGCGGCAGATCGGTGGCCAGCGTGAAATCCTGCCCCGGCAGGGTCTTGCGCAGCGCTGCGTTCAAAGGCTGTTCGTAGCCGTCCCAGCGTTCGGCTTTGGCGGCGAAGAGAATGTTGATCGTCATGAATTACCTCGGTCTATGAACATGCGCCGATTGCACCAAGCCGAAAGCCAGCAGCAGCACCAGCATGGCCGAGCCGCCATAGCTCACCATCGGCAGTGGCACGCCAACCACGGGGGCCAGCCCCATGACCATCGACATGTTAACGGCGAAAAAGAGAAAGAAGTTCAGCGCGATGCCAAGGGTTAGCAGGCTTGAAAACCGGTCCTTGTTCTTCACCGCCGAGGCCACGCAGAACAGGATGATCAGCGCGTAAAGCCCCAGAAGGGAGACGCCGCCGACGAAGCCGAACTCTTCGGCCAATGTGGTGAAGATGAAGTCGGTGTGTTTCTCGGGCAGGAAGTTCAGCCGCGATTGGGTGCCCTGCATATAGCCCCGGCCCGACCAGCCGCCCGAGCCGAGTGCGATCTTGGATTGGGTGATGTGATAGCCCGCGCCAAGCGGGTCTTGGCTGGGGTCGAGAAAGGTGTCGATGCGGCGGTATTGGTAGTCTTTCAGCAGTTGCCACGGTGTCCCGCGCGACTGAAAAACGGCGGTGATCAGCCCGATGGCGGCGGTGATGACGGCGGCGAAATAGGCCCAATGCACGCCTGCGAGGAACATCAGCCCGCCCCCGGCGGTCAGCAACAGGATCGAGGTGCCAAGGTCGGGCTGTTTCAGCACCAGTGCGGTGGGGATCACGATGATCAGAATGGGCAGCAGCACCCAAAAGGGGCGCGAGACCTTCTTGACCGGCAGCCAGTCGTAATAGGCCGCCAGAAACAGGACCAGCGTGATCTTCATCAGTTCCGACGGTTGCAGCCGCATGAAGCCGATGTCGATCCAACGCTGCGCGCCCATGCCGACAGAGCCGAAGAGTTCGACCGCGACCAGCAGCACCAAGGTCGCCCCATAGGCCACACCCGACAGGTTGCGCCAAAGCCAGATCGGCACCATCGCCACGGTGAACATAATCGCCATGCCCATGGCGAAACGTTTCATCTGCGGTTCGGCCCAGGGCGAGAATGACCCGCCCGCGACCGAATAGAGCATCAGAAAGCCGACGCCCGCGACACTGGTCAGCAGGATCGCCAGCGGCCAGTTCATAAAGAGGATTTTGCGCAGCCCCGTGGGGACGGATTTGACCGTATGCTCAAGATAGCTCATGCCTGATCCTCCCCCTCCAGCTTGGCGGTCGTCTCGGGCGTGGTGTTGCGCAGTTCCTCTTGCTGGGTGGCGATGCGGCCCCGGTCGGACTTGGGGTAGGCTTCGAGCGGCGGCTCGCCGCCCGCCATGGCCTGCAACATCACGTCGCGCGCAATCGGGGCTGCGGCGGTCGAGCCGCCGCCGCCGTGTTCCACCAGCACGCAGGCTGCGTATTTCGGTTTGTCATAGGGCGCAAAGCAGACAAAAAGCGCGTGGTCGCGCCGCTCCCACGGGAGGTCGGCGTTGCTGGTCACACCGCGCGCGCGTTCGGCGGCGGTGATGTTGCGCACCTGACTGGTGCCGGTCTTGCCCGCCATGCGCATCGTGTCGTCGATGATGCGGCTGCGGTAGCCGGTGCCGCGGCGATCGTTCACCACATCGTACATCGCCTTGCGCAATTGGCGCAGGTTGTTTTCGTTCAGCCCCATCGGCTCGCCCGCGCCGCTGGGTTGCTCCACCCCGTCAATGGATTTGATCAACCGCGGCGTCACCGCGCGGCCCGTGGCGATCCGCGCGCTCATCACCGCCAATTGCAGCGGGGAGGAGAGGGTGAAACCCTGCCCGATAGAGGCGTTGACCGTGTCGCCCACGACCCAATCCTCACCCCGGGCCGAGCGTTTCCACTGTTTCGTGGGCGCAAGCCCGCCCGCGACCGAGGACAGCGCCAAGTCATGTTTGATCCCAAGGCCAAAGCGGTTCGCCATGGCGGTGATTTTCTCAATCCCGACCTTCACCGCCAGATCGTAGTAATAGACATCGCAGGACTGCTTGAGCGAATGTTGCAGATCGACCCAACCGTGGCCCGCGCGTTTCCAACAGTGGAACCGCCGCCCCGCGACTTCCAGATGGCCGGGGCAATAGACCGTCTCATCGGGGGTGACGATGCCCTCTTCGATGGCGGCGAGCGCCACGATCATCTTGAAAGTCGAGCCGGGCGGGTAGGTGCCCTGCACGGGTTTGTTCACCAGCGGGCGGTATTTCGAGTTCAGCAACGGGTTGTAATCCGCCGAGGAAATGCCGCCGATAAATAGGTTCGGGTCGTAGCTGGGGGAGGAGGCGAGGGCGGCCAGATCGCCATTCTCGCAGTCGATGATGACCACGGCGGCGCTTTCCTCGCCCAGACGGGCCTGCACATAGCGTTGCAGATTGGCGTCCACGGTCAGTTGCAGATCGGCCCCGGCTTGCCCCTCGCGCCGCTCCAACTCGCGCATCACGCGGCCCGTGGCGTTGACCTCCACATGTTTGGTGCCCGCCGCGCCGCGCAGCAGGTTCTCGGCCCGGGCCTCGACGTTGATCTTGCCGATCTGAAAGCGCGGGATGCGCAGCACCTGATCGGGGTTCTCCAGCGCGTCGAGGTCGGCTTGGCTCACCCGGCCCACGCGGCCCACCACATGGGCGAAATCCGCGCCGCGCGGGTAAACGCGGGTCAGGCCCACTTCGGGCGTGACGCCGGGCAGGGCGGGGGCGTTGACGCTGACCTTGCTCACGACTTCCCAACTGACGTCATCGACGATGGTGACGGGCAGGAAGGGGGCAGAGCGCGACATCTCGGTCATGGCGCGTTCGCGGGTCTCCTCGTCGATCTCGATGACTTGGGCGAGCCGCTCCATCACCGCTTCCACGTCGCCCGCATCTTCGCGGACCATGACGATCCGGTAGGAGGGCACATTGTCAGCAAGCTGCACGCCGTTGCGGTCGAAAATCTCACCCCGGGCGGGGGGGATCAGGCGGATGTTGATGCGGTTCTCTTCGGCCAGCAGGCGGAATTGGTCGGCCTGATCGACCTGTAGATAGCGCATGCGCGCGGCCAGCCCGCCCATGAACAGCAGCTGAGCCCCGCCCAAAAGGGCGGCGCGGCGCGTCAGGCGCGTGTGGGTCGCATCATTGTCGGCGCGGCTCCGTCTCATCTCATCGCTCCCCGATCACACCCGTTTGCCAAGCGCATCCAGATCGCCCGGCGCGGTCTTGCGCACGCCCATGATACCATGGGTCACCGCTACGATCAGCGGATAAGCAAGGGTCGTCAGTGCCAATTCCGTGAGGTTCAGCGTCAGCGAAGGCGTCGGCACCAGCGCAAGGCTGAGCAAAATACGGTTGGCAAAGATCACCATGGTCAGGATTACTGCCACGGTCAGCCATTCAGCGGCAAAGCTCGCATCCCGCAGGTGCCGCCCCCGCGATTTGAGGTTCTCGACCCCGATCAGGGCCAGCACCGCCCAAAGTCCGGGCGGGCGTTGCAGCAACAGGTCCGCCAGCAGAAAGACCAGCGCCAGAAAAAGCGAAGGCACGTATTCAGGCCGTCGGAGCCCCCAGGCACAGGCAAAGCCCAGCAGCAGGTCCGGCCCGGCCCAAGCCCGCGGGGTCGTCTCAAGCGGGAGGAGGTGGAAGAACAGGATCACCAGTGTCAGCGCGACAAAGCTCAGGCGCATGACCCAAAGGCGGCTGCGCGACAGATCGGTCATGGCTGCACCCCGACCGGCGCTGCCGGATCGGCCAAGGGGCCGTCAGAGGTGATGACATGGGCGGTATCCGGCACGGTTTCATTGCCGTGATGGCGCAACACGCGCAGGAACTCCAACCGCTCGTAATCCGCCGCCAGCCGCACGCGCAGCCGCCCGCCCGGATCGGCGGCCACCTGACCGATCAGGATGCCCGCCGGGAACACGCCGCCATCGCCCGAGCTGATCACCCGGTCGCCGGGGCGGACCAACTCACGGTTCTCGATAAAATCCAAAGGCGGCGCGGCGCTGTTGTCGCCCGCGACGATGGCGCGTTGGCCCGAGGGCTGGATCGTCGCCGGAATGCGGCTGGAAGCATCTGTCAGCAGGATCACCCGCGCGGTGTTCTTGCCCACCCCCGCGATGCGCCCGACAAGGCCGATACCGTCCATCGTGGCCCAGCCCTCGACCAGCCCGTCGCGCGCGCCGACGTTCAGAAGCACCGACTGGCGGTAGGGCGAGCCGCTGTCGGCCAGCACCGTGCCGGTGATGAAGGTCAGCCGCGGGTCGAGCCGCACGTTGTTGAGGTCCAGCAGCCGGGCGTTCTCTTGCTCAAGCTGAAGCGCCGCCTCTTTCCACGCCTGCATCTGCCGCAGTTCCGAGCGCAGCTCGCGGTTCTGTTCGCTCAGGCGCTGGTAGCTTTGGAAGTCGCGCAGCAGGTTGATGGTGCCGGTGACCGGGGCCATGGCCCAGTCGAGGTTGGGCACGAAACGGTCGGTCACCTGCGCGCGAAACCGCTCGACCCGCGGGCTGTCGATACGCCAAAGCAAGAAGATGCCGGTCAATGCCAGCACCAGCACAGCCAGCAGCAGCCGCCGCAGCGGGCCGGTGAAATCGCTGGAACTAGAACGGTCCTTGGCCATCTGTGCCGAAACTCCCACCCGGTCAGGCGGGGCGGTGTCGCCGCATGCCGGGTCTGGCTAACTTGCCAGTGTTAACTGTCGTAGTCGATCGCGTGGCGCAGCTGCTTCTCGTATTCCAGCGCCTTGCCGGTGCCGAGGGCCACGCAGTTGAGCGGCTCGTCCGCGACCGAGATCGCAAGCCCCGTCTGTTCGCGCAGCGCCAGATCGAGATCACCCAGAAGCGCACCGCCGCCCGTGAGCATCACGCCGCGGTCAACGATGTCGGCGGCAAGGTCGGGCGGCGTGGTCTCCAGCGCGGTCATCACCGCTTCGCAGATCTGCTGCACCGGTTCGGCCAGCGCCTCGGCGATCTGGGCCTGCGTGACTTCGATCTCTTTCGGCACACCGTTCAACAGGTCGCGGCCCCGGATCTGCATCGAAGTGCCGCGCCCGTCGTCAGGCATCCGCGCCGTGCCGATGGAGGTCTTGACCCGTTCGGCCGTCGTCTCCCCGATCAACAAGTTCTGCTGGCGGCGCAGGTAGCTGATGATGCCCTCATCCATCCGGTCACCGCCGACGCGGACCGAGCGGGCATAGACGATGTCGCCCAGCGAGAGCACCGCGACTTCGGTGGTGCCGCCGCCGATGTCGACGACCATGTTGCCTGTGGGGTCGGTGATCGGCATGCCCGCGCCGATGGCGGCGGCGATCGGCTCGGCGATCAGGCCCGCGCGGCGCGCGCCTGCCGACAACACCGACTGGCGGATCGCGCGTTTTTCCACCGGGGTCGCGCCATGGGGGACGCAGACGATGATCTTGGGCTTCGAGAAGGTCGAGCGTTTGTGCACCTTGCGGATGAAGTGTTTGATCATCTCCTCGGCGGTGTCGAAATCCGCGATGACACCTTCGCGCATCGGGCGGATCGCCTCGATGCTGCCCGGGGTGCGGCCCAGCATGAGCTTGGCGTCTTCACCCACGGCGAGCACTTTCTTGACGCCGTCCTTGACGTGATAGGCCACAACCGAAGGTTCGCTCAGCACGATGCCCTTGCCCTTGACGTAAACCAGCGTGTTCGCGGTGCCGAGGTCGATCGCCATATCAGAGGAGAACAGGCCGCGGAATTGATCGAGGATGGACATAACAGTAGCGGAGCCTTGCAACAATTCGGACAGGCCCGCTTGCATGGGTCCACGCGCGGGCTATTGGCTCTTATAGGGCGCACGGGGTCAGGGTGAAAGGGGCAAGACCGCAAAGGTGGCGCGATATTGCCGCCGCGCTATCATAGAGCGGTATATTTAGGGCGCAGCACAGGCGGAGGTCGGCGATACCATGCAGAAAATACAGACACTTGGAGTGCATCACATCACCCTCACCGGGGCGGACCGGCAAAGCTCTATCGACTTCTGGGAGGGGGTGTTGGGGATGCCTTTCATCTTTGACCAGCCCAATCTGGATGACCCGGACGAGGGGCATTTGTATTTCGATCCCGGCGACGGGCGGCTGATCACGATCTTTACGAATGAGAACCGCAAGCGGGTGCACAACCGCACGCCGATGGACCCGGGCTGCGTGCATCATCTGGCCTTCGAGGTCGACCGCGCGATGTTCGATCAGGTGCCCGCGCGGTTGGAGGCCCGGGGCATCGGGCATTCCGGCGTGAAGGACCGGGGGTTCATGCATTCGATCTACTTCAAGGATCCGCTGGGGCTGTTGATCGAACTGGCCTGCTACACTTTCATCCCGCCGCGCGGGTCGAGCCATGCCGAGGTGATGCTGGAGGCGCATAAGCTGCGGGTTGCGGCGGGGGATGATCATATCCAGCGGCAGCATCTCGCGGATGCGGTGGTGATGATTGTCGAGCGGGGGCAGGCATCGCTAAGTGCGGATCGCGGGGCGAAGAACCCGTATTGATGGGGTAGTGGGCATCCCCAGCCCGGAATCAAGCCGCAGGCGCCGGGCATCGCCTGCCCGCCCGGACGGGGAGGCGATTTAGTGAGGCTGGGTATGCCACTTTGAGGGTGCGCCATGGCAGATCAATAAAGTGGTATGAACTAAGGTTTGGTTCGCCACCCCGCGGGCAGACGATGCCCTACTACCATACTGTATACGTAAAAAAGGCGGGGTTTCCCCCGCCCTATAGCTCAGCTCACATCTTTATAGTTAATCTCGCGCTTGTCCGTGCCGCCCTTCTCGCGCCGCACCAGCAGGCGGTTGAGCGCGTGGATATAGGCCCGGACGCTCGCCACCACGGTATCGGTATCCGCCGACTGGCCGGTCACGATGCGGCCCTCTTCCTCCATCCGCACGGAAACCGTCGCCTGCGCGTCGGTGCCCTCGGTCACCGCATGCACCTGATAAAGCTGCAACCGCGCGGAATGTGGCACCAGCGCCTTGATGCAGTTGAACGCCGCATCGACGGGGCCGTCGCCGGTCTGGTTGGTGGTCTGCTCCGCGCCGTCGATCTCAAGCACCATATCGGCGGTCTGTGGGCCATCGGTGCCGCAAACGACCTTGAGCGATTTCAGGCGGATACGGTCTTCCTCGGGGTCCGTCGCGGTGCGCATCAGCGCAATGAGGTCATCCTCATAGATTTCCTTTTTGCGGTCGGCCAATTCCTTGAACCGCACGAAAACATCCTTAAGCTGGTTGTCGCCCAGTTCAAACCCGAGGTCTTCGAGCTTGGAGCGCAGCGCAGCGCGGCCCGAGTGCTTGCCCATGACGATATTGGTCTCGGTGAGGCCCACGTCCTCGGGGCGCATGATCTCGAAGGTCTCGGCGTTCTTCAGCATACCGTCTTGGTGGATGCCGCTCTCATGGGCAAAGGCGTTCTTGCCGACGATGGCCTTGTTGAACTGCACAGCAAAGCCCGAGACGGCGGCGACTCGGCGCGAGATGTTCATGATCTTGCGGCTGTCGATGCGGGTCTCGTATGGCATGATGTCGTTGCGCACCTTGAGCGCCATGACGACCTCTTCCAGCGCGGTATTGCCCGCGCGTTCGCCAAGGCCGTTGATGGTGCATTCGATTTGCCGCGCCCCGGCCTCCACGGCGGCGAGGGAGTTGGCCGTCGCCATGCCGAGGTCGTTGTGACAATGGGTGGCAAAGACGATTTCATCCGCGCCGGGCACGTTTTCCAGAAGCTTCGCGATCAGGTCGGCGCTTTCGCGCGGGGCGGTGTAGCCCACGGTGTCGGGGATGTTGATCGTCGTGGCACCCGCCTTGATAGCGATCTCCACCACCCGGTAGAGGTAGTCGAGCTCGGTCCGCGTGGCGTCCATCGGGGACCATTGCACGTTGTCGCAGAGGTTGCGGGCGTGGCTCACCGTCTCATGGATGCGGTCGGCCATTTCATCTTTGGTGAGGTTCGGGATGGCGCGGTGCAGCGGCGAGGTGCCGATGAAAGTGTGAATGCGCGGCTGGGCTGCGTGTTTCACCGCCTCCCAACAACGGTCGATATCACCCAGTTGCGCCCGGGCAAGGCCGCAGATCACGGCGTTCTGGCTCTGCCGCGCGATCTCGGAAACCGCTTTGAAGTCGCCTTCTGAGGCGATCGGGAAACCGGCCTCGATGATGTCGACGCCCATCTCGTCCAGAAGCTGCGCGATCTCCAGCTTCTCGGCATGGGTCATCGTCGCCCCGGGGGATTGTTCGCCATCCCGCAAGGTGGTGTCAAAAATCAGCACACGGTCCTGTTTCGTCATATCTGTCATCCTGGGTTCTTTCTTTGCTGGTATCCTTGGCGCGCGACACATCCCTCTGAGCGGGCGCGCCGAAGGGCACGCTCAGAGGCGGATTAGGTGCAGCAAGTTGGCGCGCAGCAGGCCCGCGCAGTTGCGCGGCAGGGTCGGGATATGGACGGCCTGTGTCATGGCAGTAGTTATACGCCCGTCTTTTCAAATGAAAAGGGGGTGTTGCGGCTTTTGTTTGCCCCTGCGTCAGCGCCGCCTATCTGCCTATAAGCAAGGGAGATCAGGATGCAGCGACAAGCGATACCATGGGCGGCGGCGTGAGCGCGCGGGTGCTGGTGATCGGGGCCAGTGGCGGGATCGGCGCGGCGCTGAGCGAGGCGCTGCGCGCGCGCGGCGATGAGGTTACGGCGCTCTCTCGCGCCAGCGATGGGCTGGACCTGACCGAGGAGGCATCTGTCAATGCGGCGCTGGAGGGGCTGAGCGGGCCTTTCGACGCGGTGATCGTCGCTACCGGCGCGTTGGAGATCGACGGGGCCACGCCGGAAAAGTCGCTGCGCGCCATCACGCAAAAGGCAATGCTGGATCAATTCGCGCTCAACGCCGTCGGCCCGGCGCTGATCCTGCGACACGCGGGGCGGCTCTTGCCGCGCGACAGGCGGGCGGTTTTCGCCGTGCTCTCGGCGCGGGTCGGCTCCATCGGGGACAACCGTCTGGGCGGTTGGATCAGCTACCGCAGCGCCAAGGCGGCGGTGAACCAGATCGTGCATACCGCCGCGATCGAGCTGACCCGCTCTCATCCGCAAAGCATCTGCGTGGCGCTACACCCAGGCACGGTAAAGACGCCCTTTACCGAGAAATACCTTGGCCGCCATCCGGCTGTTCCGGCTCCCGAAGCGGCGGGCAATCTACTGCAGGTGATCGACGGGCTGACCCCGGACGATAGCGGCGGGTTCTTTGATTGGGCCGGAAAGGCGGTGCCGTGGTGAGCCGTCTAGTGCTGGTTCTGGGCGATCAACTCTCGCTGAACCTGCCGTCCCTGCGCGCAGCCGACAAGGCGCGCGATGTGGTGGTCATGGCCGAAGTCGCGCAGGAGGCGGAATATGTCCGCCACCATCCTAAGAAAATTGCACTGGTCTTTGCCGCGATGCGCAAGTTCGCCCGTGCGTTGGAGAAAGACGGCTGGACGCTGCGCTACACCCCCTTGGACGATCCCGAGAATGCGGGTTCGATCGTCGGCGAATTGCTCCGCCGGGCCGAGGAGACGGGCGCGGGCGAGGTGATCGTGACTGAGCCCGGGGAGTGGCGTCTGATCAACAAGCTAACCCACGCGCCGATCCCCACCCGGCTTTTGCCGGACGACCGTTTCATCGCCAGCCGCAAACGGTTTGAGGATTGGGCCGAGGGGCGCAAGGCGCTCAGGATGGAATACTTCTATCGCGAGATGCGCCGCGAGACGGGGTTGCTGATGGAGGGCGACGACCCCGCAGGCGGCAAGTGGAATTTCGACCACGACAACCGCAAACCTCCGAAGGAGGGGCTTGATATCCCCGACCCGCTGACCTTCGCTCCGGATGCCGAGGTGGAGGCGGTGCTGGAACTGGTGGCGGCGCGCTATGGCGATAACTTCGGCGATCTGCACCCCTTTGACTTTGCCACGACGCGCGCGGAAGCCTTGCAGGTGCTGGGGCATTTCATCGCCCACGCCCTGCCGCGTTTTGGCGACTATCAGGACGCGATGCTGGAAGGGCAGCCCTATCTCTTTCACGCGCTGATCTCGCCCTATCTGAACCTCGGACTGCTGGACCCCATGGAGGTCTGCCGCGCCGCCGAGGAAGCGTGGCAGGCAGGAGACGTGCCGATCAACGCCGCCGAAGGGTTCATCCGCCAGATCCTCGGTTGGCGCGAATATGTGCGCGGCATCTATTTCCTCGAAGGGCCGGATTATGTGGCGCGCAATGTGCTGCGCCATGATCGGGACTTGCCCGCCTTCTACTGGGGGGCCGCGACGCAAATGAATTGCTTGCGGCAGGCCGTGGGGCAGACCCAGAAACACGCCTATGCCCACCATATCCAACGGCTGATGGTGACGGGCAATTTCGCCCTGCTGGCGGGGGTCGACCCGCATCAGGTGCATGAGTGGTATCTAGAGGTCTATGCGGACGCCTATGAATGGGTCGAAGCGCCCAACACGGTGGGCATGAGCCAATTCGCCGATGGCGGGGTGATCGCCTCGAAACCCTATGTGTCGTCCGGGGCCTATATCAATCGCATGTCGGATTACTGCAAAGGGTGCAGCTACAGCGTCAGCACCAAGGCGGGGCCGAAGGCTTGCCCGTTCAACCTGCTCTACTGGCATTTCCTTGACCGCCATCGCGAACGGTTTCAGGGCAATATGCGGATGAAGAATATCTATGCCACCTGGGACCGTATGGATGCCGACCGGCGTGAGGCGGTTCTGCGCGATGCGGATAGATGGTTGCAACGGTTGGACGCGGGCGAGACGGTTTAGGCGCGACCTGCCGTGGGCGCGGGCCGCGGCGGGTGGATATCTTGGCTGTCCTGTGGCGCTTCGGCGCGGTCGAACATGCCATAGTCGCGGATCACATGGGCAATGCGCAGGTGGTAGTCGGTAAATATCCCCTCGCGCCCTGCGGCCTGCGCGCCGCGATGGGCGGTCAGCTTGCGCCAGTTTTGCACCGCCTCTTCGTCGCGGAAGAAGGATAGCGAAAGCAGTTTCTCGGGGTTGGTCAGGCTTTGGAACCGTTCGACAGAGATAAAACCGTCCACCTCTTCCAACAGCGGCCGCATCTTGGCTGCGATATCGAGGTACTCCGCGCGGCGGTCTGGGTCGGGGAAGACTTCGAAAATGACGGCGATCATGCTGGCTCCCTGCGCTTTCTGCCCCATGCTAGCCCCAATCTTCGGGCAAAGAAAAGGCCCGGAGATCACGCTCCGAGCCTTCTTTAGCTAACCCTGTGATGGCTTAGCGCACGACGTCGACGATCAGGTTGGTCTCGTTATCGACGATCACGGTCGCGCCGTTGATGTTCACATAGCGGTATGTGGATTCCGGCACCTCATAGGTTGTTACCGATGTGGGGATGCCCGCGCCGACCACGACTTCACCGTCGAGGTACACGGTTTCGACCGGGTTCTCGCGGACGTAGGTGATGGTGGATTCTTCGGGTTCAGCGGCGGCGGAGCCAGCGGCGCCACCGGCAATGCCACCCGCGATAATGCCACCGATCGGGCCACCCACGGCATAGGCCGTCAGCGCACCGATCGTCGCGCCAGCAGCAGCGCCTGCGGTCTCATTCTCGGCGGTGCCTTCGGGGTCTTCATAGGTCACGGTGCCCACTTCAACGGTCGCGGGGCGCGTGGTCAGGGCCACAGCCTGCTCTTCGACTTCAACGGCGAGGTAATCGGAATAGGACCAACCTGTCGCGTCGCCAAAGGAGACTTGGCACCAGGATTGGCCGTCAAGGCAGCCTTCCACCTTGGCGGCTTCGCCTCCGGGGATGACGCCGACGATGTCATACTGAGGGCCGGGGCCCGAACGGATGTTGAGATCGGTTGCCGCATAGGCTTCGGCCGATTGTGCATAGACGGGTGCAGCGGCACCCAGAGCGATGGCGGATACCATTCCAAGTTTGACAATATTCATCTCTTACCCTTTCTGTTCGGCGGGGAGTGCCCTGCGGGATGTCCGGCGCCGTTGTTGGTCGTGTTCGGTCAACAATGGGAAAGAGGGTTCGTTCCACGCTATTCGCGGAGTGCTGAGCCGTTGCGCCCTTTTGCTGCATATTTGAGCGGCAAACTGCCCGGAATCGGCGGAATGATGCCTGCCTCCACGGCTTCGCAGTTTGTTGGAAACCCAAGCATTGGGCGCGACGTTATGGGCTGTCGCCGCATCATGTGGCACGTGTGGAGGAAATGCGTGGGCCCGGGGTGGAGCGGCTGTTTCGTGAGCGGCTGCGGAGGCGTTCTGCGACACTTCGGGCGGTCTGCCGGTCCAGCCCCGCCGCGGCGCAGTCCTCCGCGCTGCCCTGCGCGTTCTGCAAAATGTGCAGGATATCATCCAACTGCCGATCCTCTGCGGATGGTTCGGAGAGGTGCAGCACCGTGTTCGCCGGGCCGAGCATCCACGAACGGTGGGTCTTGTTGCGCCACTGGCAAAGCGCATGCACTTCCGTTTGATACAGGTCTTTGATCGGGTTGAAATCGCCGGATATGGCCCCTTGTCCCATCACGGCGGCGGATTTGCTCTGCGGCGAAAGCAATATTTCCCCGGCGTCATCGGCCAGCGCACGCAGGATCAGGCCGCGCAGGGGCAGGGCGAGGGTGTCGGCGCCGCCCTTCGCGCCCAGCTCTGCCAGGGTTTCGTGCAGCGTGGCATGTAGATCACCCTCCGTAGGAACCGCGATCTGACGGACATTCTCGGCCCCCAAAGCATCCCGCGCAATCGCCGCCGCGAGCGCGGTATCGTTCCCCTCGGCCTGTTCCACCACCACCTTCGAGGCGCCGGTTTCGGCAGCATAGTCCCGCAGCCCCACGACCAAGGCGCGGTAGTCCCGTTCCAGCGCCTCCGGCTGCGGCGCGAAGGCGCTTTCCACGATCCGCCAGCCCTCCGGTCCGCGCGCCAGATCGACATGGGCAAGCGCCGTGTCGAAGGCGGGCATCTGCAATGCCAGCTTGCCGCCGGGGTTCAGCGCGAATGTGGCCCCGTCAAAGACCGTCTCACCCGCGCCGCCAGTCCTATTGAGGTGGATCACCGGCAGTTCCGTCTCGATCACCCGCGCGACCATGTGGTTGAGGCGCCGCTCCATCGCGCCGCGTAGATGGGGCGTGGCATTGGGGATCAGCAGCAGTTCGGCCCCCGTCTCGGCCTGGGTTTCGGCCACGTCGCCCGTCTCACCATCCGCGCCGATGGGAGAGCCGATGCGCAGCCCCGCCACCGCATAGGGGCCGCTGATCGGCGCGGGATCGAACAGACCGCGCGGGCGGGGCGCGTGTTGCAGCACCCTTTGGGCAATCTTTCCGCCTTGCAGGATGAGGTAAGCGTTGTGGAGCTTGCCCGCTGCGACCCAAGGTGCGCCCAGAGCCAATACGGGGCCATCGGCGCAATGCGCGGCCAGTGCTTCAAGCTGCGCCAAGACATCGCGCTGATAGGCAGGGTTCTGGGACAGTTCTTCTGCGTCATGCCCGGCCAGGAAACATTCGGGCAGGGCGACCATCTGCGCGCCTGCGTCGCGTCCGGCCTGCCAGGCGTCGCGGGCCAATGCCGCGTTCCCGGGCAGATCACCGGCGGTCGGGTTCAACTGCCCGAGGGTGAGGCGGAAACGGTCTGACATGGCGCGGCTCCGTGTTGGCAGGCGTCAGGTGGATCTAGCAGATCGGGCGGGGGGCGAAACCCCTGCGCGCAGGCACGGCTGCGCGGGATCCGCCCAAACCGGCGCGCCCGTCTTGCAAACACGTTGCCTCTGCCCGCCATCACCCGTAACCTCGGGCCAAATGCCACTTAACGAGATCGGGAATTTCCGCCCATGTTGCACCGCAGCCTGCCCCTCTGTCTGATCGCCCTTCTGGCCACGCCGCTTGCGGCGCAGGACGGGCAGGTGCTGACCAAGGAATATGACGACGGCGGCATCTATGAGGGCACCTTTCAAGGCGGTCTCCAGCATGGCACCGGCACCTATAAGCTGCCCAATGGCTATGAATACTCCGGCGAATGGGTCGAGGGGGAGATCAAGGGCGAAGGCGTCGCGCGTTTCCCCAACGGATCGGTCTATGAGGGTAATTTCGCCAAGGGCAAGCCCGACGGGCTGGGCAAGATCACCTTTGCCGATGGCGGCACCTATGAAGGCGAATGGGAAGCGGGCGCGATCATGGGGCAGGGCGTGGCGATCTACGCCAATGGCGTGCGCTATGAGGGCGAGTTTCGCAACGCCAAGCACCACGGCAAGGGCGTGATGCAAAGCCCCGGTGGCTATGAATACAAAGGCGATTGGGTCGATGGCGTCAAACAGGGCGTTGGCACGATCACCTACCCCGATGGCGCGGTCTATGAAGGCGCGATCGAAGCCGGCAAACGCAGCGGCGAAGGCACGCTGACCATGCCCGACGGGCTGGTCTATGTCGGCAAGTGGAAAGACGGCCAGATCGACGGCTCCGGCACGTTGACGCAGCCCAACGGCGATGTCTACGAAGGCACGCTGGTCGCGGGCCGCCGCGAGGGCAAGGGCAAGGTCACCTATGAAAACGGTGACACCTATGAGGGCGATTTCAAGGACGACCGCCGCGACGGGCAGGGCACCTTCACCGGCACCGATGGCTATGTCTACACCGGCTCTTGGGTGGCCGGGCAGATCGAAGGCGAGGGGCAGGTGACCTATCCCGACGGGTCGGTCTATGTCGGCACCTTCCGCAATGATCTTGCCGATGGCACGGGCAAGATCACCTATCCCGATGGCTCCACCTATGAGGGCGAATGGGTCGCCGGGGTGATCGAGGGCGAGGGCATCGCCACCTATACCAATGGCGTGGTCTATGAAGGCGAATTCAAGGATGCCCGCAATCATGGCCAGGGCGTGATGACCTATGCCGATGGCTACCGCTATGAGGGCGGCTGGCAGGATGGTCAGCGGCATGGGCAGGGCAAGGCGACCTATCCCGATGGCACCGTTTATGAGGGGGCCTTCAGGAACGGCCAGCGCCACGGTCAGGGCAAGATCACCATGGCCAGCGGTTTCGTCTATGAGGGCGCGTGGACCGAGGGCGAGATCGAAGGTCAGGGTGTTGCGACCTATGCCAATGGCGATGTCTATGAGGGCACGTTCAAAGCGGGCAAGCGGCAGGGCAGCGGCACCATGCGCTATGCCAGCGGCGAGGAAGCCTCGGGCGAATGGGAGAATGGCGCGCTGAGCGATGAGAGCGCCGGGGCCGAAACCTCGGAGGCGGCGGATGCGGCTTCGGAAGAGGCTGACGGTGAGGACGCGGCCACCGAAACACCCGCGCCCGAAGACAGCACCGACGCGGATACCTCTGAGGTTGTGCCCGCCCCGACTGGCACCGCAGCAGACGGGGGCTGACCCCCGCCTTTGCTGGACAACGCCCGCGCCCTGTGGCAAGCCCGCGCGCAACAGGAGTACGCCAGATGTCCAACCCCACAGTCACCCGTTTCGCCCCGTCCCCCACTGGCTATATCCACGTGGGCAACCTGCGCACCGCGCTGATGAACTACCTCATCGCGCGCAAGGCGGGCGGCACTTTCATCCTGCGCATCGACGACACCGATCCCGAGCGCAGCAAGGAAGAATATGTCGACGGCATCAAGCAAGACCTCGAATGGCTGGGTCTTGAGTGGGACCGGGTCGAGCGTCAGTCCGAGCGGCTGGACCGCTACCACGCCGCCGCCGATGATCTGCGCGCCAAGGGCCGTTTCTACGAGGCTTTCGAGACGCCGACAGAGCTGGACCTCAAACGCAAGAAACAGCTCAACATGGGCAAGCCACCGGTCTATGACCGCGCCGCGCTGAACCTGTCGGACGATGAGAAGGCGGCCCTGCGCGCCGAACGTGGCGACGGGGTCTGGCGGTTCAAGCTCGATCACGAGCGCATCGAATGGGACGATGGTATCCTTGGCGATATTTCCATCGACGCGGCCTCGGTCAGTGATCCGGTGCTCATCCGCGGCGACGGGCAGATCCTTTATACATTGGCAAGCGTCGTCGACGACACCGAGATGGGTGTGACCCATGTGGTGCGCGGCTCGGACCATGTGACCAACACCGCCACGCAAATCCAGATCATGCAGGCGCTTGGCAATGCAGCGGTGCCCTCCTTCGCGCATCACTCGCTGCTGACCGGCCCGCAGGGCGAGGCGCTGAGCAAGCGTTTGGGCACATTGGCGCTGCGCGACCTGCGCGAGCAGGGCGTCCAGCCCTTCGCGCTGTTGAGCCTGATGGCGCGGCTCGGCTCTTCCGATCCGGTGGAACTGCGCACGGAGATGGCCGCGTTGATCGACGGCTTCGACATCAACCGCTTCGGCTCGGCCCCGACGAAATTCGACGTGGCTGATCTCTTCCCGCTGACGGGGCGCTACTTGCAGCAATTGCCGCTGGAGGCCGTGAAAGACGACATCACGGCGCTTGGCGTGCCGGAAGACAAGGCGGCGCAGTTCTGGGCCGTGACCCGCGAAAATATCTCGACCTTGAAGGATCTTGGCCCCTGGTGGGCCATGTTCCGCGACGGGGCGGAGCCGGTGATCGCCGAGGAAGACCGCGAATTCGTGGCGCAGGCCATGTTGCTGCTGCCCGATATGCCTTTCGATGAGACCACTTGGTCCAGCTGGACCGCAGCGGTCAAGGAAGCCACGGGCCGCAAGGGGCGCGGGCTGTTTCGGCCTTTGCGTCTGGCGCTGACGGGGCAGGAACATGGGCCGGAGATGGCGCAGGTGATGCCGCTGTTGCAGGTGGTGAAGGCGCGCGGCTGATTGGCGGGCTTGGGGGCTTGCGGCAGCCTCCCGGGGGCGCTGCCCCCGGACCCCCGAGGGTATTTGAGAAAGGATGAAGGAAGTTTGGGGGGCGTGTTTTCGCCCCTTAGAAGTTCCTTGCGGCGAAGGTTGTTTCGGCGCGTTCTTTGATCTGCACAGACAGGCGATCCATGTGGTGGTCGACCACGGCGGTTTCCGCCTTCGTCAGCGTTTGGTGGCGCGGGTAGAGCGGGGCTGCGCGGTCGTTGAGGATGGGCGTGTTCCAGCCGTCGGTCGTGTCGAAAAAGCGCGCCGCGCCCTCGGTGCCGAATTCGCGCAGGAAGCCTTGGACCACCACGTCGAGATAGCTGAGCAGGATAACGTGATCGCCGTGGTTCACCGCGATGTCGGCGGGGATCGCGTAATGGGCGATGTCGGGGGCGGGGGTCAGGTCATGCACCACCGCGCCGCCTGAGGCGTGGCGTTCGTAGCTGTATTCGCGTTTGTCCAGCGCGGCCCAATCCGCGCCCGGGACGGCGGCGATCAGCCCGTCGATCCGGGTCTCGGGATGCTGCACCACGGAAAGGTAGACGATATCGCGCCCCTCGGTACGGACCCATTGGCGGCGCCATCCGTCGAGCTGCGCCGGGCGGGCGTCGGGGTAGCTATGGGTGTTGCGGTTCACAAGGCTGCCGTAGCCAAAGAAATAGGGGGTCATGAGGGGTGCTTTCCATCTGTCGTGTTGCCGGTAAGAAAACATGTGTCGCATCCGCTCACAACCATGCTTGACGCAGAGGTATGCCCCAGCATACGAAAGGCCCAATCGTCACGGGAGAATCGGTTAACGCCGATGCCGAAGGAGCAACCGCCCCGGAAACTCTCAGGCCCCAGGACCGTGATGTGACCAAGACTCTGGAGAGAGGCGCGGATGCGCACGCCGAAGGGATAACGATCTCAGGCGGAAGGACAGAGGGGGCATCATGTGCTGCAGCAGCGGCGCTAAGGTGCCGGCATGGTCAAAAGGTCATCCGGAAGCGACAGGAAAGGCGAACCGGATGAGCGATCTCAAGCAGACGGCATTGCATGATTTGCATGTGGAACTGGGGGCCAAGATGGTGCCCTTCGCGGGCTATTCCATGCCCGTGCAATACCCTCTTGGCGTGATGAAGGAGCATCTGCACACCCGCGCCGCCGCCGGGTTGTTCGATGTGGGCCACATGGGGCAGGTTGTCGTCCGGGCGAGATCGGGCAGCTATGAGGATGCGGCTCTGGCGATGGAGCGGCTCGTGCCGGTCGATGTGCTGGGCCTTGGTGAGATGCGCCAGCGCTATGCCATGTTCACCGATCCCAATGGCGGTATTCTGGATGACCTGATGCTGGCCAATCTGGGCGATCATCTGTTTGTCGTGGTGAATGCCGGGTGCAAGGATGATGATATTGCCCTGATGCGGGAGGCCCTGTCGGACGTTTGCGAAATCGAGGTGCTGGACGACCGCGCCCTGCTGGCCTTGCAGGGGCCGCAGGCCGAGGCGGCGCTGGCGCGGTTGCAGCCTTCGGTGGCGGATACGAAATTCATGGATGTGGCGCGGGACGTGGACCTTGACGGGATCACCGTCACCCTGTCGCGCTCGGGCTACACCGGGGAGGATGGCTACGAGATTTCCGTCGCCAATGGTGATGCGGTGGCTCTGGTGCAGAAGCTTTTGGCGATGGAGGAGGTCGAACCGATCGGCCTTGGCGCGCGCGACAGCCTGCGGCTGGAAGGCGGGCTTTGCCTTTATGGCCACGACATCGACACCACCACCACGCCGGTCGAGGCGGCGCTGAACTGGGCGATCCAGAAGGTGCGGCGCGAAGATGGCGCCCGCGCGGGCGGCTTCCCGGGCGCGGGGGTGATCTTGCAACAGCTGGCCGACGGCGCGCCGCGCAAGCGCGTGGGGCTGCTGCCCGAGGGCCGTGCGCCGATGCGCGAGGGTGTGGCGATCTTCGACGCCGCCGAGGGCGGCAACGAGATTGGCCGCGTGACCTCCGGCGGCTTTGGCCCCACGGTTGGCGGCCCGGTTGCCATGGGCTATGTCAGCGCCGAGCATGCGAAGGTCGACACCGCGCTTTGGGGCGAGGTGCGCGGCAAGCGCCTGCCACTGACCGTCACGAAAATGCCGTTCGTCGCGGCGAACTTCAAACGCTGAATCTACACAGGGAACTCTATTATGAAATTTACCGAAGAGCATGAATGGCTGCGCGTCGAGGGTGACGAAGTGGTCGTAGGCATCACCAACCATGCCGCCGAGCAGCTGGGCGATGTCGTATTCGTGGAACTGCCCGAGGAAGGCACCACCGTCAGCAAGGACGACGAGGTCGTGGTGATCGAATCCGTCAAGGCGGCGTCGGATATCCTTGCGCCCATCGACGGTGAGATCACGGAAGTGAACTCTGCGCTGACCGACAACCCCAGTATGGTCAACGACGACCCGCAGGGCGAGGCATGGTTCTTCAAGATGAAGGTCTCCGACGCCAGCCAGATGGACGACTTCATGGACGAAGCCGCCTATCAGAAATTCATCGGGTAAGCGCGCCGGGGCGCCGATCTGCCCCGAGACTGAGCCAGAGCGTCGCCCCGCGCGGGCGGCGCATCACATCAAGGGGGCGCGCCGCTGCCGCGCCGTGACGAGGAATCCGACATGAGCTTCAAGCCCACCGACTATCTGCCCTATGATTTCGCCAACCGGCGCCACATCGGCCCGTCGCCCTCCGAGATGTCGCAGATGCTCGACACCGTGGGCGCCGAAAGCCTCGATGCGCTGATCGACGACACGCTGCCCAAGGCGATCCGCGCCAAAGAGCCGCTCGATTTCGGCAAGGCGATGAGCGAGCGCGAGGTGCTCGAGCACATGCGCCGCGTCGCGGGCAAGAACAAGGTGCTCACCAGCCTGATCGGGCAGGGCTATCACGGCACCGTCACGCCGCCGGCGATCCAGCGCAACATCCTCGAGAACCCGGCGTGGTACACCGCCTATACCCCCTACCAGCCCGAGATTTCGCAGGGCCGGCTGGAGGCGCTGTTGAACTTCCAGACCATGGTGAGCGACCTCACCGGGTTGGAGATCGCCAACGCCTCGCTGCTCGACGAGGCCACGGCCTGCGCCGAGGCGATGACCATGGCGTTGCGCAGCGCGAAATCCAAGGCCAAGGGCTTCTTCATCGACGCCAACTGCCACCCGCAGAACATTGCCGTGATGAAGACCCGCGCCGAGCCTCTGGGCATCGAGGTCATCGTTGGCGAGCCCGAGGAGATGGAAGCCGAGAAGATCTTTGGCGCGATCTTCCAGTATCCCGGCACCTACGGCCACGTGCGCGATTTCACCGATCACATGGCGGCCCTGCACGCAGCCAAGGCCGTCGGCATCGTTACCGCCGACCCGCTGTCGCTGACCCTGCTGAAAGAACCGGGCGCCATGGGCGCGGACATCGCCGTCGGCAGCACCCAGCGGTTCGGCGTGCCCGAGGGCTATGGCGGCCCGCATGCCGCCTACATGGCCTGCAAGGACTCCATGAAGCGTTCCATGCCCGGCCGCATCGTGGGTGTCTCCATCGACGCCCATGGCAACCGCGCCTACCGCCTGTCGCTGCAGACCCGCGAGCAGCATATCCGGCGTGAGAAGGCCACGTCGAACGTCTGCACCGCGCAGGCGCTGCTGGCCGTCATGGCCTCGATGTATGCCGTGTTCCACGGGCCGGAAGGGCTCAAGGCCATCGCGCAGCGCATCCACCGCAAGACCGTGCGTCTGGCCAAGGGGCTGGAGGCCGCGGGCTTCGAGGTGCAGCCCGACGCTTATTTCGACACGATCACCGTCGAGGTCGGCCCGTTGCAGGCCGCTGTGATGAAATCCGCCGTGGACGAGGGCATCAACCTGCGCCGCGTCGGCACCACCAAGGTCGGCATCACGCTGGACGAACGCACCCGCCCCGACACGATCGAGGCGGTCTGGCGCGCCTTCGGCATCCGTCAGGCGGATGACGATTTCACGCCCGAATACCGCCTGCCCGAGGGGCTGGTGCGCACCAGCGATTACCTCACGCACCCGATTTTCCACATGAACCGAGCCGAGACTGAGATGATGCGCTACATGCGCCGTCTTGCGGACCGCGACCTTGCGCTCGACCGGGCGATGATCCCCTTAGGCTCCTGCACCATGAAGCTGAACTCCGCGGCCGAGATGATGCCGGTGACATGGCGCGAGTTCTCGCTGATCCACCCCTTCGTGCCCGCCGATCAGGCGCTTGGTTATCAGGAGATGATCGACGATCTGTCGGAGAAGCTGTGCGAGATCACCGGCTATGACGCGATCTCCATGCAGCCGAACTCGGGCGCGCAGGGGGAATATGCGGGCCTGCTAACCATCGCCGCCTACCACCGTTCGAAGGGTGAGGGGCACCGGAACATCTGCCTCATTCCGATGAGCGCCCATGGCACCAACCCGGCCTCGGCCCAGATGGTCGGCTGGAAAGTCGTGGTGATCAAGACAGCCTCCAACGGCGACATCGACCTCGACGATTTCCGCGCCAAGGCCGAGCAGCACAGCGAGAACCTCGCCGGTTGCATGATTACCTATCCCTCGACCCACGGCGTGTTCGAAGAAACCGTGCACGAGGTCACCAAGATCACCCATGACCATGGCGGGCAGGTCTATATCGACGGGGCCAACATGAACGCCATGGTGGGGCTCTCGCGCCCCGGCGATCTGGGCGGCGACGTGAGCCACCTGAACCTGCACAAGACCTTCTGCATCCCGCATGGCGGCGGCGGCCCCGGCATGGGCCCGATCGGCGTGAAATCGCACCTGATCCCGCATCTGCCGGGCCATCCGAACGAGGAAGGCGCTGCCGTCTCCGCGGCACCCTACGGCTCCCCCTCGTTGCTGCCGATCTCATGGTCCTACTGCCTGATGATGGGCGGCGAGGGTCTGACGCAGGCGACCCGTGCCGCGATCCTCAATGCCAACTACATCGCCAAGCGGCTCGAAGGCGCCTACGACGTGCTCTACAAGGGCCCGTCGGGTCGGGTGGCGCATGAATGCATCATCGACGTGCGCCCCTATGAGGAAACGGCGGGGATCACTAATGAGGATGTCGCCAAACGTCTGGTCGATTGCGGCTTCCACGCGCCGACCATGTCCTGGCCGGTGGCGGGCACGCTGATGGTGGAGCCAACCGAGTCTGAGACCAAGGCCGAATTGGACCGTTTCTGCGACGCCATGCTGGCGATCCGCGAAGAGATCCGCGAGATCGAAGAAGGCCGCATGGACCGCGCAAACAACCCGCTCAAGAACGCGCCGCACACGGTGGAGGATCTGGTGGTGGAATGGGGCGACCGGCCCTACAGCCGCGAGCAGGGCTGCTTCCCCCCGGGCGCCTTCCGGGTCGACAAATATTGGCCGCCGGTCAACCGCGTCGACAATGTGCACGGCGACCGCAACCTGATCTGCACCTGCCCCCCGCTGGAGGATTACGCCGAAGCGGCGGAGTAAGGCGAAAGTTTCAGAAAGGCCGAGGGCGCGGGATCACTCCTGCGCCCTTAGCATATCTGCGGGACGTGCGTTCAGCGCCTTCAGCGCAAAGCCCAGACCCGCTAGCACCGTGGCCAAGACGCCGCCCGCGATGATCATCAGCGCGTTGGGCCAGACCACGGCGAAATCGGTCTCCATGACGAAATGGCTCACGGCCCAGCCGCCGGTGATCCCCGCCAGCAGCGCCACCGCCCCGGCAAAGAGGCCGAGCAGCGCGGCGCGCAGCACAAAGCTGGTGGCGATGGCGCGGCGCGAGGCGCCCATGGTTTTCAGCAGCGCCGCCTCATAGCTGCGCGCCCCGGTACCTGCGGCGGCGGCCCCGATCAGCACCATGAACCCCGTCGCCAGCGTGGCCAAGGCGCCAAAGGAAATGGCAGAGGCGAGCCCAGCCAGCACCGCCGCGACCCGGTCGATCGCATCGCGCACGCGGATGGCGGTGATATTGGGGTATTCGCTGGCCAGATCGCGCAGAATGGCCGCTTCGGCCTCGGGTTCGGCATAGACGGTCGAGATGAAACTATGCGGCGCGCCGGCAAGGGCGGCGGGGTTCATCGTCAGCACAAAGCCGATCCCGGCGGTCGAGAAATCGACCTCGCGGAAGCTGGTGATCGTGCCGGTGATGTCGCGGCCAAGGATGTTGACGCTGAGCGTATCGCCCAGTTCCAGCCCGATTTCCTCGGCCTCTTCGGCGGCAAAGCTGATCTGCGGATCGCCGCTGTAATCCTGCGCCCACCACTCCCCCGCCGTGATCCGCGTGTCTTCGCCGGGCAGGGCCGCATAGGTCACCCCCCGGTCGCCGCGCACGACCCAGTGATCGCCCGCGACCTCACGCGCGGGGCGTCCGTTGATCTGGGTGATCACACCGCGCAGCATCGGTGCGCTTTCGATACGCGACACGGCCGGATCGCCCTCAAGCCGCGCGGTATAGCCGGGCATCTGGTCTTTCTGGATATCGACGAAAAAGTAGGAGGGCGCCACCTCAGGCAGGTTGCCCGAGATCGCCCGGCGCAGGTTGCCGTCGATCTGGCCCACGGCGGCCAGCACCGACAGGCCGAGGCCAAGCGCCAACACCACCGCCGTCGCCCCTTCGCCGGGGCCGCCGATGGCCGCCAGCGCCCACCGCAGGCGCGGATGCCCCCGCGCCCGGCGGGCCGCAGCACGGGCCAGCAGACGTAAGAGCGCCGCGGCGCACGCCAGCACGGCGAGCGTCGCGGCCAGCCCACCCAGCGTCCAGAGCGTGAGCGCCCAGGACCCGTTGAACCAGCCCGCCAGCGCCAACAGGGCGGCCAGCAGTAGCGCCATCGCCATGAGGTAGGGCGCGGCGGGCCAAGGCGATTGCCGTTGCCAATCGTCGCGAAACAGCGTCGCGGCGCGCACATCTGCGCTGCGGGCGAGCGGCCAGAGGGTGAAAAGGGCGGCGGTCAGTAGCCCGTAGAGCGCAGCCTCGATCAGCGGGGCGGGGTAGAGGGTGAAACGCGCGGGCAGGGGCAGGCTGGCCTCGATCAGCGGCGCGAGCAGCAAGGGCAGCCCCGCCCCGATCAGCAGGCCAAGGGTGACCCCGACCATGGCCAGGATGCCGACTTGGATGAAATAGGTCTGAAAGATCGTGGCGCGGGACGCGCCCATGGCGCGGAAGGTGGCGATGACGGCGGTCTTGCGTTGCAGATAGGCCCGCACCGCTGCCGCCACGCCGACCCCGCCGACGGCAAGACCCGAGAGCCCGACAAGCACCAGAAAGGCGCTCAGCCGTTCGACGAAACGCGCCACGCCCGGCGCGCCGTTGCGCGCATCGGTCCAGCGCATTCCGGCATCGGCAAAACGCGCCTTGGCCTCGGCTTCGAGCGGGGCGAGGGCGGTGCCTTGGGGCAATTCGAGACGGTATTTGCTGTTGAAAAGCGTGCCGGGGGCAAGCAGGCCGGCGCCTTCGAGTGCCGCGCGTTTCACCAGCGTGCGGGGCCCAAGGGAAAAGCCGCTGGCGGCGGAATCCGGTTCGCGTGTGATCAGCGCGGTCAGGATGAATTCGGCCTCGCCAAGCGCGAAAGTGTCCCCGGGGGAGAGGGCCAGCCGATCCGCCAGCGCCCGCTCCATCACCGCGCCGGGCAGCGTGGTGGCGGAGGGCGAAAGGGCATCTTCCAACGGCAGGGCGGGGTCCAAGACCATCTCGCCGATCAGCGGGTAGAGGTCATCGACCGCCTTTACCTGCGTGAGCGCGCGTTCCGAGGTCTCGCCCCCGCCGGTGACGGCCATAGAGCGGAACTCGACAATCTCGGAGACGCGCGTGGCGCGTTCGGCCATCCAGTCGCGCTCTTCGGGGGTGGCGAAACGATAGGTGAAGTCAAGCTCGGCATCGCCGCCGAGAAGGGCCGCGCCCTCGGCTTCCAACCCGGCTTCGATCGCCGCGCGGACGGTCCCGACAGCGGCCAGTGCGGCCACGCCGAGCGCGAGACAGGCCAACAGCAGGCGAAAGCCGCGCAACCCGCCGCGCATTTCCCGGCGGGCGAAACGGGCGGCAAGGCGCAGGCTCATGCGAGACGCCCGTCGCGAAGTTCCACTACCCGGTCGCAGCGCTGCGCCAGATCATCGGCATGGGTAACCAGCACCAGCGTCGCGCCATGGCGGTCGCGCAGTTCAAACAGCAGGTCCATGATCGCGGCCCCGTTGCGGCTGTCGAGGCTGCCGGTGGGCTCATCCGCCAAAAGGATCGCGGGCCGCGGGGCGGCGGCGCGCGCGAGTGCCACGCGCTGTTGCTCGCCCCCCGACATCTGCGCGGGATATTGGTTGATCCGGTGGCCCAGTCCCACGGCCTCAAGCTCGGCCCGGGCGCGGTCAAAGGCGTCATCGGCGCCGGAAAGCTCCAGCGGGGTGGCGACATTCTCAAGCGCGGTCATGGTGGGGATGAGGTGGAAAGACTGAAAGACGATCCCCATGCGCCCTTGCCGGAACCGGGCCAACCCGTCCTCGTGCAGCGCGCTCAGGTCGTGGCCGAGGGCGGTGACCTTGCCGCCGGTGGCGCGCTCCAGCCCGCCCATGACCATCAGAAGCGAGGATTTGCCCGACCCGGAAGCGCCGGTCAGCGCGATGCTCTTCCCTTGCTGGACCTGCAACGAAATGCCGCGCAGAATATCGACGGGGCCGGCATTGCCCTTGAGGCTCAGCGTGACATCTTGAAGGTCATAGACAGGGTCGCTCATCGGGTCGCCTTTGGCTTGGGGTACGTGATGGATATGGAGGTCCGCGAAGGATGCGCAAGGTATTGATCTGTTTTGCCTTTATTTTAGGCAGCGCGGCGCAGGCCGAGGAGGTGGTGATCGCAGCCCTCGGCGACAGCCTGACCCAAGGCTACGGGCTGCCCGCCGAGGAGGGGTTCGTGCCGCAATTGCAAGACTGGCTGGATGCCGAGGGGGTCGAGGCCAAGATCCTCAACGCGGGCGTGTCGGGCGACACCACCGCTGGCGGGCTGGCGCGGGTCGACTGGACCCTGACGCCTGAGGTGGACGCGATGATCGTGACGCTGGGGGGCAACGACATGCTGCGCGGGCTGGACCCGGCGCAGGCGCGCGGCAACATCGACGGCATCCTTGCCGCTGCGAAAAAGGCGGATGTGGAGGTGCTTCTGGTCGGCATGAGCGCGCCGGCTAACTACGGGGCGGGCTATAAGGCGGAGTTCGAAGGGCTCTACCCCGATCTGGCCGAGGCCTACGGGGCACTGTTCTACCCGGACTTCTTTACCGGCCTGCTGGCCGAGGAAAAGAATGCCGCCAGCGCGCGGAGCGAGACGGTGCAGCGCTATTTCCAAGGCGACGGCATCCACCCTAATGCCGAAGGCGTGGCGCTGATCGTGGAAGACATTGGCCCTGTGGTGGCGGAGCTTGCCGCCCGCGCCGCCGCGCACCGCTAACAAAAACGGACGCCGCAGCGTCCGTTTCGATCATCATGATGTGGCCCGTTCAGGCCAGCGCGATGTTGCTCGCGCTTTCGCGGCCATCGCGGCCGGCTTCGACGTCAAAGCTGACCTTTTGGTTGTCCGCCAGCCCGGTCAGCCCTGCGCGCTCTACTGCGGAAATATGGACAAAGATGTCTTTGCCGCCCGCATCCGGTGCGATGAAGCCGTAGCCTTTTGTCGTGTTGAACCATTTTACGGTGCCAGTAGCCATGCCCCGTGTCTCCCTCTCTCTGATCTGCCCGCAACATGCGGCAGCGCGGCTCGGTCGAATTCGTGATCGCTGGAGCCTTAGGGCAGCCGGGTCGAAAAGTCTTCGCGTCGCAGTTGTGATATTGGAATCTCTATTTTTAAAATCAAGGATTTTTACGGGGCGAGGGGGCGCAAGCAAGGAAGCGCCCATGAAATATAACCTGCCTGTTACAAAACTGGCAGGCATCTCGGGAACTTGCAGAAGGCGCGTTTTTCAAAAATTTACCAGTTGATAAAAAAATGATTCCGTGAGAGCGTTTTCAAAACACCAAGAAAACGACAGGGATTTTGATATGGCACGAGATGTGTTTGAGCCGGGGATCGTTCCGGGGCGGTTAGAACCGCAGAGCTATGCCGAGGGGTTTTCGGATCTTCATCCGCCCTTGGACGAACATGAGGCGCTGGTCGCGGCGGACCGCTGTTACTTTTGCCACGACGCGCCCTGCATAACGGCCTGCCCGACCGACATCGACATTCCGCTGTTCATCCGGCAGATCGCCACCGGCACGCCCGATGCGGCGGCCAAGACGATCCTGAGCCAGAACATCCTCGGCGGCATGTGCGCCCGGGTCTGCCCGACAGAGACGCTCTGCGAAGAGGTCTGCGTGCGCGAAGTGGCTGAGGGCAAGCCGGTGTTAATCGGCCAGTTGCAGCGCTATGCGACGGATCATCTGATGGCGCAGGGCGTGCATCCGTTCAAGCGCGCGGCGGCCACGGGCAAGCGCATCGCGGTGGTGGGCGCGGGACCGGCGGGTTTGTCCTGCGCGCACCGTCTGGCGATGCTGGGCCATGAGGTCGAGATCATCGACGCGCGGCCCAAGCCCGGCGGGCTGAACGAATATGGCATCGCGGCCTATAAGACCCCGAACGGCTTCGCGCAGGCCGAGGTGGATTGGCTGATGCAGATCGGCGGGATCACCTTCCGCCATGAGGTTGCCGTGGGGCGTGATGTCACTCTCGAAGAACTGAAGGCCGATTACGATGCGGTTTTCCTTGGCATGGGGTTGGTCGGCGTCAATGCCCTCGGGGCCGAGGGGGAGGATAAGGCCGGGGTTGCCAATGCGGTCGATTTCATCGCCGAACTGCGGCAGGCCAGTGATATCTCCGGCGTGCCGATTGGCCGCGACGTGGTGGTGATCGGCGGCGGGATGACGGCGGTGGACGCGGCGGTGCAGGCCAAACTGCTGGGCGCGCTCAATGTGACGCTGGTCTATCGCCGCGGGCGCGACCGGATGAATGCAAGCGTGTTCGAGCAAGACCTCGCCGCCTCCAAAGGGGTGCGGATCGTGACCCATGCGGTGCCGATTGCCGTGCATGGCAACGGGTCGGTGCGCGAGATCGAGTTTGAATATGTCGATGAGGCGATGAAGGGCACCGGCCAGACTCTGCGCCTGCAAGCGGATCAGGTGTTCAAGGCCATCGGTCAGACGCTGTTGGGCGAGGGGCTGCCCGAACTCGACGGGCGCAAGATCAAGGTCGATGGCACCGGGCGCACCAGCCTCGCCGGGGTCTGGGCCGGGGGCGATTGCGCCAGCGGCGGCGATGACCTGACGGTGACCGCCGTGGCCGAGGGCCGCGACGCGGCGATGGACATTCACACCACATTGATGGGGGCGGCGGGCTGAGGCCGCGCCGAGAGGGAGACATAACATGGCTGATCTGAGAAGCGATTTCATCGGGATCAAATCCCCCAACCCGTTCTGGCTGGCCTCCGCGCCGCCGACGGACAAGGAATACAACGTGCGCCGCGCCTATGAGGCGGGCTGGGGCGGGGTGGTCTGGAAGACCCTCGGCTCCGAAGGGCCGCCGGTGGTCAATGTCAACGGCCCGCGCTACGGCGCGATCTGGGGCGCGGACCGGCGGCTTCTGGGGCTCAACAACATCGAGTTGATCACAGACCGCCCGCTTGAGGTGAACCTGCGCGAGATGAAGGCGGTCAAACGCGACTACCCCGACCGCGCGCTCATCGCCTCGATCATGGTGCCTTGCGAGGAGGAGGCCTGGAAAGCCATCCTGCCGCATGTGGAGGA
The DNA here is from genome assembly GCF_043556915.1 of Sulfitobacter sp. 1A15299. Lineage (NCBI taxonomy): Bacteria > Pseudomonadati > Pseudomonadota > Alphaproteobacteria > Rhodobacterales > Roseobacteraceae > Sulfitobacter > Sulfitobacter sp. 1A15299. The sequence continues at coordinate 396,135 of NZ_JBIFFJ010000002.1, read as the reverse complement.
GACTGGCGCCGATGGGATCGAACTGAACTTCGGCTGCCCGCATGGCATGGCCGAGCGTGGCATGGGCTCTGCCGTGGGGCAGGTGCCGGAATATATCGAAATGGTCACCCGCTGGTGCAAGATGTACACCCGCATGCCGGTGATCGTGAAGCTGACGCCGAACATCACCAATGTGATCTACCCCGCCGAGGCCGCCAAGCGCGGTGGCGCGGATGCGGTGAGCCTGATCAACACGATCAACTCCATCACCTCGGTCGATCTGGACCTTTTCGCACCCGAGCCCACGATCGACGGCAAGGGCACCCACGGCGGCTATTGCGGCCCGGCGGTCAAACCCATCGCGCTCAACATGGTGGCCGAGATTGCCCGCAACCCCGAGACCCACGGTCTGCCGATCAGCGGCATCGGCGGCGTCACCACATGGCGCGACGCGGCAGAGTTCCTCGCCCTTGGCGCGGGCAATGTGCAGGTCTGCACGGCGGCCATGACCTATGGCTTCAAGGTGGTGCAAGAGATGATCTCGGGCCTGTCGGAATATATGGACGAGAAGGGGCTGACCTCGGTCGACCAACTGGTGGGCCGCGCGGTGCCGAATGTCACCGACTGGAACCAGTTGAACCTGAACTACGTCGCCAAGGCGAAGATCGACCAAGACCTATGCATCTCCTGCGGTCGTTGCTTTGCCGCTTGCGAGGACACCAGCCACCAGGCCATCGCCATGTCCGACGACCGCACTTTCACCGTGATCGAAGAGGAATGCGTCGCCTGCAATCTCTGCGTCAATGTCTGCCCGGTCGAAGACTGCATCTCGATGGAGGAACTGGCGGCGGGGACCACCGACCTGCGCACCGGCAAGACGGTGACGCCGGACTATGCCAATTGGACCACGCATCCCAACAACCCCTCCGTTCACGCGGTCGAACCGGCAGAGTAAGGCAAGACCCGCCGGCGCCCCGCGTTCAGGGCTTTCTGCGCGACGGGGCGGCGGTATCGGCCGCGGGGGGCGGTATCTCTGCCACCTCCCGCCGTGCCGCGATCAGTGCCATGGCCGCATCCCGAGCCATCTCTTCGCGGGTGACGGGCGGCGCGCCTGCCGGTTCATCGGACGCTGCCGGATCTGCCCCCTCCGCATCCCGCGCAGCGCCTGCGCCGTTCAAATTGCCTACATTCATCACTGCCCCTTTTTCCTTGGAAGGAGCCCACACCCGCCGTCAGACTGGGGGGCATGTGTTAACGGGGACTTAAACGCAGGGTGGCGCTGGCCGTTAGGGTTAATCGTTTGGCGCTGGCGCGGGCTGATCCAATAGCGCGCCGAACATCGCCTGAAGATGGGCCTGCGCGCGGGGGCGGGGATCGGTCTCGGGGCCGAGCAGGATTTGCGCCTGCGCCTCGAAATCCGCGTAATGCTGGGTCGTTGCCCAGATGGAAAAAATCAGATGTTGCGGGTCCAGCGCGGGCAGTTTGCCCGCCGCTACCCAGCCCGCGATCACGGCGCATTTCTCGTCGAACAGGGGTTTGAGATGGCTGTGCAACTCGGGCTCGATCCGGGGCGCGCCTTGCAGGATTTCATTGGCGAAAAGGCGGCTTTCGCGTGGGAGTTCGCGCGACATGGTCAGCTTGCGTTCGACATAGTCCAAAATCTCGCGCCGGGGGTCGCCTTCGGGGTCCAGTTCCACCAACGGGTCGAGCCATGTTTCCATCAGCTGCGACAGCAAAGTGACGTGAATGTCTTCTTTGCCATTGAAGTAATAGAGAATATTCGGTTTGCTCAGCCCAGCCTCGGCGGCGATTTGGTCCAGCGTGGCACCCCGGTAGCCGTGTTTGGAAAAGACTTCGAGCGCGGCATCCAGAATCACCCGGCGGTTGCGTCGTTGGATGCGGCTGGGTTTCTTGGCGGAGCTTTCGGGCAAGGCAATGATCCTTGGTGCTGCTAAAAAAGGCGTTTGCCGGATCGGCGGCGGGTTGTTTCAAACCAGTTCTTGACAGAGCCTAACCTAATCGCAATCGTGGATTTACCAAATGGTAAAAAAACAACACGGCCCCAGCCGATGACAGAGGAGTGACCTATGCCCGCGCCCGGAGAGAACCTCAAGATTGATCCCGACCGTCTTTGGGATTCCTTGATGGAAATGGCCAAGATCGGCCCCGGCGTGGCGGGGGGCAACAACCGCCAGACGCTGACGGATGAAGACGCCGAAGGCCGCGCCCTGTTCCAAAAGTGGTGCAAAGAGGCGGGCTGTACCATGGGGCTTGATCAGATGGGCAATATGTTCGCCCAGCGGGAGGGCGCCGACCCCGATGCGCTGCCGGTCTATGTGGGCAGCCACCTCGACACCCAGCCGACGGGCGGGAAATACGATGGCATCCTTGGCGTGCTTGGCGGGTTGGAGATCATCCGCACGATGAACGATCTGGGGATCAAGACCAAACACCCGATCGTCGTGACCAACTTCACCAACGAAGAAGGCACCCGTTACGCCCCCGCGATGCTGTCGTCGGGGGTTTTTGCTGGCATCCACACGCAAGACTGGGCCTACGCGCGCACCGATGCCGAAGGCAAGAGCTTTGGCGACGAGTTGCAGCGCATCGGCTGGCGCGGCGAGGAGGAAGTGGGCAAGCGCAAGATGCATGCCTTCTTCGAGCTGCACATCGAACAGGGCCCGATCCTCGAAGCCGAGGGCAAGGATATCGGCGTCGTCACCCACGGGCAGGGCTTGAGTTGGACCCAGGTAACGATCACCGGCAAGGACAGCCACACCGGCTCTACCCCGATGCCGATGCGCCGGGATGCCGGTCTCGGGATGGCGCGGGTGTTGGAGAAGGTGAATGAGATCGCGCTCAGCCACGCGCCCCATGCGGTTGGCGCGGCGGGCCATATCGAGGTCTATCCCAATTCGCGCAACGTGATCCCCGGCAAGACGGTCTTTACCGTCGATTTCCGGTCGCCCGAACTGTCGGTCATTGAGGATATGGAGGCCCGTTTGCGCGAAGAGGGTCAAAAGATCGCCGACGATATGGATGTGCAGATCGAATTCGAAAAGGTCGGCGGCTTTGATCCCGTGGCCTTCGACGCGGGCTGCGTGACGGCTGTGCGCAACGCTGCCCAACGGCTGGGCTACAGCCATATGAACCTGATCTCGGGCGCGGGTCACGATGCCTGCTGGATCAACCGCGTGGCGCCTACGGCGATGGTGATGTGCCCCTGTGTTGATGGTCTGAGCCACAACGAGGCCGAGGAGATTACCAAGGATTGGGCCAAGGCGGGGGCGGATGTGCTGCTCCATGCGGTGCTGGAGACGGCGGAAATAGAGGGCTGAACACGCGGGCGGAGGTCGGGGGTGCTGCCCCGGCCCCCGATGTGAACAGCCAGAAAGATGGGGAGAGAAAGATGAGCAAGGTAATCAAGGGTGGCATGGTCTGCACGGCGGATCGAACGTGGAAAGCCGATGTGCTGATCGAGGGAGAGAAGATCAAGCGCATCGGCGAAGACCTTACGGGGGACGAATACATCGACGCCGAAGGCGCCTATGTGATCCCCGGTGGGATCGACCCCCATACGCATTTGGAGATGCCCTTCATGGGCACCACGGCGGCTGAGACCTTTGAGTCCGGCACATGGGCCGCGGCGGTGGGCGGCACCACGATGGTGGTCGACTTCTGCCTGCCGGGCGCCGATGGCAGCATCAAGAACGCGATCAACGAATGGCATCGCAAGTCGGCGCCGCAGATTTGTTCGGACATCGGCTATCACATGGCCGTTACCGGCTGGGACGAGACCGTCTTCAACGAGATGAAGGACGCGGTCGACATGGGGGTGAACAGCTTCAAGCATTTCATGGCCTACAAGGGCGCCTTGATGATCGAGGACGACGAGATGTTCGCCTCCTTCAAGCGCTGCGCCGAATTGGGCGCGCTGCCGATGGTCCATGCCGAGAATGGCGATCTGGTGGCCGAGTTGCAGCAGAAGTATTTCGATCAGGGCATCACCGGACCGGAGGGCCATGCCTATTCCCGCCCGCCCGAGCTTGAGGGCGAGGCCGCGAACCGCGCCATCACCATCGCCGATACGGCGGGCGTGCCGCTTTATATCGTGCATGTCTCTTGCGAACAGACCCATGAGGCAATCCGGCGTGCGCGGCAGAAGGGGATGCGGGTTTATGGCGAGCCGCTGATCCAGTTCCTGACGCTGGACGAGTCGGAATATTTCAACACCGATTGGGACCATGCCGCGCGCCGCGTCATGTCGCCGCCCTTCCGCTCGAAGGATCATCAGGACAGTCTTTGGGCCGGGTTGCAATCGGGCAGCTTGCAGGTGGTCGCCACGGACCATGCCGCTTTCAGCACTGAGCAGAAACGCGCGGGCCGCGATGATTTCCGCATCATCCCCAACGGCTCGAACGGGCTGGAGGAGCGTCTGGCCGTGCTCTGGACCGAAGGGGTGGAGACGGGCCGGCTGACGCCGAACGAGTTCGTCGCCACGACCTCGACCAATATTGCCAAGATCCTGAATATCTATCCGCAGAAGGGTGCCATCGTCGAAGGCGCGGATGCCGATATCGTGGTTTGGGATCCGAAGATCACCAAGACGATCAGCCCCGCGAACCATCATTCGGTGCTGGATTACAACGTCTTCGAAGGCTTCGAGGTCAAGGCGCAGAGCCGCTTTACCCTAAGCCGTGGCGAGGTGATCTGGGCCTGGGGGCAGAACAGCCAGCCGCAGCCCGGTCGTGGCCGTTTCGTACCGCGCCCGGCCTTCCCGAGCGCCAATGTCGCGCTCAGTAAGTGGAAGGAACTCAACAGCCCCAAGATGATCAAGCGTGATCCGCTGAACATCCCGGCGGGGATCTGAGCCATGTAGAACCGCCACGATAACCGGGTAAAGTGCCGCGCCAAAAGCGGCCGACCAACAGGGAAGTAAAATACGTGAATGACAGCCAGAGCGTGATCAGCGCCAGCAATCTTGACCTGACCTTTCAAACCAATGACGGGCCGGTCCACGCGTTGAAAGACGTGAACCTCGAGATCCACAAGGGGGATTTCGTCAGCTTCATCGGCCCATCGGGCTGTGGCAAGACGACCTTCCTGCGGGTCATGGCCGATCTAGAGCAGCCCACGGGCGGCACCGTGACCATCAACGGCGTCTCGCCCGAGGAAGCGCGTAAATCACGGGCCTATGGCTACGTCTTTCAGGCGGCGGGTCTTTACCCGTGGCGCACCATCGGCGGCAACATTCGCCTGCCGCTTGAGATCATGGGCGTGCCCCGGGCCGAGCAGGACCAGCGGGTGAAACGGGTGCTCGACCTGGTGGAGCTTTCGGGCTTCGAGAAGAAGTTTCCTTGGCAGCTCTCGGGCGGGATGCAGCAGCGCGCCTCGATCGCGCGGGCGCTGTCCTTCGACGCCGACATCCTGCTGATGGACGAGCCTTTCGGCGCGCTGGACGAGATCGTGCGCGACCACCTCAACGAGCAGCTTTTGAAGCTCTGGGCGCGGACCGAAAAGACCATCGCCTTCGTCACCCATTCGATCCCCGAGGCGGTGTATCTCAGCACCAAGATCGTGGTGATGAGCCCGCGGCCGGGCAGGATCGCTGACGTGATCGAAAGCCCGCTGCCGCGCGAACGGCCCTTGGAGATTCGCGAAAGCCCGGAATTCCTCGAGATCGCGCACCGCGTGCGCGAGGGGCTGCGCGCCGGGCATGGGGACGATTGATGCGGAATATTATCCCCATTCTCACGGTCGTGGGTCTGTTGATCGTCATCTGGTATGGCGCGGCTGTCGCGCTCAACGCGCAATGGGCGCGGGATGTGGCGGCACGGGGCGACAAGACGCTGACATTCTCGGAACTGGTGGCCGACACATGGTCGCAGGAGAAACCGAAACTTCCCGCGCCGCATCAGGTCGGCGCGGAACTGTGGAAGACCACGGTAGAGAAGAAGGTCACCTCGAAACGCTCGCTGATCTACCACACATGGGTCACCTTCAGCGCGACCTTTCTGGGCTTCGTCATGGGCACCGCGCTCGGCACGCTTTTGGCGGTGGGGATCGTCTTCAACCGGACCATGGACATGAGCGTGATGCCCTGGGTGATCGCCAGTCAGACCATTCCGATCCTCGCCATCGCGCCGATGATCATCGTGGTCTTGAATGCCGTGGGCCTGTCGGGCCTGCTGCCGAAGGCGATCATCAGCATGTATCTGTCGTTCTTCCCGGTGGTCGTGGGCATGGTGAAGGGGCTGCGCAGCCCCGATCAGATGCAGCTTGACCAGATGCGGACATGGAACGCGAGCGGCTGGCAGACCTTCTGGAAACTGCGGCTGCCGTCGTCGATGCCCTATTTCTTCACCTCATTGAAGGTCGGCGTTGCGGCCTCGCTGGTCGGGGCCATCGTGGGTGAGATGCCGACCGGGGCGGTTGCGGGACTCGGTGCGCGGCTCTTGGCCGGTAGCTACTACGGCCAGACCGTGCAGATCTGGAGCGCGCTTCTGATGGCGGCTGCGCTTGCGGCGGCGATGGTGGGGCTCATCGGGCTGGTGCAGCGGCTGACACTCAAGCGGATGGGGATGGCATGATGGGCTGGGTTCTTTTCGCCATTTTCGCATGGATCGCGGGCCTGTCGCTCAATGTCTGGCTGGCCCGGCAGCGGCCCTCGCGGGGGGCGTCGCTGGCGGCGCCGCTGGTCTTTGGCATTACGCTCATTGCCGTCTGGGAAGGCGTGGTGCGCGGTTTCGAGATCAATCAAGTGCTGCTGCCCGCGCCCTCGGTCATCGCGGCGCGCATGGCCACGTCGCTCGACATCCTGTGGATCGACTTCGTGCAGACCGTCATCAAGGGGGCGCTGAGCGGCTACATCATCGGCTGCGGCGCGGCCTTCCTGACGGCGCTGGCGATCGACCGCTTCCCCTTCCTGCAACGCGGCCTTTTGCCGGTGGGCAATTTCGTGGCCGCGCTGCCGATCATCGGCATGGCGCCGATCATGGTGATGTGGTTCGGCTTTGGCTGGCAGTCCAAGGCGGCGATCGTCGTGGTCATGGTCTTCTTCCCGATGCTGGTGAACACCGTGCAGGGGCTTCAGGCCAGCGATGCCATGCAGCGCGACCTGATGCGCACCTACGCGGCGGGCTATTGGCGCACGCTTGTGAAGCTGCGGCTGCCGGCGGCGATGCCTTTCGTCTTCAATGGGCTCAAGATCGGCACCACTCTTGCCCTCATTGGCGCCATCGTTGCCGAATTCTTCGGCTCTCCGGTGCTGGGGATGGGCTTTCGCATCTCTACCTCGGTGGGCCAGCTTGCGCTTGATCTGGTCTGGGCCGAGATTGTTGTCGCGGCGATAGCCGGATCGGCGTTCTATGGTATCATGGCCCTTATCGAAGGACGGGTGACCTTTTGGCACCCCAGCCAAAGGAACTAGAGACGACCAACCAACAGGGAGATAAAAATGAAAACCATCACGAAGATCGCTGCCGGGGCGGCCTTGGGCCTCTGGGGGGGCGTGGCGCAGGCCGCCGACAACCTGACGCTACAGCTTAAATGGGTCACGCAGGCCCAGTTCGCGGGCTACTACGTGGCCAAAGACAAAGGGTTCTATGAGGAAGAAGGGCTCGATGTCACCATCAAGCCCGGCGGGCCGGACATTGCGCCGGTGCAGGTGCTCTTGGGCGGCGGGGCCGATGTGATGGTGGACTGGCTGCCCTCGGCGCTGGCCGCGCGCGACAAGGGCGCGCCGATCGTCAACATCGCGCAGCCCTTCGCCAAATCCGGCCTGATGCTGACCTGCCTCAAGGAACATGGCATCGAAAGCCCCGAGGACTTCCCCGGCAATACGCTTGGGACATGGTTCTTCGGCAATGAGATTCCGCTGATGAGCTGGATGGGCAAGCTGGGCTATCCCACCGATGGCTCCGAAGGCGGCGTGACGATCCAGAAGATTAACTTCAACGTCGATCCGCTGCTGCAAAAGCAGGTCGAATGCGCCACCACCATGACCTACAACGAATATTGGCAGGTGATCGACGCCGGTCTGACGCCCGAGGATCTGGTAGTCTTCAAATATGAGGACGAGGGCATCTCGACGCTGGAAGACGGTCTTTATACCACCGAGGAGAACCTCGAAGACCCCGAGATGGTCGACAAGCTGGCGCGTTTCGTCCGGGCCTCCATGAAAGGCTGGAAATACGCCGAGGAGAATGTCGAGGAAGCCGCCGAGATCGTGCTGGAAAACGACCAGACCGGCGCCCAGACCGAGAAGCACCAGACCCGCATGATGGGCGAGATCGCCAAGCTGACCGAGGGCAGCGACGGGCGGTTGGACGAGGCGGCCTTTGATCGCAGTGCGGCGATCACTATGGAAGGCGGAATGATCACCAAGGCGCCTGAGGGCGCTTGGACCCATGACATCACGGACAAGGCGCTTCAGTAAGCTTTGGCGTCTATGATGAAGGGAGGGGCTGGCGCGCTGCGCTGGCCCTTTTTCGTTTGTGCGACGTTCCCAAGCGGCCTCACGGCCCGGAATCAAGCCGCAGGCGCCGGGCCATCGCCTGCCCGTCCCGGCGGGTAGGCGATTTGGCGAGAATTGCTCTGCGCTTTCTCCCGCACATCAAATCTGCGCCATAAAGTGGCATTGTCTGATGTTGTGATCGCCTCCCCACGGGCAGACGATGGCCCTTTGAGCCGGAGCCGATGTAAGCGGTAAAGGCCAGCGCAAAGCTCGGCCCTTATTCTCCTCTAGGGGGCCTTAAAGCACCGTGACCTTCGTCCCGATCGGCACCCGCTGATACAGGTCGATCACATGCGCGTTCAGCATCCGAATGCAGCCGTTCGACACGGACCGCCCGATGGAGTTCGGCTGCGTGGTGCCATGGATGCGGAAGAAGGTGTCCCGCCCGTTCTGGAACAGATAGAGCGCCCGCGCGCCCAAGGGGTTGCCGGGGCCGCCGGGCTGGGCGTCGGTGTTGCCGATGAAACGCTTGTAGGTCTGCGGCTCGCGTTCGATCATCTCATTGGTTGGCCGCCATGTGGGCCACTCCTTTTTGACGTCGATGGTCGCGGTGCCGGTGAATTCCAGCCCCGCTTTGCCGACGCCTACGCCATAGCGCATCGCTTGGCCCGGCGACGTGACGAAATAGAGGTAATGGCTGCGCGGCAGGATCAGCAATTGCCCGGGCGCATATTGTGCCTTGACCGGGACCATCTGCGGGGCGGGGTCATAGGCGGCGGTGCGGGCCTGCGCCATCAGGGGTAGGGCGGCTGCGGCCACGGTGCTGGTCAAAAAGGTACGGCGGCGCATGGCAGGCTCCATCAAAATATTGCGGTTTCCCCGCATTTTGCCATGGGAGGCCATTTTAGCAAGGCTCGACACAAAAAAACCGACCTGCCGGTATCGGCAGGTCGGTTCGAATTCTTACATCAGGGCCGAAGCCCCCGGGCCTTAGGCCAGCGCGAGGTTGGTCGCGGATTCACGGCCGTCGCGGCCAGCTTCGATGTCGAAGGTCACTTTCTGGTTGTCGGCCAGGCCGGTCAGGCCAGCGCGCTCAACAGCGGAAATGTGCACGAAAACGTCTTTGCTGCCGCCGTCGGGTGCGATGAAGCCGAAGCCTTTAGTTGTGTTGAACCATTTTACGGTGCCAGTGGCCATATCCGTAGTCTCCATATTGATGCCATCCGCGTTGGTGCGATGGCCCGGCGTGGTTGGTCTGGATCGATAGACTGAGCGCCGTATGAGGGAGACAGTGGTCGAAAAAGATAACGTCTGCACTGTCTATATTGCACTCGGGGGGGATTCGTTCAAGGGGCATCGCATTTTGGCGGGTTTCGGCGGGACCGGGAACACGGTTTTCGGCAAATTCCCGCCACGAAGTTTCGCGATCCCCATATTTTGCGGGGAACGCGCCAAATTGCACCGTCCCGAGTTTGCCGCAAACCGGTCTCATTGCTGCCCGGCGCAGGTGGTTTTTTGCCAGAAAGCCCCAAGTGCGCCTGCCAGCGCCCCCCATGTGGAGTAACGAGACATGATGCGTATCCTTGCCGTAGACGATGACCCGGTCATCCTTGATCTGCTCACAGGTTGCCTGACCGAGAATGACAATTACGAGCTGACCTGCTGCGAAAGCTCGGAAGAGGCGCTGGAGATCATGCAGGAGTCGAACCGGCCCTTCGACTCATTCCTGCTCGATATCATGATGCCGGGCATCAACGGGATCAGCCTGTGCGAGATGATCCGCGATGTGCCATTCTACCGCGCCGTGCCGATCATCATGATCACGGCGAGCAAAGAGCCTGCGATGATGCAACGGGCCTTCGACGCGGGTGCCACGGATTTTCTTTGCAAGCCATTGGACGGTGTCGAACTCAGTGCGCGGATCAATTCTGCCAGCATGCTGAACGCATCCCTGCTGCGCGAACGCGAGGCGCAGCATACGCTGGCCGAGTTGACGCAGATGATGCAGATCCGCTTTGACGAGGATTTCGACCTCGATGTCTCGGCCTGTAGCAATGTTTCCGCGCTTGAGAATTACCTGCTGCGCCTGCCAAGCGGCTGTTTCTCGATGAGCCTGTTTTCGATCTCGGTCGAGGGGGCGCGCGGCATCTATCGCGCGGTCAAGGCTCCGGCCTTCCGCCGCCAGATGGAGCAGGTGGCCCGCGCCTCCGTGCATTCGCTGGAGGGCATGCGTTTTCATCTGGCCTATGCGGGCAGCGGGCGTTTCATCGGCGTGGTGATGAGCCGCGCACGGTTGAACACGGCCTCGATGGCCGAGCGGATGCGCGAGCATCTGGAGAAGAACTGGGACGGCAAGGGCATGAACGGCGGACTGGCCCCGTCCTTGCAGCTGCATTCGGTGACCGAGCAGCGCCTCTGGTCGGGTCTGTCGGCCAGCAACAAGCTGCGCGAATATCTCCAAAGCTGGGATCCGCTGCACGGCTTGGTGCGGCATGATGAGGATAACCTCTTTGCCCAGTTGGAAACGGCGATCGACGACGAACGCTGAGGGCAGGAGCCTTTGAAGGGATAGACCCGTCCGCATTGCGGGCGGGTTTTTGCGTTCATGTGCAGAGGGCGTCGCCCTCCCTGGGGGGCGATCTTAACGGTTTGGGTTTGCGAGGGGTGAGTAGGGCGCGCTGACGTTTTTGCATGTCGGTACGTTGCAAAATCGCCCTCCGGGGGGAGGGAGGGCGATGCCCGGCGTGCCGCCGGGCGGGCTTCTAGCAAAGGAGCGCACGAAAAAGGGCGCCGGAAATTCGACGCCCTCCAAATTGCTAAGTCGCAATCCTTACCGCGCGAACTTCTTGTGTTTCAGGCGCTTCGGCTCCAGCGCATCAGCACCCAGACGGCGCTTCTTGTCTTCTTCGTAGTCTTCGAAGTTGCCCTCGAACCATTCCACATGCGCCTCGCCCTCAAAGGCCAGAATATGCGTACAAATCCGGTCGAGGAAGAAACGGTCGTGCGAGATCACCACGGCGCAGCCCGCGAAATCCACCAGCGCGTCTTCGAGCACCCGCAGGGTCTCCACGTCGAGGTCGTTGGTCGGTTCGTCCAAGAGCAGGACGTTGCCGCCCTCTTTCAGCAGCCGCGCCATATGCACGCGGTTGCGCTCACCGCCCGACAGGAGGCCGACTTTCTTCTGCTGGTCGCCGCCCTTGAAGTTGAAGGACGAGCAATAGGCGCGGCTGTTCACCTCGGCATCACCGAGCTTGATCAGCTCCGCCCCACCCGAGATCGCCTGCCAGACGGTGTCGTCGGGGTTCAGATCGTCGCGGCTCTGATCGACGTAGGAGAGTTCAACGGTGTCACCGTACTCGATGCTGCCCTCGTCGGGTTGCTCGTGGCCGGTCAGCATCTTGAAGAGCGTCGATTTACCCGCGCCGTTGGGGCCGATCACGCCGACGATGCCACCGGGCGGCAGCGAGAAGTCGAGCCCGTCGATCAACTGCTTGTCGCCCATGTGCTTCTTCAGGCCCTCGACCTCGATCACCTTGTTGCCGAGGCGCGGGCCGTTGGGGATGACGATCTGGGCGCGGGAAAGCTTTTCGCGTTCGGATTGTTCGGCCATCTCGTTATAGGCCGCGATACGGGCCTTGGATTTTGCCTGACGGGCCTTGGCGCCTTGGCGCATCCATTCGAGTTCGCGCTCCAGCGTCTTTTGCTTGGACTTGTCCTCGCGGGCTTCCTGCGCCAGCCGCTTGGCCTTCTGCTCCAGCCAGTCGGAGTAGTTGCCCTCGTAAGGAATGCCCCGGCCACGGTCCAGTTCAAGAATCCAGCCGGTGATGTCGTCGAGGAAGTAGCGGTCGTGGGTGACGCAGAGGATGGTGCCTTTGTAGTCGATCAGGTGCTGCTGCAACCAAGCGACGGTCTCGGCGTCGAGGTGGTTGGTCGGCTCGTCGAGCAGCAGCATGTCGGGCGCTTCCAAGAGCAGCTTGCAGAGCGCCACGCGACGCGCCTCACCGCCCGAGAGGTTTTCCGGCATCGCGTCGTCCGGCGGGCAGCGCAGCGCTTCCATCGAGACATCGATCTGGCTGTCGAGATCCCACAGGTTCTGCGCGTCGATGTCGTCTTGCAGCTTGGCCATCTCCTCGGCGGTCTCATCCGAGTAGTTCATCGCCAGTTCGTTGTAACGGTCGAGGATGGCCTTCTTCTCGGCCACGCCCTCCATCACGTTCTCGCGCACGGTCTTTTCGGGGTCGAGTTTCGGCTCCTGCGGCAGGTAGCCGACCTTGGCACCCTCGGCGGCCCATGCCTCGCCCGAGAAATCCTTGTCGAGCCCGGCCATGATCTTGAGCAGCGTGGACTTACCCGCGCCGTTGACGCCGACGACACCGATCTTCACGCCGGGGAGGAAGTTCAGGTGAATGTTTTCGAATGTCTTCTTGCCCCCGGGATAGGTCTTGGAGACGCCGGACATGTGATAGACGTATTGATAGGCGGCCATTGGAGAATCCTTGCAACGCGTTTTGGGGTTTGCAGTGCAATATCCCCCGGGCGGGGCAATATCAAACACTCTGTATCGCGTAGGCACCCCGCCCGGCGAAGCTTTGCAAGGCGGGCAAGCCGCCTGCGCAAGAAGAAGGCAGGGCGGGCTATTTAATGGTTTTGCAAGGGTTTGGCAGGCGATCCGCCCAGTCGATCGGTGAAATTCGGTCGACTTTTCTGCCGTTTTCGCGCTAGACTCTATTCAATCTGCGGTTAGGTGACGAAGTTCACCAACTTCAGAGTAGGGAGGTTGAAGGCGGTTTTCGCCCGTCATGGGGGCTGCCTTTAGCGCAACAACAGGGAAATACTCATGACTAAATCCACCATCGTTGTGGGTCTGGACGGGTCGGAGGCCGGTGCGCGTGCCTTGGCGTTTGCTCAGTCACAGGCCAAACAGATCGGGGATTGTTCGATCACCGTTTGCTTTGTGATCGAATGGTCGCCTTTCACCTTTCAGACCAAGGAAGAGAACGAGCAGCGCCACAAGCGGCGCGAGCAGGAGTTGCAGCGCGCCCATGATGTGGTGCTCGATCCTGCTGTGGCCGAGGCCAAGGCCGCCGGTGTCGAGGTCGAGGGTATCGTGCGGCATGGCGACGTGGCCGATATCCTCGAAGCGGTGGCCAAGAAGCGTGGCGCGATTCAGATCGTCGTCGGGCGGGTTGGTGAGCGGGGCCTCAAGCGGCTCTTCGGTGGGGTGACGGGCCGGTTGGTCGCAGGCTCCAGCGTGCCGGTCACGATCATTCCCTGAAAGGAAACGCCATGAACAAGTTACTGACCTTTGCGATGGCGGCCTTTGCGTCATTGCTGCCGGGCCTTGCCGCCGCGCAAGAGACTATCGGCATCGACCAACGTATCAACCAGATTTTTGCCGATTATACCGGCTGGTACGTATCTTTCATCTTTGCCCCGCTACCGGGCACGAATTTTTCTTGGATCGCGCTTTGGCTGGTCGTGGGGGCCGTGGTCTTCACCGTCTATTTCGGGGCCATCCAGATTAAAGGGTTCTGGCATTCGATCCAGCTTGTGAGAGGGGATTACTCCGATCCCGACGACGCGGGCGAGGTGAGCCACTTCCAAGCGCTGGCGACGGCGCTGTCGGGCACCGTGGGTCTGGGCAATATCGCGGGCGTCGCGGTGGCGGTCAGCATCGGCGGGCCGGGGGCGACCTTTTGGATGGTGATCGCGGGCCTGTTCGGCATGGCCACGAAGTTCACCGAATGTACGCTCGGTGTGAAATACCGCAATGAATTCCCCGACGGCCATGTCTCGGGCGGGCCGATGTATTACATCGTCAAAGGCTTTTCCGAGCGTGGCTTACCGCTGGGGGGCTTCATGGCGGTGCTCTTTTCGATCTTCACCATCCTCGGCGCGCTTGGCGGGGGCAATATGTTCCAAGCCAATCAAGCCCATGCCCAGCTTGCGGGTGTCTTGGGGGACTATCCGGGCTGGATCACCGGGGTCGTCCTTGCCGGCGTGACCTTTGCGGTGATCGCGGGCGGTCTGAAATCCATCGCGCGGGTGACTGAAAAGATCGTGCCTTTCATGGGTATCTTCTATGTGTTGGTCTCGATCCTGATCCTGATCATCAATTGGGATATGATCGGCTGGGCCTTCGGGCAGATCTTCATGGGCGCCTTTACCGGCCTCGGCGTGGTCGGCGGCTTTACCGGCGCGCTGATCCAGGGCTTCCGCCGCGCGGCCTTCTCCAACGAGGCGGGCATCGGCTCGGCCGCCATCGCCCACTCGGCGGTGCGCACCAAGGAGCCGGTGACCGAGGGCTACGTCGCCCTGCTGGAGCCCTTCATCGACACGGTGGTGATCTGCACCATGACCGCGCTGGTCATCGTGATCAGCGGCGTGCTCAACCAAGACCCCGAGACCGGTCTCTATATCTGGAACGCCGAAGCTGGCCGGATCGCGACCGAGGGCGAAGTCAGCGGCGTGGCCCTGACCTCGGCGGCCTATGCGCGGGCCTTCTCCTGGTTCCCGGTGCTGCTGATGGTGGCGGTGGTGCTCTTTGCCTTTTCGACCATGATCAGCTGGTCCTACTACGGGCTCAAGGCGTGGACCTATCTCTTTGGCGAGGGGGCGGCGAAGGAGTTGACCTTCAAGGTGATCTTCTGCCTCTTCATCGTGATCGGCGCGGCGGCGAGCCTTGGGCCGGTGATCGACTTCAGCGATGCGATGCTCTTCTCAATGGCGATCGTGAACATCATCGCGCTCTATTTCCTGATGCCGATCGTGAAGCGTGAGTTGAACAGCTATGTCGCGCGGCTGCGCTCGGGCGAGATCGTGAAGCACAAGTAAGGGCTTCGCATTGACAAAGGGCTGCAATGCCCCTCCTTTGGCCCCTGATTTCGGATCGGGGGCCATTTTCTTGCGCAATACCATGCCATTCGCCACCAAAGGGCAGGTTGTGGGCCTGTTGGGCGGGTCGTTTGACCCGGCGCATGAGGGCCATGCGCATATCACCCGCGAGGCCTTGAAACGCTTTGGGCTGGATCGGGTCTGGTGGCTGCTGAGCCCCGGCAACCCGTTGAAAGAGCATGGCCCGGCGCCCATGGCGCAGCGCATGGCGCGGGCGCGGGTGGTGATGGATCATCCCAAGGTCGAGATCACGGATATCGAGGCGCAGCTTGGCACGCGCTACACCGCTCAGACGCTGGCGGCGCTGCGGCAGCACTATCCCGGCGTGCGGTTCATCTGGCTGATGGGGGCCGATAACCTTGCGCAGTTCCACCTCTGGCAAGACTGGCGGCAGATCATGGAGACGGTGCCGGTGGGCGTGTTGGCAAGGCCCGGCCAGCGCATCTCGGCCCGGATGAGCCGGGCAGCGACGCTTTATGCGCCCTACCGGATTGCGGGGCGGAACAGCCAATTGCTGGGCCGCGCCACGGCGCCTGCGTGGTGTTTCGTCAATGTGCCGATGGTCGATGTCTCTTCCACCGCATTGCGCGCGGCGGGGGGCTGGCGCTCAGCGTAGCCGGGCCGAAGTGATGCCCGCAGTGATGATCACCGCAAGCCCTGCCCAAGTCAGCGCATCGGGCAGGGTGCTGAACAGGAACAGCCCCAGCAGCACCGCCGCGATCAGTTGGAAATAGACCAGCGGCGCCAGCCGCGTGGCGGGCGCCCGGCGGTAGGCATAGAGCAGCAGCAGATTGCCCAGCATGGAAAACAGCGCGCTCGCGGTGGCCAGCCCCGCGACGGGCAGGGTCGCCGCGGGCAGGTTCATCAGCCCCAAGGGCAGCAGCATCACCGCGCTCATCGCCAGTTGGGTAAAGGTCAGCGCGAGGGGTGGGGCGAGGTCAGACAGCCAGCGCGACATGGTGAGAAAGACGCCGTAGAACAGCCCCGCCGCCACGGCAAAGAGCAGCCCCGGCCCGCCTGTGCCGCCGCCCAGCCCCGGACGCACCACCAGCAGCACGCCGCAAAAACCCATCAGGATCAACGCGCTGCGCAGCAGGCTGATGCGCTCGCGCAGAAACATCGCGGCCAGCAGATAGCTGATCATCGGCCCGATAAAGAAGGCGGCAAAGACATTGGCAATCGCCTCGGTTCTGAGCGCGGTTTGAATGCAGGTGATCCCCAAGGCCAAGGTGCCCGCCCGCAGCCAGAGCCGCCAATCGCGCATCAGCCCCCATGTGCCACGGGGCAGGAACGGCAGCACCATCAGCGCCCCAATGGCAAAGCGCGACCATGCCACGAAGACCGGTGCCACCCCCATGCCAGAGGTCAGGATTTTCCCCGCGCTGTCCCCTGCGGGGATCAGCGACATGGCGATAAACATGATCGGGATAGCGCGTTGCATGACGTTGGGGTAGCAGGTCGGCGGTTTTGTGCAACTGCGAAAGTTCCACCATTGTCAGAGCGGTTGTGGCCGAACGCCGCTTGGGGTTTATATCAAGCCCATGAGCCAGAATTTTTCACGACGTTTCACACGCCGCATTTTCCTTGGGACGGCTGCCGCTGCACTGGCGGCGGCCTCTGCCTGGGCCGAGCCGCCGACCACTTCATTGCGCCCCGTGGGGCGCGATGCCGACCTGTATAAACAGGCCATTCCGAATGTGTCCGAGATCATCGCCGACAGCGGCATCACCGGCACGGTGGCCTTTGCCGTGGTCGATGTCGACACTGGCATCTGGCTGGAGGCGTCCAACGCCACCGATGGCATCCCGCCCGCCAGCAGCATCAAGGCGATCACCGCGCTTTATGCGCTGGATGAACTGGGGCCGGATCATGTGTTCGAGACGCGCCTTTTGGCGACCGGCGGTGTTGTGGGTGGCGAGGTGCAGGGCGATCTGATCCTCGTTGGCGGAGGGGATCCGACCCTCGACAGTGACAATCTGGGGCAGATGGCCGAGGAGTTGAAAGAGGCGGGCATCATCGGCGTGAAGGGGGCTTTCAAGGTCTATGAAGGCGCGCTGCCTGCGACCTTTGCGATTGATCCCGAACAGCCCGACCATGTGGGCTACAACCCCGGCGTCTCAGGCATCGCGCTGAACTACAACCGGGTGCATTTCGAGTGGAAGCGCAGCGGTGACGGCTATGACGTAACGATGGAGGGCCGCGCGGCGCGCTATGCCCCCGCCGTGCGCACCGCCACGATGGAGGTCGTGGACCGCAGCGGGCCGGTCTATACCTATGAAAACCGGCCCGAACGCGATGTCTGGACAGTTGCAAAGGGGGCTTTGGGCTCGGGCGGGGCGCGTTGGCTGCCGATCCGACGGCCCGGTGTCTATGCGGGCGACATCTTTGCCACCATCGCGCGGAGCCATGGCATCAAACTGGGCGATGCGGAACTGGTCGAGACGCTGCCAGAGGGCGAGACCCTCGTCACCCACCGCAGCGCCGAGTTGCGGTCCATCCTCAAGGACATGTTGGAGTATTCCACCAATCTGACCGCCGAGATGGTCGGCATGGCCGCCAGCGCCAAACGGTTGGGCACGGTGCCGAGCCTGCGCGCCTCTGCCGCCGAAATGAACAAATGGGCGATTGAGGAACTGGGCATGGAAAACCCGGCGATGATCGACCATTCGGGTCTTGGCGACGACAGCAAGATGACCGTGCATGACATGGCCGGAGGGCTGGCGCGCATTCATGGCACGGGGCTGCGGCCGATCCTGAAACCGGTCTATCTGCGCGATGATCGGGGCCGGCCTGAGCGCGACAATCCGATTGAGATCGACGCGAAGACCGGCACGCTGAACTTCGTCTCGGCGCTGGCCGGCTTCCTGACCACGCCCGAGGACCGGGTGCTGGCCTTTGCGATCCTGACCGCGAATATCGAGGAGCGGGCCAAGATCAGCCGGGCCGAGCGAGAGCGCCCGCCGGGGGCGCGGGCTTGGAACGCGCGGGCCAAACGTGTGCAACGCGGGCTGCTGGAGCGGTGGGGGCTTTTGTACAACGTGGCTGTGAAGCCCGAGCCGGAGAGCGACGCCGCGCCAGAGGCTCAAACCGCGCCCGACTCTGATGCCGAAGATATCGGGGCCGAGCCGGAAGTCGCTTTGGAAGAGTCCTAACCCGCGCTTAGGTCAGGTGCCGCGCCCGCGCGCCGCGTTCGATCGCGGCGGCGTGGAGCCTGTCGATGTTAAGCTCATAGCGGATTTCTTCGAGCAGGCGCAGTTCGGCCTCGTCTAGCGTGCCATCGGCGGCGGCCACGTCGCAGGCCAGCGCATAGGCCGTTTCATGCAAACGCTCCGGCAGGGCCTCGCGGATCAGGCCAAAGAGGGCATCCAATCCGTCCTCCTGTTCGAACAGGTCAAAGACCGTTTTGCCAATCGTCGAGACGCGGTCATTGTCATAGCCCGAGAAGACCGGCAGCAAGTTCAGCGCGGATTCGATTTTGACCAGTTCGGCGGTGCGGATGTCCTCATCCGAGGCCGAGACCGCGATCATCAGCGCGACAAGGCTGTCTTGGGCGCTGAGCGAGAGGGAAGATGTGTCGGGCATCGCGGTATCCTTTGCACAGGTATGTTGCGGTGCAGAATATTGACCCTCAGGGAGTGAAGCAATAGGAACGGGCGACCCCGTGCGCATTGGGCGCAGGGACGCCAAGAGATGGATGATCTGACATGTCCGAGACCCGAGACGCGGCACTCAGCAGCAAAGCATGGCCCTTTGAAGAAGCCCGCCGGGTGCTCAAACGCTATGCCAAGAAGCCGCCAGAGAAGGGTTATGTGCTGTTCGAGACCGGCTATGGCCCCTCGGGCCTGCCGCATATCGGCACCTTCGGCGAGGTGCTGCGCACCACGATGATCAAGCGCGCCTTTGAAGAGATCAGCGACATTCCGACCAAGCTGGTCTGTTTCTCGGATGACCTCGATGGCATGCGCAAGGTGCCGGGCAACGTGCCGCAGCGCGAGATGCTCGAAGAGCATATGCACAAGCCGTTGACCTCCGTGCCCGACCCCTTCGGCACGCATGAAAGCTTTGGCCATCACAACAACGCGATGCTGCGCCGCTTCCTCGACACCTTCGGCTTCGAGTATGAGTTCTATTCGGCGCGCGAGTTCTACCGCTCGGGCCAGTTCGACGAGGTGCTGCTGCGCGCCTGCGAGAAATACGACGAGATCATGGAAGTGATGCTGAAGTCGCTGCGCGAGGAGCGTCGCCAAACCTATTCGATCTTTCTGCCGATCCACCCCGAGACGGGGCGCGTCATGTATGTGCCGATGAAGGAGGTCAACGCCAAGGACGGCACGATCACCTTCGACGACGAGGACGGCAACGAGATGACCCTGCCGGTCACGGGGGGCAACGTGAAGCTGCAGTGGAAGCCCGACTTCGGCGCCCGCTGGGCCGCGCTCGACGTCGACTTCGAGATGTACGGCAAGGAGCACGCCACCAACACCGCGATCTACGACCGCATCTGCGAGATCTTGGGCGGCAAGAAGCCCGAGCATTTCAGCTATGAGCTGTTCCTCGATGAGAACGGGCAGAAGATCTCCAAGTCCTCGGGCAACGGCATCTCGATCGACGAGTGGCTGACCTATGCCAGCACCGAGAGCCTGTCGTATTTCATGTTCCTCAAGCCGAAGACGGCCAAGCGCATGTATTTCGACGTGATCCCCAAGGCGGTCGACGAATACCACCAGCAGCTGCGCGCCTATGAGACGCAGGACGTGAAGGCACGGCTTAACAACCCCGTCTGGCACATCCACGGCGGTGATGTCCCGAAGTCAGACATGGTGGTGCCCTTCTCGATGCTCTTGAACCTCGCCTCGGTGTCGAGCGCCGAGGACAAGTCGCAGCTTTGGGGCTTCATCCAGCGCTATGCGCCCGAGGCAACGCCCGAGGCCAATCCCGGCATGGATGCGGCGGCAGGTCACGCGGTGCGCTATTTCAACGACTTCGTAAAACCGACGAAGGTGTTCCGCGCGCCCACCGAGTTGGAACGCGAGGCGCTGGAAGACCTGCGCGAGCGGCTGAAGGTCTGGGACAGCGGCCTTGATGCCGAGGCGCTGCAGAGCATGGTTTTCGCCGTCGGCAAGGAGCGTTTCGATCCGCTGCGCGACTGGTTCAAGGCGCTGTACCAGGTGCTTCTGGGGGCCGATCAAGGGCCGCGGTTCGGCGGGTTCATCGCGCTGTATGGTGTGGACGAGACCGTGGCGCTGATCGACGACGCGCTTGCGGGCAAGCTGACCGGCGCGTGAAACTTTTGCCTCTGCCCTTGCGTGACTTAGATCATTCAGCAAGGGCAAGGGGGAAAGGCAATGCGCAAAGGGATGTTCACGTTTTTCGGAGGGCTGGTGCTATCGGCCCTCCTGAGCTTTGGCGCGATGGCGCAGCAGGCCGAGATCGAAGAGACGATCAACCGCCAGTTCGACGCCTTTCGCGCGAATGATTTCGCCACCGCATTAGAATTCGCCACGCCGAATTTGCAGCGCTATTTCCAAACCCCTGAGAACTTTCGCAGCATGGTAAGCAATGGCTACCCCATGGTGCAGAACCCGGCGGAGGTGCGGTTCCTCGACCGGCGCGCGGATGGGGCGCGTTTCTATCAGGTGGTGCAGGTGGTCGATCCTCAAGGGTTCACGCATCTGCTGGGCTATTTGATGGAAAAGACGGAGGCGGGCTGGCGCATTGGCGCGGTGCAAATCCTCGACGCGCCGGGGGCCAATGTCTGACCCTTGTTGCGCGGCTCCCGCACGGCGGGGCAAATGCGGGTTAATACATCGTTGATACTTCCCTGACCTCGCGGTTCGGCCCTCGCCGAGCCTGAGCAGTTGAGCGGCGCGCCCCGGTGGGAGGTGCGGACCGGGGAAAGGAAATGCGATGAACAAGGCGATTACCGATGGCGTGGTGTTGATGCCCACCCCCTTTGCGGCGGGGCTGGATGTCTGGTCAAGCGGCGACGGCACGCCGGGGTCGGACACCTATGAGAACGCGGCCAATGCCGCCTTTGTCCCCGCAGATCAGGATTTCGGTGGGGCGCTGGAACTGCTGAAAACGCAGGCCACGCAGCGGCTGCGCTACATGGGGCAGACCCCGCTGCTGCCGGGCTGCTATCTGCGGGTGACAGCGCGGGTGAAGGCGGTCAGTGGTAACCTGCCGACGGTGCGGATCGCGGGCTATCCGGCGCAGGCGGGTGGGGGCCGGGTGAGCGGTGTGACGGAGACCGGGCCGGCGGTTGCGCTGACGGCCTATGGCGAGGTGGTCGAGGTCAGCGCGATCATCGGCAGCGGCGACCGTGGCGGGGTCGATATGGTCTGGGGCACCGGGGCCGTCTACGGGCATTTCGGGCTGGACCTGACCGGGCCCACGGGCGGTGTGGTCCGGATCGACGATATCGTGATCGAGGATGTCACCTCGGTCTTTCTGCGGGACATGCTGGCGCAGGTCGATGTGCGCGACTTTGGTGCGGTCGGCAATGGGGTGAGCGACGACACCGTCGCCTTCGAGGCCGCAAATGCCGCCGCGGCGGGGCGCACGGTACTGGTGCCTGCGGGGAACTACCTGTTGAACGGGGATGTGACCTTTGACACGCAGGTCAAATTCGAGGGTCATGTGACCATGCCGGTGGGGGCGGTGCTGCTGCTGCGCCGCAATTTCGATCTGCCCAGCTATATCGAAGCCTTCGAAAATGAAGAGACCGCTTTTCTGAAAGCATTTCAGGCGCTTTTGAACAATGCGGATCACGATTCGCTCGATATGGGGGGGCGCAAGGTGAATGTGACCGGGCCGCTCGACATGCAGGCGGCGGTGCCGGACAAGACCAGCTATGCCACCCGCCGGGTGATCCGCAACGGCCAGCTTGAGGCCGCGTCGAGCAGCGCTTGGGATACGGTGGTGGTGACCTCGCAGGGGCGCTACGCGGCTTCGGACGCGCGCAAGCTGACTAATGTCACCAATATCGCCAATGTGCCGGTGGGCGCGCTCGTTGAAGGGACAGGGGTGGGGCGCGAGATCTATGTGCGGTCCAAGAATGTCGCCACGCAGGAGATCACGCTCAACGCGCCGCTTTACGATGCGGAAGGAACGCAGAATTTCACCTTCCGCAAGTTCCAATACATGGTGGATTTCAGCGGCTTCGCCTCGCTGTCGAAATTCGTGCTCGATGATATCGAGTTCCAGTGCAACAACCGCTGCAGCGCGATCAACCTTGCGCCTTCGGGGCTGATCTTTCACCTGCGCGACTGTTTCGTCAGCCGCCCGAAAGACCGCGGCGTCACCTCGATCGGCGGGGGCTGTCAGGGCATGTTGATCGACCGCTGCCAGTTTCTGTCGGCGGAGGATGCGCTGACCGTGCCGAACCGGTCCTCCATCGCGCTTAACACCAACGCCAACGACGTGAAGCTGCGCGATTGCCGTGCGACCAAGTTCCGCCACTTCGCGCTGCTTGCGGGGGGCAACAGCATCGTGACGGGCAATCATTTCTTTCAGGGCGATGAGGTCGACAACGGTGTTCGCTCGGCGGGGTTGATCCTTGCTTCGGCCCATACCAGCGCGGTGGTGACGGGGAACTACGTCGACAATTGCTTTATCGAATGGACGAATGAGCAAGACCCGACCCCGGCCTTCACCACGGGCTACTCATTCAGTGCGCTCAGCATCAGCGACAATATCTTTTTGTCTGGGGAAGTCGCCCCGTGGTTTAGCTATATCGTAGTAAAACCGCATGGTGCGGGGCATTTCCTGAGCGGGGTGAGCATCACCGGCAACCGTTTCCGCAGTCTCAACGGCAGCATCGACCGGGCCGAGCGGGTGGATACGACCTTTGCCGATCTTGATCTGTCGCGTTGCAAGAACGTGGTAATGAAGGGCAATTCCTTCCATGCGGTGACCACGCAGGTTGAGAATATGGCCGAGATCGAGTTCACCCAATCGACCCCGTCAGAGACGTGGGTGATTGATACCGCCGGGCATCTGCCGTTCGAGGGGCAAGCGCTCAACAGTGATGCGGTGGTGGCCCATGGGGCGATCCGCAACGGCAACAACGTGGCGCAATTCGACATGCCTTATGTGAAACACGCCGAGGGGCCGGACCGGGATCAGTTGCATGTGGTTTGGCCAACGCCGGTGAAGGGCAAGGTCTCTGTCATGGTGCGGATGGACAACCGCTAACCGAGGCGCGGCCCTGAGGTGTGAAGCGGCCCTGCCGGAGATCGGCGGGGCCATTTGCTTTAGAATTCCCGCCAGAGGCTAAGAGTGAGGGCGGAATTTTCTGGCGCGTCGAAGGGGATTTCGCTGCCCAATTGCAGGCGGTATTTGGTGAAGCTGGGCGACAGGACGATGGAAGGGGCGAATTTGGCATAGGTCTCACCCCCGGTGTAGGTGAGAAAGACCTGTGCCATTCCGGTGGTCACGGGGGTGAAGTCGAGCCCGGCGGTGCTGTCGATCTTGATGACCTCTTGGGAAAAGCCAAACTCCCATCTTGCGGAGGCATCGACGGTAAGCCAGCCATTCCGTTCGCCCAAGGTGAAGCCGCGGCCCCAAGACAGCCCGGCCCTGAGGTGGGGCGAGATGAACTCCCCCGACCAGCTTGCCCCGGCACCGATGTCATAGGCCCAGCGGCCTGTCTCGCTCGGCTCTCCCAAGGGGAAACGCAGGAAGACGGTGGCATGGCCGCTTTGCAGGCCAAAACGGCTTTGTGCGGTGTTGAGGTCGAAGCCGAAGGTGAGAGATTCGCGCAGCCCGTATTCGATATAGGTGCTTTGGGAGAGGTCGTAGAAGTAGGTTGCCGAGAAAGAACTTGAGATGAAGGTCGTGCCTTCCTCGCGCAGCCATGGCCCAGCATCGGCGGCGGCGGGGCTGAACTGGCAGGCCAGTAGGGTGAGGCAAAGGGCAGATCGCATGGCAGGCTCCTGCTGCGATCTTGGTTAATAGCGCTTAACAAATCGTTGCTTGCGGGGGAAGAACGTGAAAACCCGGCGCCGAGGGCACCGGGTTTCGCAGTTGCTATGTCAGGGGCGTCAGACGTGAGCCCCGTCAGACGTGAGCCCCGTCAGACGTGAGCCTTGTCGCCTCGGGGGCCTGCAATGAGCCAGGCGATAAAGCCCAGCACCGGCAGGATGATGATGCCCAAGATCCAAGCGATCTTGGCCGCGCCCGAGGCGTTTGAGGTAGCGACCTGATAGATGGCGTAGATGTCGGCGATGAGGACGATGAGCCCTAAAAGTCCATATTCCATTGTTTGATCCCTCTCGAATGCGTGCGTTTCTATTGTTGGACAACCCGAGTGTTGGACAACCCGAGGGCGGGCTTATTGGTTCCCGCAGCGCGCCGCGACGGGGCTGAGCCAATCCTCGCCAGTCTGCCCGTATTGCGGGAACCGGCACCGCCGATCTCGGGTTTTGCCGGTACAGCAATCATGAGAGGAACAAGCCATGACTGACACGACAGCACCCGCATCGCTGGTTTCTTCGGACAACGTGAACGGCACCGCCGTTTTCAGCGCGGATGGGACCGAAATCGGCCATATCGATCACCTGATGATCGACAAGAAATCCGGCAAGGTCGCCTATGCCGTGATGGGCTTCGGCGGTTTTCTGGGCCTCGGGGAAGAGCATTACCCGGTGCCGTGGACTGCGTTGAACTATGACCCGTCGCGCGATGGTTTCATGACGAACATCGACGAGGCAACGGTTAAAGGCGCGCCGGAACGGACCGAGCGGTGGCACAGCGACCGCGCGTGGCAAGAGCGGACGTTCGATCACTACGGCGTGCCATATTACTGGATTTGAACAGCTCACCAAGCAGTTAGGGGAGGCGGTGACGCCTCCCTTTCGCTGTGGCGATCCTCTGCGTTCGCCATTGTTTTTGTGCGGCGGATCGGGTCTGATGAGCGTGCGGCTGGTTTGGCCGTGATTGGAAAGGAACCCCGATGCGCCGATTGTTTGCCCTTGGCTTGTTGTTGACCCTCGCGGGATGCGGCGTGCCTTTCGTACCCTTCATTTGATTTAGGAGTTCCCTTCGATGGAAGCCTTTCTTGATACACTTGGCGCCGTGGCGCTGATCGCACTCGTGGTGGTCGGGCTTGCCGCCGGGGCCATTGCCGGCGCCGTGGCGGGCCGGAACCGTCTTCTTTACCTTGTTCTGGGTGTCGTCGGCGCCGTGGCGCTGCCTTTCATCCTTGCCGCGCTGGGCGTGACGGTGGTGGCTGCGGGGGGCTTGCTTTTGCTGCTGGTGGTCGCGGCAATCGGTGCGGCGCTGGTGCTGGCCTTGGTGGCGGCGCTGCGACGGTAGCTGCGGCGTTTAGTGTCGGATCGTGCAAGGGCCACCCCGCGGGGGCGGCCCTTTTTCTTTAGCGTTTGCGGCGTTTCACATTGCCGCCGCGCATGCCGCCCCGTCCCGAGGTGCTGCGGCCCG
Organism: Sulfitobacter sp. 1A15299; assembly: GCF_043556915.1. Classification (NCBI taxonomy): domain Bacteria; kingdom Pseudomonadati; phylum Pseudomonadota; class Alphaproteobacteria; order Rhodobacterales; family Roseobacteraceae; genus Sulfitobacter; species Sulfitobacter sp. 1A15299. The sequence continues at coordinate 370,367 of NZ_JBIFFJ010000002.1, read as the reverse complement.
AGGCTTGCTGCGCGGCATCGACGGCGCGGTCGACCGCCTGTTGACGCGCCATCGGGTCGTCGGCGACGGCAAGGTCCACGGCCTCCAGCCGTTTGACCTCATCGCGCAGCCGCGCGGCTTCCTCGAACTCGAGGTTCTCGGCCGCCTTGCGCATATCGGCGCGCAGCCCGTCGAGCACGGCTTGCAGGTTCCCGCCCGCCATCGGCTTGTCGACCTTGGCGGTGACGCGGTTCATGTCCACATCGCCTTTGTAAAGTCCGGCGAGGATGTCTTCGACGTTCTTCTTCACGGTGGCCGGGGTGATGCCATGTTCCTCGTTATAGGCGATCTGCTTGGCGCGGCGGCGCTCGGTCTCGCCCATGGCGCGCTCCATCGAGCCGGTGATGCGGTCGGCATACATGATGACGCGGCCTTCCGCGTTGCGCGCGGCGCGGCCGATGGTCTGGATCAGCGAGGTTTCCGAGCGCAGGAAACCCTCCTTGTCGCCGTCGAGAATGGCCACCAACCCACATTCGGGAATGTCGAGCCCCTCGCGCAGCAGGTTGATCCCGATCAGCACATCAAAAGCCCCGAGGCGCAGGTCGCGCAGGATTTCGATCCGCTCGATCGTGTCGATGTCGGAGTGCATGTAGCGCACGCGGATGCCCTGCTCGTGCATGTATTCCGTAAGGTCTTCGGCCATGCGCTTGGTCAGCACGGTGCAAAGCGTGCGGTAGCCATCGGCGGCCACCTTGCGGACCTCGTCCAAGAGATCGTCGACCTGCATCTCCACGGGACGGATCTCAACCTTGGGGTCCAAAAGGCCGGTGGGGCGAATGACCTGTTCGGTGAAGACGCCGCCCGATTGCTCGATCTCCCATGCCGCGGGCGTGGCGGAGACGAAGACCGATTGCGGGCGCATGGCGTCCCACTCCTCGAATTTCAGGGGTCGGTTGTCCATGCAGGAGGGCAGGCGGAAGCCGTGTTCGGCCAGCGTGAACTTGCGCCGGTAGTCGCCCTTGTACATGCCACCGATCTGCGGGACGGAGACGTGGCTTTCATCGGCGAAGACGATGGCGTTGTCGGGGATGAACTCGAAGAGGGTGGGGGGCGGCTCGCCCGGGGCGCGGCCCGTCAGATAGCGCGAATAGTTTTCGATCCCGTTGCAGACGCCGGTGGCCTCCAGCATCTCGATGTCGAAATTGGTGCGCTGCTCAAGCCGCTGGGCCTCCAGCAGTTTGCCGTCGGCCACCAGTTGGTCAAGCCGGGTGCGCAGCTCTTTCTTGATGCCTTGGATGGCCTGCTGCATCGTCGGCTTTGGCGTCACGTAGTGGCTGTTGGCGTAGACGCGGATCTGGTCGAAGGTGTCGGTCTTCTCACCGGTCAGCGGGTCGAACTCGGTGATGCTTTCCAATTCCTCGCCAAAGAATGACAGCCGCCAGGCGCGGTCATCAAGGTGCGCGGGGAAGATTTCCAGACTGTCGCCGCGCACCCTAAAGGAGCCGCGCTGAAAGGCCGCATCGTTGCGCTTGTACTGCTGGGCGACCAGATCGGCGATGACCTTGCGCTGGTCGTACATGCTGCCCGCTTTCAGGTCTTGGGTCATCGCGCCATAGGTCTCGACGCTACCGATGCCGTAGATGCAGGACACCGAGGCCACGATGATCACATCGTCACGCTCCAAAAGCGCGCGGGTGGCGGAGTGGCGCATCCGGTCAATCTGTTCGTTGATCTGGCTCTCTTTCTCGATGAAAGTGTCGGAGCGCGCGACATAGGCCTCGGGCTGGTAATAGTCGTAATAGGAGACGAAGTATTCCACCGCGTTGTCGGGGAAGAAGCCCTTGAACTCGCCGTAAAGCTGCGCCGCCAGCGTCTTGTTGGGGGCAAGGATGATGGCGGGGCGCTGCGTCTCTTCGATCACCTTTGCCATGGTGAAGGTCTTGCCCGTGCCGGTGGCGCCCAGAAGCACCTGATCGCGCTCGCCCGCGTTCACCCCTTCGGTCAATTCCTTGATCGCGGTGGGCTGGTCGCCCGCCGGAGCGAACTCGGTCACCAGCTTGAACTTATGGCCGCCCTCCAACTTTGGGCGGTTGCGCACGTCTGGCGCGGGGTTTGCCAGCATTGGCATCCCCTCGGTCTTGTCGGAATGGGCATAGGGCATCGCGGGTATCCTTCGTCAAGCTTCCCATAGGTGCCCTCTTTCACGCGGGGTTCAAGGGGCAGGGGGGCGCGAAGGGCGCTTTTGCCGCTACTTCATCAGCCGTTTGCGATTCTGTCGCACCTTGCGGGCAAGCGGGGCGAGAGAGGCATCCATGATCTGATCGGGGCGCTTGCCCAGCATCATGGCCTGCGTCCCGGCGGCGAAGGCTTTGACCATGGCCGGGCCTTTCTCGGCCACCATGCGGTTGTTCTCACCGGGGCGGGCGGGCAGCGCGCCTGCCATGCCCAAGAGGCGCAGCGACATCACGATCTGGGTTTCCACCGCGAGGGCGGCGATCTGGCTTTGTAGGGCGAAGAGGGCGAAGGGGGTCATATGGAACACTCCAATGGGGTGATCTTGATGTAGTCTCTGCACCGCAGCATGGTAGGGTTTATCTGCGCGGGCCTGCATTCCCTTGCCCCTCGGCACGGAATATTAGATAAAGCCCGAGGTTATTGAAGCGAGAGTCCCGAAATGCGCGCACGTATCTATCAACCCGCCCGTACAGCGATGTCTTCCGGCACGGCCAAGACCCGTGTTTGGCTGCTTGAGTTTTCGCCCGCGGAAGCGCGCAGGGTCGATCCGCTGATGGGCTGGACGTCTTCCGATGATACGCAAAGCCAAGTGCGCTTGCAGTTCGACACCCGCGAAGCCGCCGAAGAATACGCCCGCGATCACGGCATCGACGCACAGGTGCAACTGCCCAACAAGCGTAAGCCCAACGTCCGCCCCGGCGGCTATGGCGAGAATTTCGCGACCGGTCGCCGCGGGGCGTGGACGCACTGAGGGTGTGAAGGCAGTCGCAGTCTCGCGCGGGCCATGCGCGGCCTGCGGCCTACGTCATTCTTCATCTGATCGCGTATCAGGTTAATACCATACATTCGCTCGGCGGTGCGCATATTATGCGAAGCCCATGACTGGCCCCCGCCGGGCATTTTCATTTCGGTTCAACGCTTTCCCTTGTCTGTCGACGGGTTAGTTGTTGAACATGTAAACGAGGGGCACAATTATGACCGCAATCGTCGATTTCCTGAACACCGTCTTGTGGGGCTACGTCCTCGTCTATGGCCTGCTGGCTGTCGGGCTTTATTTCACCTGGCGCACTGGTTTCCTGCAATTCCGGCATTTCGCCGAATTCTTTCGCGTGGTCCGATCCTCGCGTGACACTTCCGCCGCGGGCATTTCGCCATTTCAGGCGCTGACGATCTCTCTCGCCAGCCGGGTCGGTACGGGCAACCTCGCCGGGGTGGCTGTGGCGATCTATCTCGGCGGACCGGGGGCTGTGTTCTGGATGTGGGTTGTGGCGCTTGTCGGCATGGCCACGGCCTATGCGGAGTCTACCTTGGCGCAGCTTTACAAGGTTCGGAACGCGGACGGGCAATACCGGGGCGGACCGGCCTTCTACATGTCCCGGGGCATCGGGTCGAACGCCATGGGCTATGTCTTTTCGGTCTGCCTTATCGTCAGCTTCGGTCTGATCTTCTCGGCGGTGCAGGCAAACTCGATCTCGGTCGCGATGGAGGAAGCCTTTGCCATCCCCAAGCTCGTCACCGGCCTTGTCGTCGGCGGTATCGCGGGCATCGTCATCTTTGGCGGAATCAAATCCATCGCGCGGGTGGCGGAAAAGATCGTTCCTGCCATGGCCGGTCTCTATATCGTCGTGGCGCTGCTAATCGTGGTTTTGAACATCGCCGATGTGCCCGCCATGCTGGCCCTGATCGTCAAATCTGCCTTCGGTTTCGAGGCGGCGGCGGGGGGCTTTACCGGTGGTTTCATGGTGGCCCTGCTCAACGGGGTGAAGCGCGGTCTGTTCTCGAACGAGGCGGGCATGGGCTCGGCCCCGAACATCGCCGCCGTCGCGGTGCCCGATCCGCACCATCCATCCAGTCAGGGGCTGGTGCAGGGGCTTGGCGTCTTTATCGATACGCTGGTGATCTGCACGGCGACGGCGCTGATGATCCTGCTGTCGGGCGCGGTCGACTATTCCGAAGGTGCGGCGACCGGCATGGCGCTGACGCAGATCGCTTTGGAACAGCATATTGGCGCATTCGGTCCGATCTTCATCGGGATCGCCATCCTGTTCTTCGCCTTTACCTCGATCATCGGGAATTATTCCTATGCCGAGAATGCGATGGAGTTCCTTGGGATGGGCAAGCGTATTCCGCTTCTCGTGCTGAAGGCGCTTGTTGTCGCGATGGTGGTCTGGGGCTCGTTGCAGGCGGTCACGACCGTGTTCAACTTCGCCGATGCCTCCATGGCGCTGATGGCGACGGTCAACCTGATCGCCATTCTGATCCTGTCCAAGACCGTCGCCAAACTCACGCGGGACTATTTCGCGCAGCGCAAGGCCGGGAAAGAGCCGATGTTCAGGATCGCCGAATATGCCGAGCTTGGCGACGGCGTCGACCATACGATCTGGAACAGCAATGTTGCCCGTGAAACGCAGGGCGCCAAGGCTGACTGAACACGAGGGAAGGCGAGGGGGTGGCCCCTCGCCTTTGCCGTCTCGTGAACTCTCAAGCGGATTTCGCCGCCGCAAGAAGCCGGGAGGCGTTTGGGCTGGCCCTAGAAAATGGCCCGCCTCACAGTAGATGCGGGCCATCGGCGTCACGCTTTGAGGCTACTTCACGCCCCCCCCACAACCGCATGCAAACCGGGGTAATCTCATCTTCGATCGCGGCCATCGCGTCGACGATCAGGTCCTCGCGCCAGCGGCGGCCAGCGATTTGCACGCCGATGGGCTGCGGGCCTTGGGGCAGTTCCGCGATATGCGTGGGGATGTTGCCCGCAGGCAGGCCGGTGAAGTTCATGACGAAAGACCAAAGCCCCTTGCCCAAGACGTCGCGCACGCCTTCGCGGCCTTCGGTGTCGCGCCCGGCGGTGAAGAAGGGGGCGAACATGAAGGGGGTCAGCACGAGGGGGTAGTCCTCTAGAAACAGCGACCATTCGCGCGCGTAATGGGTGCGTTTGGCCAGCATGGCGAGCTGTTCGGTGCCTTTGAAAGGCGGGTATTCGGCGTAGTAATCCTCAAAGATCGCCTTTAGATCGTCGGAACCATGGGCTCGGATGTCCTCGCCCATCAGCGCTTCGACTTCGCCCATCAGGGCGCGATAGCCGTTTTTGCCGGCTTCATAGGCGAGGGGCGGTTCCACCTCTTCGACGGCGTAGCCTGCGTTGGACAGGGCAGAGGCGGCTTTGTCGAGCGCGGTGGCCACATCCGGATGCAGGCCAAAGCCGAAGTCATCGCGGGTGAAGGCCACGCGGATCGGGCCTTCGATCGCTTCGCCACGCCAGGGCAGCGGCACATGGAAGGGGTCACGCGCGTCTGCGGCGATCAGGCTGGGCATCGACAGATGCAGGTCCGCCGCTTTGCGCACGATTAACCCCTGCACCGACATGGATTGCGCCAAAAGTCCGCGCTCGGCCTTTTGGCTGGGGTTGTAGGCGGGCACCCGGCCCAGACCCGGCTTTACCGTCACCGCGCCATTGGCCGAGGCGGGGAAACGCAGGGAGCCGCCGATGTCGTTGCCATGGGCCAGCGCGCCGATCCCGGCCATGACAGCCGCCCCCGCCCCACCCGAGGAGCCGCCCGCCGAAAGGTGCTGCCCCCAGGGGTTGTGGGTGCGCCCGTAGAGCGGGTTGTCGGTATCGGCGCGAAAGGAAAACTCCGGCGTGTTGGTGCGCCCGATCACGATGGCGCCCGCCCGTTTGAGGTTGCGCACCACCGGCGCATCCTCGGGCGCGATGATGTCTTTGAAGGCGGGCACGCCGTTGCTGGTGGCATGGCCCTTTTGGTCGACGTTGATCTTGATCGTGACCGGAACACCATGCAACGGCCCCTTGGGTGCGTCGCTTTTGTCGAGGGCGGCAGCCTCGGCCCGGGCCTCATCGGCGAGTGTCTCGACCACCGCGTTCAAAGCCGGATTGACCTCTTCCATGCGGGCAATCGCCGCCTCGGTCGCTTCAACCGCCGAGAGTTTTCCTGCGCGGGTCGCGCGTGCGATTTCCTGCGCGTCCCATTGCCAAAGCGGTTTACTGTCGGTCATTCCGGTTCCTTTCGTTCGTGGTTTTCAAAGCCGCATCCGCGCCCTGATGTCGCGAACTTCGGAGAAAGAATTTAGCAACGCAAGTAAATTCGCGGCGAAACCCTTTGCCGAAGGCGGGGGTGACTATATTCGAGGCTTTGGGCCATCACCCGGCCATGATGGCACTGGCGGCCTCTATGGCGAGGGGGGCGGCCTTGGCGACAAATTCCTCCGGCGTGTATTCCGAGAGGGAGCCTGCGAGATGTATCGCGCTTAAGGGCGCGCCGTTCCGGTCGGTGATGGCGACGCCTACCGCCACCTCGCCCAAAGCATATTCATCGCAGACCACGGCAAAGCGGTTTTCGCGGGCGGTGCCAAGCTCGGCCATGATCGCTTCGGGGTCGGTCTTGGTGCTGGCGGTGAAAGGGTGCAAAGGTGCGCGGGTGAGAATTTCGCGCGCCGCGTCATCGGGAAGCTGTGCCAGCGCGGCGCGGCCGCCCGCGGTGCAAAAGGTCGGCACGCTATGGCCCACGAGGGTGGCGAAAAAGGTCTCGCGTTTGCTTTGCATCCGCAGGGCATAGATCAGCCGTGTCTCGTCATAGAGGCTGAGATCGACCCGCTCGCGCAGGGATTTGCGCAGTTCCAGCAAGACGGGGGTGGCCTTCTGCACCACGGGGTCAAGCCGCAGCAGGTCAAGCGTGTGATCCAGCAGGCGAATGCCCGGCAGGTAGCCGCGGTCATCCCCGCTGCGCCGGATATAGCCGAGTTTGGTGAGCGTATGGACCAGCCGTTGCGCCGCGGATCGGTCGATGCTGGCACTCTTGGCGATGTCGGAAAGGGTCATTGGCCCGGTCGCGTTGTGAAAGGCCCCCAGCACCTGCATTGCGCGATCTGCCGCCCGGACGAACAAACGGTCGTCCTCTGCCTGATTCTGCGCCGCCTGCGAGGCGTCTTCACGGAAAAATCTACTCATAAATGGCCTGTAGTTGACGAATCGTTAAAGCGCCGCTTACGCTTGCTGTGCACTATAGCTGTATTGCAATGCGATACACAATGGGCGTGGCCTTGCCGATGAAGGGGCCGAGAAGGCGAAGGAGACAGGTTTGGAAAGTGGTTCTGGAATGCGCGTGGCTGTTGCGGGCTTTCTGCACGAGACGAACACATTCGCCCCCAACCCGGCGGATATGCAGGCTTTTCAACTGGGCGGCGGCTATGTCCCCATGGTGCGCGGCGCGGCGATGTTGCCCGCCTTCGAAGAGGTCAACCTTGGCATGGCGGGCGCGCTGCGGGTGGGCCAAGCGCAGGGTTGGGACATCGTTCCGATCCTCTGGGCGGGGGCGATCCCCTCGGCCCATGTCAGCCGCGACGCCTATGAGACGATTGCGGGCGAGATTATCGAAGGCATTCGGCAGGCCCGGCCGCTCGACGGGGTCTTTCTGGACCTGCACGGGGCTATGGTGGCGGAGCATCTCGACGACGGGGAAGGAGAGCTTGTCCGCCGTCTGCGTGCGGTCGTGGGGCCGGAGGTGCCGATCGCTACGGCGCTCGATCTGCACGGCAATATCTCTGAAGATTTCGTTGCGAATGTCGATGTGCTTGTCGGTTTTCGCACCTATCCGCATGTGGATATGGCCGATACCGGCGCCGCCGCGGCCCGCCAGCTCGACCGGATCATGACGACCGGCCAGCGTCCAGCCAAAGCCTTTCGCCAGATGTCGTATTTGGTGCCGATCCCGTTTCAATCGATCGAAATGTCGCCGGGGCGTGAACTCTATGAAGGGGTCGCCGCCTGCGAAGCTGCGGAGGCGCTTACGGCCAGCCTGTTCATGGGTTTCCCGGCGGCGGATATTCCCGATTGCGGCCCCGTTGCTGTCGCCTATGGCGAGACGCAGACCGCAGCAGATGCCGCCGCCGACAGGCTTGCCGCAGCCTATGAGGCGGCAGCGCCTGCCTTTTTGGAAAATGACGCCTATGACCCCGACAGGGCAGTGGCCGAGGCGCTGTCGCGTGCCGCCGGGCCGGGGCGGGGGCCTGTGGTCATCGCCGACACTCAAGACAACCCCGGCGCGGGCGGCGTCTCGGCCACCACGGGCATGTTGCGCGCCTTGGTGAAGGCAGAGGCGCAGAACGCGGCCATCGGGTTGATCGTCGACCCCGCCGCCGCCCAAGCGGCGCATCAGGCCGGGGTCGGTGCCGAGGTTAACCTGCGCCTTGGCGGCCATGCCGACATCGCGGATGACGCGCCATTTGAAACGACGGCGACGGTCCAGCATCTTTGCGACGGCACGCTGCGCGCGACCGGCCCCTATTACGGCGGCACGGCGCTGGACCTCGGCCCTTCGGCCTGCCTGCGCATCGGCGGGGTCCATGTCGTCGTGACCAGCCGCATCGCCCAAATGGCCGACCGCGAGATGTTCCGTTTTGTCGGTATCCAACCCGAAGAGATGGATCTTCTGGTGGTCAAAAGCTCCACCCATTTCCGCGCAGACTTTGCCCCCATCGCGCGCGACATTCTTGTCGCCTGCGCGCCGGGGCCGATGCCCCTCGATCCAGCCGATTTGCCCTTCACGCGCCTGCGTGCGGGGCTTCGGCTGTCCCCGAATGGCCCCCGTTTCGGGGCCGACGGTGCCCAAAGCGCACCACCTGACCATGGCGGCAAGACCGCCGTGGCCCAATAAAAACCAAAAGATCACTCAACAAGGGAAAACCACATGATACCTCTACGATCCGCACTGAAACAGTCGCGCGGACTTGCCGCCGCCTTTGCCGCGTCCACGGCGCTTTTGGCACCCGGCTCTCTGGCGGCGCAGGATGGCGAAACGACCATTACCGCGGTCATGCACTCGGGCCTGCGGGTTCTCGATCCGGTCATCACCACCGCACATATCACCCGCAACCACGGCTATATGGTCTATGACGTGCTGACCGCCGTGGACGAAAATTTCGAGCCGCAGCCCCAGATGGCCAGCTGGGAGGTCTCGGATGACGGGCTCGTCTATACTTTCACCCTGCGCGATGGGCTGATGTTCCATGACGGCGCGCCGGTGACTGGCGAGGATGTCGTGGCCTCGCTCAAACGCTGGGGCAAGCGCGACGGCGGCGGCCAGTTGATCTTTGACGTGACCGAAAGCCTTGAGGCCAGCGACGAGAAGACCGTCGTCTGGACCCTGACCGAGCCTTTCGGCCCGCTCTTGTCGGTGATCTCCAAACAATCCGCCGTGCCGCCCTTCATCATGCCCAAGCGCGTGGCCGAAACTTCGGCGGATGAGACGATCACGGAATATATCGGCTCCGGCCCCTTCGTCTTTAACCAAGATGAATACGAGCCCGGCGTGAACGTCACCTATGAGAAGTTCGACGACTACGTGCCGCGCGATGAGGAAGCCTCGTGGATGGCGGGTGGCAAGGTGGTCAATGTCGACCGTGTGGTCTGGACCACGATGCCCGACGCACTCACCGCGATTAACGCGCTCTCGGCCGGAGAGATCGACTATCTCGAACAGGTGCAGATCGACCTGCTGCCGATCCTCGACGCCAGCCCCGAGGTCACGGTCGAGACCCGCGATGACCTTGGCTATGTGACCATCGGCCGGCCCAACCACCTGCACCCGCCCTTTGACAACAAACTGGTCCGTCAAGCGGCGATGGCGGCGCTGGACCAAGAATCCATGCTGCAAACGATGCAGGGCGACCCGGCCTATTACAACGTCTGCGGCGCGATCTTTGGTTGTTCGACTCCTCTGGGCGACGAAGCGGATGCCGAGATCGTGACCGGCGGCGCGGACCCTGAAAAGGCCAAGGCATTGCTCGAAGAGGCGGGCTATGACGGCACGCCCATCGTGCTGATGGCGCCGACGGATGTGATCAGCCTGATCAACCAGCCGGTGGTGGCCGCCCAAGCCCTGCGCGAGGCGGGTTTCGAAGTCGACATGCAGTCGATGGACTGGCAATCGGTCGTGCAGCGCCGCGCCCAGCAAAGCCCGGTCTCTGAGGGTGGCTGGAACATGTTCTTCACCAACTGGATGGTGCCCGAGATTTCGGACCCGCTGACCAACGTGATGGTCAGTGGCCGTGGCGACGAGGCGTGGTTCGGCTGGCCCGATGACCCCGAGATCGAAGAACTGCGTGCGAAGTTCATGAAGGCCGAAGGGCCCGAGGCGCAAAAGGAAGTGGCGGTCGAGATCCAGAAACACGTCATGGATAACGTCAACTACATCATGATGGGGGAGTATCTGATCCCGCAGGCGCGTCGCAACACGATCCAGAACATGCTGCCATCGCCCGTGCCGGTGTTTTGGAACATGACCAAAGAGGCGGAGTAATCCAGCCTCCCGGAGAGCGCGGCCATCGCGCTCTCCACCGTCATCTCTGCCCGCAGGCAGTGCCCCCGCGTCCGGGCCTGCCTTCTTTCCGCCGAAAGGGACCTTCCGGAAAATGCTCGTCTATATCCTGAAGCGCGTCTTGGCCACGATCCCGGTCATGCTGATCGTCGCCATCTTCGTCTTCCTCCTGCTGCGTCTCACCCCCGGTGATCCGGCAGCCATTCTCGCCGGCGATGCCGCCACTCCCGCACAGCTTGAACGGATCCGTGACCGTCTGGGTCTGAACGATCCGCTGCTGACACAGTTCTTCACATGGATCGGGCAATTGCTGCGCGGCGATCTGGGCGTCTCGCTTTTGTCGAACACCTCCGTGGCGGGCATGTTGGGCGACCGGCTGGGGCCGACCATCAATATCGCGCTGATGACCATCACCATTTCCGTCCTGCTGGCGGTGCCGATGGGGGTGATCGCCGCTTGGCGTCACCGCACATGGGTCGACTTTCTGGTGATGTCCTTCTCGGTGCTGGGCTTTTCGGTACCGGTCTTCGTGATCGGCTATATCCTGATCCAAATCTTCGCGATCGAACTGCGTTGGGTGCCGGTGCAGGGCTACAAGGCGCCCTCGGAGGGCATCGGGCCGTTCTTCTCGCGCGCCATTCTGCCCTCGCTCACGCTGGCCACGATCTATGTGGCGCTTATCGCGCGGATGACGCGGGCCTCCATGCTTGAAGTGCTGGGCGAAGATTACATTCGCACCGCGCGGGCCAAGGGCGTGCGCGAGAATGTCGTGCTGTTCCGCCATGCGCTGCGCAATGCCGCCGTGCCGATCCTGACCATCATCGGCACCGGTTTCGCGCTGCTGATCTCGGGCGTGGTGGTGACGGAGAGCGTCTTCAACATTCCGGGCATCGGGCGGCTTACGGTCGATGCGATCCTTGCCCGCGACTACCCCGTCATTCAGGCGATGATCCTGCTGACGGCGGGCATCTACGTCTTCGTGAACCTCTTGGTTGACGTCTCCTATTCATTCTTCGACCCAAGGATCCGGTACTGACATGATCGAGCAACCCCAATCCCGTCACAGCGCCTTTCAGGTGCTGACCGGACTGCTTTCCCTGCCTGCGGGCGCAAGGGTCGGTATCGGCCCGCTGCTGGCGGCGCTTATCCTCCTGGCCATCGTGCTGGCGTCGATCTTGGCCCCGCTCTACGTGCCCTATGACCCGCTGGCGATGAACTCTGCCGCGCGGCTCAAGCCGCCTTCCGAAACCTACCTTCTGGGCACCGACCCCTATGGCCGCGACACGTTTTCGCGGGTGATGACCGGCGGGCGCGTGTCGCTCCTGATCGGGATCGGGGCGGCCTTGGTCAGCGTCGCCATCGGCTTGGCCATCGGCCTTGTGGCCGGTTTCTTTCGGGTGGCGGATGGCATCATCATGCGGATCATGGACAGCCTGATGGCGATCCCCGCGATCCTGCTGGCGATTGCGCTCGTGGCGCTGAACGGGCCATCGCTCGGCTCGGTCATCATCGCCATCACGGTGCCGGAGGTGCCCCGCGTGGTGCGGCTGGTGCGCTCGGTGGTGCTCTCGGCGCGCGAGGAGCCTTACGTCGAGGCCGCCATCGCGCTCGGCTCGTCGATGCCCAAGATTCTGATCCAGCACCTGATGCCCAACACCATGGCGCCGCTGATCGTCCAGGGCACCTATATCTGCGCCTCGGCGATCCTGATCGAGGCGATCCTGAGCTTTCTGGGCGCGGGCGTCAGCACCGAGATCCCCACGTGGGGCAACATCATGGCCGAGGGGCGGACCTACTTCCAGATCAAGCCGGGACTGATCTTTTGGCCGGGGCTGCTGCTGTCGCTTTGCATCCTGTCGATCAACCTGTTGGGCGACACCGCGCGCGATCTGCTCGACCCGCGCATGAAGAAACGGGAGGGCTGAGAGATGCAGTTCAAGACCAAAGACTTCTCCGCCGCGCGTGAGGTGCTCAAAGTGCGCGACCTGCGCATCGGGCTGGCCGGGCGGCCACAGGCGAAACCGGTGATCGACGGGATCGACCTTACCATCCGGGCGGGCGAGACGCATTGCCTGGTGGGGGAATCCGGCTCGGGCAAATCCGTGACCTCGCTGGCGGCCATGGGGCTTCTGCCAAAATCGGCGCTGGAGGTGCAAGGCGGCAGCATCACGCTGGATGATTTTGAGATCACCAGCGCGAGCCATGCGCAAATGCGCCAGCTGCGCGCGCGTCGGATTGCGATGATCTTCCAAGAGCCGATGACCGCGCTGAACCCGGTGCTGCGGGTGGGCGAGCAGATCATGGAAGTGCTCAACATGCACAGCGATCTGAGCCAATCGGAGGCCAAGAAACGCACGCTCGACATGATGGATCAGGTGCATCTGCCGGATGTGAACCGCATCTTCAGCGCCTTCCCGCATCAACTTTCCGGCGGGCAGCGCCAGCGCATCATGATCGCCATGGCGCTGATCCTCGACCCCGATCTGCTGATCGCGGATGAGCCGACGACGGCGCTTGACGTGACCACGCAGTTGCAGATCCTCAAGCTGATTGCCGAGATGCAGGAGCGCCACGGCACCGCCGTGCTCTTCATCACCCATGACATGGGCGTGGTGGCCGAAATCGCGGATACCGTGACGGTGATGCAGCAGGGCAAGATCGTCGAACGCGCGCCGATTGAAAAGCTGCTGACCAAGCCGGAGAAGGACTATACCCGCACCCTGCTGACCGCCGTGCCCAACCTCACCCCGCGTCCCGCAAGGGCGGCGGCTTCGCAAAGCGAAGTGGTGCGTGTGGCCGGGCTCGACATGACCTATGGCGGCGGCGGTTTCCTGCGCCGCAGCGAGGGCGTAAAGGCCGCGCAGGATGTCAGCTTTACCATCAAACCGGGGCGGACGCTGGGCATCGTGGGGGAGTCCGGTTCGGGCAAATCCACCGTGGCGCGGGCCATCATGCGGCTGATCGACCCGACATCGGGCAGTGTCAACGTGGCGGGGACCGAGATCGCGCAGCTTTCGCGTCGTCAACTGCGCGATCACCGTAAACATCTGCAAATCGTGTTCCAAGACCCCTACCGCTCGCTCAATCCGCGTTGGACCGTGGCGCGCAGCCTTTGCGAAGGGCCGATCAACTTCGGCACCCCGCGCGAGGAGGCGATGCGCCATGCCGCTGAACTGATGGAACTGGTGGACCTGCCGCGCGATGCGCTCGACCGCTATCCGCATCAGTTCTCGGGCGGGCAGCGCCAGCGTATCGCCATTGCGCGGGCGGTGGCGATGAAGCCCGACCTGCTGGTCGCGGATGAGGCCGTCTCGGCCCTTGATGTGAGCGTTCAGGCGCAGGTGCTCGACCTTTTGGATGACATTCAAGAGAAGTTCGGCGTGGCCATGCTTTTCATCACCCATGACCTGCGCGTTGCCGCGCAGATTTGTGACGAGGTCTTGGTCATGCAGCGCGGGCAGGTCGTTGAATATGGCCCCGCGGGCGATGTGCTGGCCAATCCGCATCACGATTACACACGCAACCTGATCGAAGCGGCGCCGGGCCGCCATTGGGATTTTGCCAACTACCGCGCGCTCGGCAGCCCCAGCATGACGACAGGAGCCACCGCATGACCGTCCTTCCCAAGATCGAAGCCTTCGCCGCCGATCTCACCGCCATCCGCCAAGACATCCACGCCCATCCCGAACTGGGGTTTGAAGAGGTCCGCACCGCGGGCATCGTGGCCGAAAAGCTCCGCGCCTATGGTGTGGATGAGGTGCACGAAGGGCTGGGCGGCACCGGGGTTGTGGGCATCATCAAAGGCGCCGGCGGCGGCAACCGCCGTGTCGGCCTGCGCGCGGATATGGACGCGCTGCCGATTGTCGAAGATTCCGGCGTGCCCTATGCCTCGACCAACCCCGGGCGGATGCATGCATGCGGCCATGACGGCCACACCACCATGCTCTTGGGGGCTGCGCGCTATCTGGCGGAAACGCGGGATTTCGACGGCACCGTGGTGCTGATCTTTCAACCCGCAGAAGAGGGGTTGGGCGGCGCGCGCCGGATGCTGGAGGAGGGGCTTTTCGAGAAATTCCCCTGCGACGAGATCTACGGAATGCACAATGATCCGAATTCAGAGCCGGGGGTGGTCAATGTCACCCCCGGTGCGGCCATGGCGGGGGCGGCCTTTTTTGACATCACCGTCAAAGGCACCGGCAGCCATGCCGCCATGCCCCATCAGTCGCGCGATCCCATCGTCATCGGCACGGCGCTGGTGCAGCAGTTGCAATCTGTGGTCAGCCGCAACACCCCGCCGACCAAACCGATCGTGCTCTCGGTGACGAAGTTCAACGCAGGCTCGGCCTATAACGTGGTGCCAGATACCGCCAGCATTGCGGGCACGATCCGTTATTTCCATGAGGATGTGATCGAGATGGCCGAGACACGGATGCGCGAACTCTGCGCAGGCTTGGCCACAGCCTATGGGATCGAGATCGAGGTCGACATCCGCAATGTCTTTGACGTGTTGATGAACGATCCCGAACTGACCAGCGCCTATGTCGAAGCCGCCGCCAGTGTGGTGGGCGGCGAGAACGCCCATGTCTCGACCGAACAGGCCAGCGGGTCGGAGGATTTCGCCGATATGCTGAAAGTCGTGCCGGGTGCCTATTGCCGGGTGGGCCATGCGGGCAGCGTGCCTTTGCACAACCCCGGCTTCGTGCTGGACGACGCCATCCTGCCTGTCGGTGCCTCGATCTATGCGCGGATTGTTGAGACGCGGCTGCCAAAGGTCGGCGGCTGAACCCCTGCGCCAATTTTTCAATTTAAGCCAACCGCCCGCTGTCGCGCGGCGGAGGAAAGGATTTTGAACATGACCAACCCGCTTGATCTGCCATTTGATACCGAAGAGATGCTCACCGGGCTGCGCCCTTGGATCGAAACCGAGAGCCCCACTTTCGACGGGGCGGCGGTGAACCGGATGATGGATGTGGTGCAGCATGATCTGGCGGTCTTGGGCGCGCGGACCGAGCGTATCCCAAGCCCGATGGGGTTGGGCGACAGCCTGCGCGCCGAGATGCCCCATCCCCGCGCGGGCGAGGGGGGCATCCTGCTTCTGGGCCATATGGACACGGTTCACCCCCTCGGCACCTTGGCGAGCCTGCCTTACAAACGCGAGGGCGAGATCTGCTACGGCCCCGGTTTGATGGATATGAAGGGCGGCAATTACGTCTACCTTGATGCGCTGCGCAAACTACAGGCCGCCGGGGTCGAAACGCCGCTGCCGGTGACGGTGCTCTTTACCCCAGATGAGGAAATCGGCACCCCCGCCACCCGCCGTCTGATCGAGGAAGAGGCCAAGCGCCACAAGTATATCCTCGTGCCGGAGCCTGCCCGCCCCGACGGCGGCGCGGTGATCGGGCGCTATGCCATCGCGCGGTTCAACCTCCAGACCCAGGGCCGCCCCAGCCACGCGGGCTGGGCGCTCTCCGAAGGCCGCTCGGCCATCGCGGAAATGGCAAAGGCCGTGGGCACGATCGAAGGCATGACCACTGAGGATTGCACCTTCTCGCTCGGGGTCTTTCACGCGGGCCAATGGGTCAATTGCGTCTCCTCGGTCTGCGATGCCGAGGTGCTGACCATGGCGAAAACGCAAGAGCAGCTCGACGCGGGCGTCGAAAAGATGATGGCGCTGAACTCGGACGCGGGCGACGTGATCATGGAAATCCGCCGCGGCGTCACCCGCCCGGTTTGGGAGCCCGACCAGCCCGGTACGATGGCGATGCTCAAGCTTGCCCAAGACATTGGCGGCGAACTGGGGATCGAGATCACCGGAAGCTCCGCCGGGGGCGGATCGGACGGCAATTTCACCGGCTTCCTCGGCCTGCCGACGCTGGATTCGATCGGCGTGCGCGGCAAGGGGCTGCATACCTTGCAGGAGCATATCTATGTCGACAGCCTCACCGAACGTGCGAAGCTGGCGGCGGGGCTGTTCTGTCGCTTGACGCCTTGAGGTATGTGGGGGGGGGGCAGAGGTTCTGCGCGACACTCCCCGCGTTGATGCGCTGATCTGCAATGCCGCCATCGCACAGGTGCCTCGGCCACCTCTTTGATCCGCACCAGCGGCGGGCCGATGACCCGGTTCACTTGGTGGCTGATGTCGAAATTGCCGATCGTTCAAACGGCGGAGCGCGGCGCCTATCCCGAGGTCATGTGCGCAACTGAGGACGGGCTAGAACAGCGCGCGCTTTATGGCCCCACAGGCCGGATGGAGATGGTCGGCCCGGTTGGGCGCGGCAGGTTGGAACCCTATGCCTATGACAAAGAGACGATGGTCAGGCTCTGGGCGCGGTCCGAGGTTGAAACCGGCTTTCACCGGGCTGTTTGAGGGCGGGCGGAGCCTGTCGCCGCCCCGCTCAGAACGCAGCCAGTCAGCCCCGCAGTAGGGTGTCTATTTTCGCGGCGTTTGCATAATAAAGTTGCACTCGGCGAGTCCCTTGCGGACAATTCTTGCCAAATGAGATCATTTGGTTAGTCTCTGATCTCGGGTCGCCCGACCAATAGCGTATTTCAAGTAAGCAAAGGGGCGGCCACTCTGGGAGGAGGAAACATGACTGAGACTAAAAAGTTCAACCGACGTTCGTTCCTGACGAAGTCCGCACTTGCTGGGGGGGCGGCGACCGGGAGCATGCTGGCCGCACCGGCGGTGCTGGCACAAGCGCCGATCGTCATCAAGATGCAGACGTCGTGGAACGACGCGAACATCTGGCAAGACTTTGCCCGCGATTATGCGACGCGGGTCGAGGAAATGTCGGGCGGGCGTCTGAAGGTCGACGTGCTGCCCGCGGGCGCGGTCGTCGCGGCGTTTCAGGTGCTCGATGCGGTGAACGACGGTTTGATCGACGCGGCGCATTCGGTGCCCGTCTATTGGTACGGCAAGAACAAGGCCGCATCGCTCTTTGGCACCGGCCCGGTCTTCGGCGGTTCTGCCACCACCATGCTGTCATGGTTCTACCAAGGCGGCGGTCAGGAGCTTTATAACGAGCTGACGCAGGATATCATGGGCCTCGACGTTGTCGGCTACATGGGCTTCCCGATGTTCGCCCAGCCCTTTGGTTGGTTCAAGAATGAGGTCAATACCGTCGACGACCTGCAGGGCTTCAAATACCGCACCGTGGGTCTGGCGGCCGATCTGATGGCGAAGTTGGGCATGTCGGTGGCGCAATTGCCGGGCGGGGAGATCGTGCCCGCGATGGAGCGCGGCGTGATCGACGCCTTCGAGTTCAACAACCCCTCGTCGGACAAGGACTTCGGCGCGCAGGACGTGGCCAAGAACTACTACCTGTCGTCCTATCACCAAGCCTCCGAGAGCTTTGAATTCCTGTTCTCCAAGATGTTCCTCGAAGACCTCGACCCCGACCTTCAGGCGATCTTGAAATACGCGGTCGAGGCGGCCTCGACCGCGAACACGGCCAAGGCGATGGACCGCTATTCGGCGGACCTTCAGTTCCTGCAAAACGAGGCTGGCGTGACCGTGCGGCGCACCTCCAAGGAAATCTTGGATGCGCAGCTGAAAGCATGGGATGAGCTGATCCCCGAGTTGGAATCCGATCCCTTCATGAAAAAGACCCTCGACAGCCAGCGCGAATGGGTCGACCGCGTGGCCTATTACGAGTTGATGAACTCGCCGGATTACGGGCTTGCTTATGAGCATTACTTCCCCGGCAAGATCAAACTCTGATCCCGCAAACCCATAACATCACCGCGAACTCCGGCGCATGGCGCGCCGGGGTTCGTGCGAGATACCGAGGGCATCATGATATCTTTCATTCGGTTCGCCGATAACCTTTCCGCATGGTTCGGCAAGGCTTTTGCGTGGCTCATTTTGCTGATGTCCATCGGCACGGGCTACGAAGTTTTTGTGCGCTATGTGCTGAACAGTCCCACGGCTTGGGCGCTGGACGTGTCCTTCATCATGTATGGCACGCTCTTTATGATGGGCGGGGCCTATACGCTGTCGCGGGGCGGCCATGTGCGGGGGGATTTCCTCTATCGGCTCTTCCAGCCGCGCACCCAAGGCATGATCGACCTCGTGCTCTATATCATCTTCTTTTTCCCCGGCGTCACCGCGCTGATCCTCGCAGGTTGGAAATATGCCGCCCGTTCGTGGCAATACGGCGAGGTGTCGGTCAACAGCCCGGCGGGGGTTCCGATCTATCAATTCAAGGCAATCATCGTGGCGGCAGGCATCCTGCTGTTCATCCAAGGCATCGCGCAGGTCTGCCGCTGTCTTATTGCCATACGTTCCAACTACTGGCTCGAAGCCGAGGAAGACGTCTTTGAGACCGAAGACCTCATGATGCGCGAAGCCAACAAGGCCGAAAAGGGCCATCTCACATGACCGATCCGCAAATCGCCCTGATGATGCTTGGGCTGTTCATCGTCTTTGTTTTCCTGGGCTTTCCGATTGCTTTCACGCTGATGGCGATGGGCATCGGCTTTGGCTACTACGCCTATTTCGACGCGCGCCGCATGTGGCGCAGTTTCGACCGGCTGGACGAGGGGGCCGGCCAATGGGAGCAATGGTCGACCTGGTTTGAAGGGTTATTCAACAACCGAATATTCGACCTCTTCGTGAACCAGACCTTCACGGTGATGTCGAACGAAGTGCTGACGGCCGTGCCGCTGTTCCTTTTCATGGGCTATATCGTGGAGCGGTCGAATATCGTCGACCGGCTGTTCACCACGCTCAACATCGCGTCCAAGAACATTCCCGGCTCCATGGGTGTGGCGGCGCTGATCACCTGCGCGCTTTTCGCCACCGCCACCGGCATCGTCGGCGCCGTGGTCACGCTGATGGGGCTGCTGGCGCTGCCCGCGATGCTCAAGGCGCGCTACAACCCGTCCTTCGCGGCGGGCATCATCTGCGCGGGCGGCACCTTGGGCATCCTGATCCCGCCCTCGATCATGCTGATCGTCTATGCGGCGGCGACGAATGTCTCCATCGTGCGGCTTTACGCAGCCGCGCTGTTGCCGGGGCTGACGCTGGTGGGGCTTTACCTGATCTACATCGTCGGGCGGTCGCTGCTTCAGCCTTCATCGGCCCCGCGCCCCACGGCGGACGAGGTGCCGGACATGCCGATGGGCAAGCTGATGCTGATGATCGCCACCTCCTTCCTGCCGCTGGCCTTCCTCATTTTCGCGGTGCTGGGCTCGATCCTCTTCGGTCTCGCCACCCCGACGGAGGCGGCCTCGATCGGCGCGCTCGGCGGCATCTTCCTTGCCTTCATCTACCGCGCGATGACATGGCAGCGGATGCGCGAGAGCGTCTATCTCACGGTGCGCACCACGGCGATGGTCTGCTGGCTCTTTGTCGGCTCCTACACTTTCTCGGCGGTGTTCTCCTACCTCGGTGGGGAGCATGTGATCTCGGAGTTCGTGCAATCGCTGAACCTGTCTCCGATCATGTTCCTAATCCTCGCGCAGCTCATCATCTTCCTGCTGGGCTGGCCGCTGGAATGGTCCGAGATCATCATCATCTTCGTGCCGATCTTCCTGCCCCTTCTGGCGGTTTTCGAGATCGACCCGCTGTTCTTCGGCATCCTCGTGGCGCTGAACCTGCAGACCAGTTTCCTCACGCCACCGATGGCGATGTCGGCCTATTACCTCAAGGGGATCGCCCCGCCCGAGTTGCGGCTGACGCAGATCTTCGCAGGCGTCATGCCCTTCCTGTTCTGCGTGATCCTGTCGATGATCCTGATGTATGTCTTCCCGCAGATCGTCTTCTACCTGCCGGAGGTGTTCTATGGGCGCTGAGCCAAGGATGACCGCCGCAGCAGCGCTTGGCGTGGTTGAACTGCGGGACCGTTTGGCGAGCGGCGCGTTGGACGCGCTGGCGCTGGTGGAAAGCTACATCGCGCGGATCGAAGCGCGCGAGGAGGTGGTGGGCGCTTGGGCGTGGTTCGACCCCGAGTTTGCCCGCGCGCAGGCCCGAACGCTCGACAATCATCGCCGGGCGGGCCGGCCGCTTGGGCGGTTGCACGGGCTGCCGGTGGGGCTGAAAGACGTGATCGACACGCGCAGCATCCCCACCGAAAACGGCGCGGCGCAGGACAAGGGGCGCGTGCCGCTGCGCGATGCTTTCATCGTCGAGCGGCTGCGGGCCGAGGGCGCGATCATCATGGGCAAGACTGTCACGACCGAACTGGCCTTCATGCATCCGAACAAGACCACCAATCCGCATAATCCGGGGCATAGCCCCGGCGGTTCGTCCCAAGGGTCGGCGGCGGCGGTGGCCGATGGGATGGTGCCCTTGGCCATCGGCACGCAGACCGGCGGGTCGGTGATCCGGCCTGCGTCCTATTGCGGGGTCACCGGGTTCAAACCAACCTTCGGCGCGATCCCGCGCCGGGGGGTGCTGACGCAATCGCCCTCGCTCGACACCATCGGTGTCTTTGCCAGCGATCCCGCCGGGGCCGCGTTGTTGGCCGAGGTGCTGTTCGGCCATGACCCCGAGGACAGTGCGACCGAACTCGCCCCGACCCCCGCGCTTTTGGCCGAGGCGCGCAGGGCGCCGCCGATTCCGCCGGTTTTCGGCTTTGTCCGCCCGCCGGGGTGGGAGGATGCCGATCCGCAACTTCATGCCGCTTTCGAGGAACTGGTCGCAGCCCTTGGCGATCAGGCTTTCGAAATGCCCCTGCCGCCGGTCTTCAACGAAGCCGCCGAGGCGCGCAAACGCATCAATCTTGCCGAGATAGCCTATCATTTCTACCCCTATCTGCGCGACGGGGCCGAGCTGCTCTCACCCGTGGCGCGGGAGGCGATGGAGGCGGGCAACAAGGTGTTGGCCCGCGACTACCAATCGGCCCGCGACCTGCCCAAGGTGCTGACCGCCGCGCTGGAAGAGTTGCTGACCCGTTGCGACGTGCTGCTCTGCCCTGCGGCCACCGGCCCCGCACCGCGCGGCTTGGAGACCACCGGTGACCCGATTTTCAACGGTCTTTGGACGCTCTGCGGCAGCCCCTGTGTGACCCTGCCGTTGATGACCTCGGAAGAGGGGCTGCCAATGGGGGTGCAACTGGTCGGCGGTCACGGCCAGGACGGGCGTCTGATGCGCAGCGCCCAGTGGCTTTTCGACTGGGCCGATGGTGCAACTGAATGAGGATGAGACCATGAACCGCCTACTTGCCCTGCTCGCCTTTGCCGCGATTTCGGTGTTTTTGCTGATCCTCGCCGTAGAGGTGCCCAGCATCGACCTGATCATCATCGTCGCGGTGACCTTGGCCTTTGTGGCCTATGACTTTTTCACCTCCAGCCGGAAAGATCGGGACTGAGCCATGAGCAAACCCGTCATCTGGATCACGCGGCAGCTCTCCGAAGCCACGCTCGACCGCGCCCGGCGGGATTACGAGGTGATCTGGGATCCTGCCGACAATCCCGGCAGCGCCGAGGAGATCATCGCGATGAGCGCGCGGGTCGATGGGATGATCCCCTGTCATTCCGAGCATTTCAGCGCCGATGTGGTGGCCCGGCTCGACCCGCGGCTCAAGATCATCGCGAACCATTCCGTCGGGGTGGATCACTGCGATCTGCCCAGCCTCAAGGCGCGGGGGATCGTGGTGACGAACACGCCGGGCGTTCTGTCGGATGCCACGGCGGAACTGGCGCTGATGTTGATGCTGGGCGCGGCCCGTCACGCGGTTGCCGGGGACCGGCTGGTGCGCAGCGGTCAGTGGCAGTCGTGGTCGCCTGCGATGCTGGTGGGCAAACAGCTTTCCGGCGCGCGGCTTGGCATCATCGGGATGGGCGGGGTGGGCCGGGCCTTTGCCCGCAAGGCGCGCGGGTTGGATATGGAGGTGCATTACCACAACCGCCGCCGTCTGGACCCCGAAGCAGAGGCAGGCGCGACATATCACGCCGCGTTGGACGACCTGCTGGCGGTCTCGGACTTCCTCTCGCTGCACTGCCCCGCCACGCCTGAGACGGTGGGCCTTATGAACGCCGCGCGCTTGGCGCGGTTGCCAAAGGGCTGCGTCATCGTGAACACCGCGCGGGGCAATCTGGTGGATGAGGCGGCGCTGCTCGACGCGCTCACCTCGGGCCATGTCGGCGCGGCGGGGTTGGATTGCTTTGTGACCGAGCCGGGCGGCAACCCTGCCTTTGCGGCCCACGATAACGTCATGATGATGCCCCATGTCGGCAGCGCCACCGTGGCCACGCGGGATGCGATGGGCTTTAAGGCGCTGGACAATCTCGACCATTTTTTCCGGGGCGAGACGCCGCCGGATCAGCTTTAGCGGCAGCGGCTCTTTTAAGTGGCGCGTGAGGGCGGGGCGGGGGTGTTCCGCCGCTGCCGTCGCGGGGCGGGTAGGGTGATGATGGCCAAGCAGCCGATCACCAGCGCCACGCCGACCCAGCCCAGCGGGGGCAGGCGTTCGCCCACGATGACCACGGCCAGCACCGCCGCGACGACCGGCTCGAACAGGGTGATCACGGTCGCCGTGCTCGCCTCCACCCGGGCAAGGCCGTAGCCAAAGGCGATATAGCCCAGAAACATCGGCACAGCGGCCATGTAGAGCCCCACCGCGGCGTTGGTCCAAGAGGCCAGAAACGCCCCGCCCGAGACCGCCAGCACCGGCATCAGCAAGAGCCCGCCCAGCCCAAAGGTCGCCCCCATGGCCACGGCAGAGCGGGTGCCTTGCAGCATCATCCGGCGCGCGCTCCATGAATAAAGCGCGTAGGTGAAGCCGCCGATCAGGCCCAGCAAAACGCCCAGAGGGACGGAAGGCGCGCTTGCCGCGCCGCCGTGCGCCTCGCCCTCGGCCAAGCAGATCAGCCCCATGCCGATCAGGCCCACCGCCGCGCCGAAGGACCAGCGCAGGGTCAGGCGGCGGCCATCCAGCAGGTATTCGATCAGCGCCGAAAGCAGCGGGGCAGAGCCGATGGTGATGACCGTGCCCACCGTCACCCCCGCCAGCCGCATCGCGCCGTAAAAGGCCAGCGGATAGACCGCCACCGCCAGCGCGCCGATGACCAGCAGTCGGCGCTGTTGCCAGAGCCGACTGCGTTGGTGCAGGATGCCCCGCCTAGCCCAGAGGGCCTGCGCGATCCCGCCCAGCCCCATGGCAGCGGCACCAATGGCGGCGGCGCTGACCTCGGGGGCGAAGGTGGCAGCGGTGCCGGTCGTGCCCCAGACCACGGCGGCGAAGAGGATGGCGATCACGCCCCAGCGGTGGCTTTGCATCATGAAAACGTCCCTAGCATGTCATTGGTGCGGGCGCGCATCGCGCAGCAGCGTTTTGGCCAAATGCTGCGCGGCAGTCACGGCCTGCGCCCCGCGCAGCGGCCAAGTCTGAGTGAGCCCTTCGAGGATCAACAGCAACTCGGTTTCCGCAGCCGGCAGATCGGCGGCTGCGGCGGCCTTGACCGCGACCTCGGCCTTATGGCGCGAGAGCAGGGCGTGCAGTTGCTCGCTGCCGGGGTCGGCGGCGACGGCGGCGTGGAACAGGCAGCCGTGAGAGGTTTCCGTCTCCATCCACTGTCCGACGCGGGCCAAAATCGTCTCCAGCGCCTCGGCTGGGGGCTCGGGCAGATCGCCGAAGACCAGCGCCAGATAGCGTTGCTGCCGGTTCTCCAGCGCGGCCAGCACCATTTCGGCGCGGGAGGGGGTGTATTTGTAGAGCGTGCGCAGGCTCACCCCGGCCGCATCGCGCAGGTCTTCGACGCTGGGCTCGGCAAAGCCGCGCGTGGCAAAGGCACGTTCCAGCCCGGCGGCGATCTTGCTTTTGGTCTCTGTCATGCTTGACCATGTAGAGGGATCGCTCTACCTACGCAAGTAGAGCAATCATTCTACCGCGACCATCTACCCCTGAAGGAGCCCGTGCGATGACCCTACCCAAGACCATGAAAGCCATGCTGCTGACCGGCCATGGCGGCTTGGACAAGCTGGAATGGCGCGAGGATGTCGCGCTGCCAACGCCCGCCCCGGGGGAGGTGCTGGTCCGCGTCGGCGCGGCGGCGGTGAACAACACGGATGTGAACACGCGCACGGGCTGGTACTCCAAAGCTGTGCGCGGCGACACCGGCTCGGCGGCGGGTGAGGGCTACGGCGGCGCGGCGGACGCCGATGGCGGCTGGTCCGGCGCTTTGAGCTTTCCGCGCATTCAAGGGGCCGATTGCTGCGGAGAGGTGGTGGCCGTGGGCGCGGGTGTCGATCAGCACCGCATC
The DNA here is from genome assembly GCF_043556915.1 of Sulfitobacter sp. 1A15299. Taxonomy (NCBI): domain Bacteria; kingdom Pseudomonadati; phylum Pseudomonadota; class Alphaproteobacteria; order Rhodobacterales; family Roseobacteraceae; genus Sulfitobacter; species Sulfitobacter sp. 1A15299. Next base: position 345,618 of record NZ_JBIFFJ010000002.1, on the reverse strand, counting down.
GGCGAGCGGGTTTTGATCCGGCCCATGTACAGCCCGGCGGGCGCGGGGCCGGACGATCTGGTCACCTTCGGATCGGAGCGGGACGGCGGTTTCGCGGAATATGCCACCGCCGAGGCCGGCAATGCCCTGCGGGTCGACAGCCCCCTCACGGACGTTGAGCTTGCGTCCTTTCCCTGCGCCTTTTCGACCGCCGAGGGAATGATCCAGCGTGCCGCTTTGGGGGCCGAGCGCGTGTTGATCACCGGCGCCTCGGGCGGGGTCGGCTCGGCGGCAGTGCAACTGGCGAAACGGCGCGGCGCCCATGTGACGGCGGTGACCAGCCCCGGCAAAATGGAGGCGCTGAAGGCGCTTGGCGCGGATGAGACGCGCGACCGGGATGCGACCCTGCCCGACGACAGCTATGACGTGGTGCTCGACCTCGTGGGCGGGGCGGGGTGGCCCAAATTGCTCGACGCGCTGGTAACGCGCGGGCGCTACGTGACCTCGGGCGCGATTGCCGGGCCGATCGTGGAGTTGGATCTGCGTACGCTCTACCTCAAGGATCTGACTTTGATGGGCAGCACGCGGCAAGAGCCGAGTATTTTTGCAAACCTTGTGGGCTATATCGAACGCGGAGAAATCCGGCCTGTCGTCGCGGAAAGCTATGCGCTGCGCGATCTGAAACAGGCGCAGGAAGCCTTTCTTAAGAAGTCCCACATGGGAAAGATCGGCATCACGGTGGCCGGTTGAACACAAAGGCGGGCCGTTTGCCCAAAGGCAAGCGGCACTTTCCTGTCGGTAAGTAAATTAGATTGATTTAGTCGTTGACTCACCCCCTCCCATTTGGGATTTGTCCCTTGAGACGCCGCATGAACCGGAGGGGAGGCCAGTTTGCAGCTACAACAGACAGTCGTCGACCGCGCCGCGCGCGGGTCGAACCAAAGCGGGATGCGGGCCTATAACGAACGGCTGGTCCTGTCGCTCATCCGGCGCAGCGGGCCGACCTCCAAGGCCGAGGTTGCCCGGCTCACCGGCCTCTCGGCGCAGACCGTATCCGTCATCATGCGTGCCCTCGAAGCGGAGGGTCTGCTGAAGAAAGGCGCGCGGGTGCGGGGGAGGGTCGGGCAGCCATCGGTGCCGATCAGCCTGAACGCCGAGGGCGCGTTTTTTCTGGGGCTGAAGGTCGGGCGGCGCAGTGTCGAATTGATCCTGATCGATTTCGAAGGGCAGGTGATCCGCCACAGCAGCGAGACCTACGCCCATCCCACGCCCGATGCGGTCATGTCCTTTGCCGCGCGCGCTTTGCAGGAGGCGCTCGCTTCTCTCTCCCCGGACCAGCAGGCGCGGGTGGCCGGACTGGGCGTCGCCTTGCCGTTTGGTATCTGGGAATGGGACGTCGCGGGCGGCGATCTGAGCGCGTGGCAGACCTTTGATATCGAAGCGGCTTTGGCGGAACTGGTCGATCTGCCGATCTATATCTGCAATGACACCTCTGCTGCCTGCGGGGCGGAATTGGTCTTTGGCGCGCAGGACAAACCGCGCGATTTCCTCTATTTCTACATCGGCTATTTCGTTGGCGGCGGGTTGGTGCTGGACCGCAAGCTCTACACCGGCAAAAGCGGCAATGCCGGGGCGCTCGGCTCCATGCCATTGGCCGGGGATCCGGCGCGGCAATTGGTTGATGTGGCTTCCCTAGCGACTTTGGAGGCTGCCTTGCACAAGGCCGGAGAGACCCGCCGCGCCCCGTGGAGCGATCCGGCGGCTTGGGGCTTTTCCGATGACATTTTGCACCCATGGCTCGACAGCACGGTTGAGGCCTTGGCGCAGGCGATCCGGGCCGCGACATGTTTGATTGATTTCGACACGGTGATGATCGACGGGTCGGTGCCCGCAGAGGTTCGCGCCGCATTGGTCGCCCGCACCCGCCGCCACCTCGCCGCCCAGCCCCTGCCGGGCGTCACCCTTCCCGAATTGCGCGAAGGCACAGTCGGCAGCGACGCCCGTGCGCTCGGTGCGGCGAGCCTGCCGCTCTCGGACCGTTTCCTCGTCGACCGCGACGCATTTTTGAAAGGCTGACAGATGATCCTTTGCTGCGGAGAGGCCCTGATCGACATGATCCCCACGCCGACCAAGGCTGGCCCGGATGGCTTTGTGCCCCATGCGGGCGGGGCGGTGTTCAACACGGCCATCGGCTTGGGCCGGCTCGGGGCGCAGGTGGGGATGCTCTCGGGCCTGTCGTCGGACATGTTCGGGCGGCTGTTGGTCGATGGGTTGAAGGCAAGCCATGTGGATGTGTCCCATGTCGTTCTGTCCGACCGGCCGACGGCGCTGGCCTTCGTGCGGTTGGTGGGCGGCCATGCGACCTATGATTTCTATGACGAAAACTCCGCCGGGCGGATGATCACGCCCGAGGATATGCCCGCCTTGTCGAGCGCGGTTTCGGCGCTTTATTTCGGCGGGATCAGTCTGGCCTGCGAGCCGGGGGCGGATGCCTATGCCGCGCTGTTGGCGCGCAACGCCGAGGGCCGCGCGGTGATGATCGACCCCAACATCCGCCCCGGTTTCATCAAGGATATCGAACGCTATCGCCAAAGGCTCGACCGGATGCTGGCGCTGTCGGATATCGTGAAAGTGTCGGATGAGGATCTGAACTGGATCAACCCCGCCCCGCTGTCGCTGCGCGACAAGGTGGCCGAGTTGCTAAAGAAGGGCCCGTCGGTTGTCATCCTGACCCGCGGGGGCGAGGGGGCGACGGGCTATCTGGCGAATGGCGAAGAGGTGCAGGTGCCCGCCGTGAAGGCCGAGATCGTCGATACGGTCGGCGCGGGAGACACGTTCAACGCAGGCGTTCTGGCCAAGATGTCCGAGCTGGGGCAGCTGCATAAATCGGCGCTCGCCACCCTTCCGCCAGAGGTTTTGTCCGAAGCGCTGGCCTATGGCGCGCGGGTTGCCGCCGTGACCGTTTCGCGGGCCGGGGCGAACCCCCCTTGGGTAGAGGAAATATGAAATGTTGAAGAACCGCCTATCTTTTTCGCTCAAATATGTTAGCGCTACCAGTGGCCGTCCTGAGGGGCGCGCGAAGGGGGTAGCGATGGCGTTGAACAGTCGAAAACAGGGTGCCGTAGCGCGCCCACGCAGGTAGAAGGGCTGACCCCATGGTATCGCGCGTCATCCCCGTTGATCCTTTCGACCTCGTCATTTTCGGCGCGACCGGCGATCTTGCCCGGCGCAAGATTCTGCCCGGACTGTTCCACCGTTTCACCGTCGGCCAGATGCCTGAGGCTGCGCGGATCGTCGGCGCGGCCCGTTCCGAGCTTGACGCCGAGGCCTTCCGCAAGATGATCCGCGACAGCCTGTTGGAGTTCGCCCCCAAGCTCGCGCAAGAGCGCGCCGCCTTGGAGCGGTTCCTTGGCATGGTGCAATACGTGCGCGTGGATGCCTCGGGCGATGCGGGCTGGGCAGACCTCAAAGACCTGATGCGCGATGATGTGGTGCGGGCCTTCTACCTCTCGGTTTCGCCTTCGCTCTTCGGCACGATTGGTGGCAAGCTGCATGGCCACGGCATCGCCACATCCGACAGCCGCATCGTCGTCGAAAAGCCCTTTGGCCATGATTTGGAAACCGCGCGGGCCCTGAACGCCGATCTGCGGGCCAATTTCGACGAAAGCCAGATTTACCGGATCGACCATTACCTTGGCAAAGAGACGGTGCAGAACCTCATGGCGCTGCGTTTTGCCAATGCGCTGTGGGAGCCGCTGTGGAATTCCACCCATATCGACCATGTGCAGATCACCGTGTCCGAAAGCCTCGGTGTCGAAGGGCGGGGCGAATACTACGATAAATCGGGCGCCATGCGCGACATGGTGCAGAACCACCTGATGCAGCTTTTGTGTCTGACGGCGATGGAGCCGCCCTCGCGGTTTGACCCTAACGCCGTGCGCGACGAGAAGGTGAAGGTGATCGAGGCGCTGGAGCCGGTGGCGCAGAAGGATATCGCCCGCGGCCAGTACCGCGCCGCCAATGGCGCGGGCAGCTACCGCGATCATGCGGGCGACCCCGACAGCCGCACCGAAAGCTTTGTCGCGATGAAGGTGAAGATCGCCAATTGGCGGTGGGCGGGCACGCCGTTCTACCTGCGCACGGGCAAGAAACTGCGCGGGCGCAGTTCCGAGATCGTGGTGATCTTCCGCGACCCGCCGCATATGATCTTCCCCGCGACGGAAGGCCACAAGGGCAACGCCCTGATCATCCGGTTGCAACCGGACGAGGGCATCACCCTGCGCAACACCATCAAAGACCCCGGCCCCGGCGGCATGCGTCTGGCCGAAGTGGCGCTGGATATGACCTTTGCCGATGCCTTGGGCGAGCAGGGCACCCCGCAAGACGCCTATGAACGGTTGATCATGGATGTGATCCGCGGCGATCAGACGCTTTTCATGCGCGGGGACGAGGTCGAAGCCGCTTGGGCTTGGGCCGATCCGATCATTCATGGCTGGGAAGAGACCCGGCAACCCCCGTACCCCTATGACCCCGGCAGCTCCGGCCCCGAAGAGGCGCTGATGCTGATGCACCGCGACGGTCGCCGCTGGCGCGAGATCACACGAAAGGACGAGACATGACCCTGCATTCCACGATTGAGCGCGTCACCGACCGTATCATCGCCCGCAGCGAGGCGACCCGGCGTCCCTACCTCGACCGGATGGAATCCGCCCGCGCCAAGGGTCCGGCCCGCGCGCATCTGTCCTGTAGCGGGCAGGCCCATGCCTATGCCGCCTCTGGCGCGGATAAGGACCGGCTGGCAACCACCAGCGCAGGCAACCTTGGGATCGTGACGACCTACAACGACATGCTCTCGGCGCATCAGCCGTTTGAGCGCTACCCCGATCTGATCCGCGACGCCGTGCGGGCGGCGGGCGGCACCGCGCAAGTGGCGGGCGGTGTCCCCGCCATGTGCGACGGGGTGACCCAAGGCGAAGCGGGGATGGAACTGTCGCTTTTCTCGCGTGATGTGATCGCCTTGGCGGCCTCCGTGGCGCTCAGCCACAACACCTTTGACGCGGCGGTCTTTCTTGGGGTCTGTGACAAGATCGTGCCCGGGCTGGTGATCGCGGCGCAGGCTTTCGGCCATCTGCCCGCCGTCTTCCTGCCTGCCGGGCCGATGGAAAGCGGGCTGTCGAATGACGAGAAAGCCAAGGTGCGTCAGCAGTTCGCCGCGGGCAAAGTTGGGCGCGACGCCCTGATGGCCGCCGAGATGGCCGCCTATCACGGGCCGGGCACCTGCACTTTCTACGGCACCGCCAACACCAACCAGATGTTGATGGAGTTCATGGGGCTGCACCTGCCGGGGGCGAGCTTTGTGCCGCCAAACGGGTTGCTGCGCGATGCGCTGACCCAAGAAGGCGCGAAACGCGCGCTGGCGCTGAGCGCTTTGGGCAATGATTACACGCCCGTCGCCTCGGTTCTGGATGAAAAGGCTTTTGTGAACGGGATCGTCGGCCTCAACGCCACGGGCGGATCGACCAACCTGCTGATCCACCTCATCGCCATGGCACGGGCCGGGGGGATCATACTGGATTGGGAGGATTTCTCAGACATCTCCGATGTCACGCCGCTGCTGGCGCGGGTCTATCCCAACGGTCTGGCGGATGTGAACCATTTTCACGCCGCCGGGGGGTTGGGCTATATGATTGGCGAATTGCTCAACTCCGGCCATCTGCATCCCGATACCCAGACCGTCGCCGGACAGGGGTTGGAGCATTACACCGCCGAGCCGAAGCTGAAGGCCGAAGGGCTGATCTGGGAGAAGGGCGCGGGCGAGAGCCTGAACGAGAAAATCCTCCGCCCTGCCAACGATCCTTTCCAGCTCACGGGCGGGCTGCGCCGAATGGCGGGGTCGCTCGGGACCGCCTGTATGAAGGTCTCTGCCGTGGCGCCCGAACATCACGTTATCGAAGCCCCGGCGCGGGTTTTCGCGGATCAAAACGAGGTGAAGGCAGCGTTTAAAGCGGGCGAGTTGACTGGCGATCTGGTCGTCGTCGTCCGCTTCCAAGGGCCCAAGGCCAACGGCATGCCCGAGTTGCACAGCCTGACGCCGCTTCTGTCGATCCTTCAGGGGCGCGGGCAAAAGGTGGCGCTGGTCACCGATGGGCGCATGTCGGGGGCTTCGGGCAAGGTGCCTGCGGCGATCCACGTCAGCCCCGAGGCGGTCGATGGTGGCCCCATCGCGCGGGTGCAGGATGGCGATCTGCTGCGCGTCGATGCGGTGGCGGGCAGGCTGGATGTTCTGGCCGAGGGTTTTGAGGACCGCCCCACCGCCACCGCGGATCTGTCGGCCTATCACGCTGGCACGGGGCGCGAGCTTTTCGCCATGTTTCGCAATACCGTCGGGGCCGCCACCAGCGGCGCGACCATTTTTGGAGGTTGATCCATGACATTGAACGCAAAAGACGCCAGCCGTCGCACCCGCGACATCTGCGCCCTGGCCCCGATCGTGCCGGTTCTGGTGGTCGAAGACGCCGCAACGGCGCGCCCCTTGGCCGAGGCACTGGTCGCGGGCGGGCTGCCCGCTTTGGAGGTGACCCTGCGCACCCCTGCCGCTCTCGACGCGATCGCCGCCATGGCCGAGGTCGCGGGCGGCCATGTGGGGGCGGGCACGCTCATCACCCCCGATGACGTGCGCGCGGCGAAACGGGCGGGGGCGACCTTTGGCGTCTCGCCCGGTGCTACCGATGCGTTGCTCGCGGCCTGCGAGGAGGAAGAGTTGCCCTTGCTGCCCGGCGCCGCCACGGCAAGCGAGGCGATGCAGTTGCTCGCGCGCGGCTATGACATGTTGAAGTTCTTCCCCGCCGAAGCCTCGGGCGGGGCGTCCGCGCTCAAGGCCATCGGCGCGCCCCTGCCGCAGATCACCTTCTGCCCGACGGGCGGTGTCAGCCCCGATAATGCGGAAAGCTACCTGAGCCTGCCCAATGTGCTTTGCGCGGGCGGTAGTTGGGTCGTCCCGAAGAAGCTGATCGATGCCGGGGACTGGGCCGGGATCGAAGCGCTGGCCCGCACCGCGGCGCAATTGGGCAGGGCCGGTTAACCCCGAAAGAAGGCCTGACTCCCCCCCCCCCCCGACCCTTGCTGGCTGGAGGAACTTATCTCTATATTGGCTTTGGTTTACGCGCGCTGCGTTTCGTCAAGGGAGGGTTAAGATGGGCCAGCAGAAGATTCGCAATATGGAGGAGTTTGCCGCCGTGAGCGGCATTTCGCGGCCCACCCTGTCGAAATACTTTAACGATGCCGACAGCGTGCGGCGCTCGACCCGGGAGCGGATCGAAGCGGCGTTGAGCCAGTATGACTATCGCCCGAACGTCTATGCGGTGAACCAAAACCGCCGCAAAACCCGTAACATCGGCGTGGTCGTGCCCAACCTCGCCGACCCGTTCTTTTCCGAGATTGGCCGCGAGGTGGAACTGGCCTGTCTGGCCGAGGGCTATAGCCCGATCCTGCTCAGCTCGCACGGCAACCCGGCGCAGGAGCGCGCCAATCTCGACTCGCTTCGGGCGCTGAAACCGGCAGGCGTGCTGCTGGCGCCCTTCGGCAAAGCCTCGGACCGCGACGAGATCGCGCGCTTTTGCAAGGACGTGCCGGTGGTGACCTTTGACGCCAATGTCGAAGGGGTTTGCGAGGCTTTTGTCGGCACCGACAACTTCCAAAGCGTTGATTTGATCGTCGAATATCTCTGCCGGAGCGGCGAGCCGCCCTGTTTTTTCGAGATGAAGACCCCCAGCAACCCCAACGCCAACAAGCGCCGCCAAGCCTATCTGGAAGCGATGGAGCGGCACGGCTTTGCGCCGCATATCCATCAGGTGCCGGGGGAGGGCTGGAATTTTGAAGAGATCGGCGCGACCGAGGGCGGCAAGCTGATCTCGGCGGGGGCGTTCGAGACGGATACGGTGCTTTGCTCTAACGACCGTTTGGCCATCGGGATGCTTTCGGCGGCCTATGAGATGGGGCTGCGCGTGGGGCATGGCAAGGATTGCGCCATGCGGATCGCGGGGCAGGACGACCACCCGTTCTCGCGCTATACCTGTCCGCCGCTGACCACCATCGCGCAGGATTACGGGGCCATCGCGAATCGTGCCGCCAGTACCCTGTTTCGCATCATCGAAAGCGAAACCCGGCTGACCGAGCGCGAAGAAACGCTGTTTGACGGCAAGCTGGTGATGCGCGCCTCTGCCTAAGTCATTGAGTTCGCAAGTTGCCCAGAAAATAGTTATCGCGCGTAAATTTTAATTTGACTGCGCGTTGCGTAGGTCGTTAGTCTCGGTTCATCATCTATAGAGGGAGGAACTATCGATGTTCTGCGACAGATCACTTTACGCCGCGACGGCCTTGGGCCTGATCATGGCGGGCGGCGCGGTTGCCGAGACGATCACCATCGCCACCGTGAACAACGGCGACATGATCCGCATGCAAGGCTACACCGACAAATTCACCGAAGAGACCGGCCACGAAGTGGAGTGGGTCACCTTGGAAGAGAACGTGCTGCGCCAGCGCGTCACCACCGACATTTCGACCAAGGGTGGCTCTTTCGACATCATGACCATCGGCATGTACGAGACGCCGATCTGGGGTGCGAACGGCTGGCTGGTGCCGCTGGACGACCTGAGCGAAGACTATGACGCAGACGATATCCTGCCCGCCATGGCCGGCGGCCTGAGCCACGAAGGCACGCTTTATGCGGCACCCTTCTATGGCGAAAGCTCCATGATCATGTACCGCACCGATCTGATGGAAAAAGCCGGCATGGAAATGCCGAAAGACCCGACATGGGAATTCATCCGCGAAGCCGCCGCCGCCATGACCGATCGTGAGAACGACATCAACGGCATCTGCCTGCGCGGCAAGGCCGGTTGGGGCGAGGGCGGTGCGCTGATCACGGCGATGTCCAACTCCTTTGGCGCGCGCTGGTTCGATGAAGACTGGAACGCCCAGTTCGACACCGAGGCATGGGCCAACACGATCAATTTCTTCAAAGACCTGATGGATGAAAGCGGCCCGGCGGGCTATGCCTCCAACGGCTTCAACGAGAACCTCTCGCTGTTCCAACAGGGCAAATGCGGCATGTGGATCGACGCCACCGTGGCGGCCTCCTTCGTGACCAACCCCGAAGATTCCACCGTGGCCGACAAGGTTGGCTTTGCGCTGGCACCGGACACCGGCCTTGGCAAACGCTCCAACTGGCTCTGGGCATGGGCGCTGGCAATCCCGGCAGGCACTCAGAAAGAAGATGCCGCGAAAGAGTTCATCGAATGGGCCACCTCGAAAGACTATATCGAGATGGTCGCCGAGAACGAAGGCTGGGCGAACGTCCCTCCCGGTGCGCGCAAGTCGCTTTACGAGAACCCCGAGTACCAAAAAGTGCCCTTCGCGCAGATGACGCTCGATTCGATCCTCTCGGCTGATCCTGAGAACTCCACCGTCGATCCGACACCTTATGTCGGTGTGCAATTCGCCGCGATCCCCGAGTTTGCAGGCATCGCGACGGAGGTGAGCCAAGAGTTCTCTGCCGCCTATGCCGGTCAGCAGACCGTCGAAGAGGCGCTTGAGAAGGCCCAAGACCTGACCAACGACGCAATGGAAGCCGCAGGCTACCGTTAAGCCGCCGCTTCACCGCCTAAAGGGCGGCGGCCTGCGCCGCCCTTTTCCGCCCCACCACCCGATATGATACCTTTCACCTGAGTGCGGCATCCGCCGCCTGCAGAGGAGATGTGCCCGATGGCTACCCAACATTCCCGATCAGCGGCACGCCTGATGATGGCCCCGGCGGTGGTCTTGCTGCTTGGATGGATGCTCATCCCGCTGACCATGACGCTCTACTTCTCGTTCAAGAAGTACCTGCCGATGCGCGGCGGTGATCTGGGGTGGGTCGGCTTCGACAACTATGTGCGCTTCGTCACCTCCAGTTCCTTCTGGCCCTCGGTGATGACCACGCTGATCATCGTCGGCGGTGTGCTGGCGATCACGGTCTGCCTTGGCATCCTGCTTGCCCTTCTGCTGAACCAGCCGATGTGGGGGCAGGGCTTTGTCCGCATCCTTGTCATCGCGCCCTTCTTCGTCATGCCCACCGTGTCGGCGCTGGTGTGGAAGAACATGTTCATGGACCCGAACTATGGCCTGTTCGCGCATCTGTGGGAGTTTTTTGGCGCCACCCCGGTGCAATGGATGAGCCAAGCTTCGCTCTCGTCGATCATCATCATCGTATCCTGGCAATGGCTGCCCTTCGCGACGCTGATCCTGCTCACCGCGATCCAGTCGCTTGACCGCGAGCAGCTGGACGCCGCCGAGATGGACGGCGCGCCGGTGACCAAGCGTTTCGCCTATATCACCCTGCCGCATCTGGGTCGCGCGATCACCGTGGTGATCCTGATCCAGACGATCTTCCTGCTGTCGATCTTTGCGGAGATTTTCGTGACCACGGGCGGGGCGTTTGGGACCAAAACACTGACCTATCTCATCTTCCAGCGCGTGCTGGAAAGCCAGAACATCGGCCTCGGATCGGCGGGCGGTGTCTATGCAATCATTCTCGCCAATATCGTCGCCATCTTCCTGATGCGCATCGTCGGCAAGAACCTGGACGCCTGAGGAGGAGACATCATGGCACGCGCAGTCACCAGACAACGCAAGATCGTCAACACGGCCCTCGCTTGGGGCATCGGTTTCCTGATCTTCTTCCCCATCCTTTGGACCATCCTCACCAGCTTCAAGACCGAAGCACAGGCCATCGCCGATCCGCCGATCTTCCTTGGCTTCGATTGGACGCTGGCGAATTACGAGGCGGTTCTGGAGCGGTCGAACTACGGGCGCTTTCTGTGGAACTCCATCGTGATCGCGGGCGGCTCGACCATCCTTGGCATCATGATCGCGGTGCCTGCCGCATGGTCGATGGCCTTCGTGCCCGGCAAGCGGACCAAGGATATCCTGCTCTGGATGCTCTCGACCAAGATGCTGCCCGCGGTGGGCGTGCTCTACCCGATCTATCTGCTCTGCATCCAGTTCGGCGTGCTCGACAGCAAGATCGCTTTGGTCATCATCTTGATGCTCATCAACCTGCCGATCATCGTCTGGATGCTCTATACCTACTTCCGTGAAATCCCCGGGGAGATCTTGGAGGCGGCCCGGATGGATGGGGCAAGCCTGCGCGAAGAGGTGCTTTACGTCCTCACCCCCATGGCGGTGCCGGGCATTGCCTCAACCCTGTTGCTGAACTTCATCCTCGCATGGAATGAAGCTTTCTGGACGCTCAACCTCACCGCGGCCAAAGCGGCACCGCTCACCGCCTTTATCGCGAGCTATTCCAGCCCCGAAGGGCTTTTCTACGCCAAGCTCAGCGCGGCCTCCACCATGGCCATCGCGCCAATCCTCATCCTCGGCTGGTTCAGCCAGAAACAACTCGTCAGCGGCCTGACTTTCGGCGCGGTCAAGTAAGCAAGGGACAGTCATATGGGACAAATCAAACTCAATCAGGTTTCCAAAAGCTTCGGCGATGTGGAAGTCATTCCGCCCCTTGATCTGACCATCGAAGATGGCGAGTTCACGGTCTTTGTCGGCCCCTCGGGCTGCGGTAAGTCGACCCTGCTGCGGCTGATCGCGGGGCTGGAGGACATCACCTCGGGCCATATCGAGATCGACGGCACCGATGCGACCCATGTGCCGCCCGCGAAACGGGGCTTGGCGATGGTGTTCCAGTCCTACGCGCTTTATCCGCATATGTCGGTGCGCAAGAACATCGCCTTTCCGATGAAGATGGCGGGCGTTCCGGCGGATGAACAGCAACGCCGGATCGAAGCCGCCGCCAAGGCGCTGAACCTCACCGACTACCTTGACCGGCGTCCGGGCCAACTCTCGGGCGGCCAGCGCCAGCGTGTGGCCATTGGCCGTGCCATCGTGCGAGAGCCGTCGGCGTTCCTGTTCGATGAGCCACTGTCGAACCTCGACGCCGCGCTGCGGGTGGGGATGCGGCTTGAGATCAGCGAGTTGCACAAGCGGCTGGCCACGACGATGATCTACGTCACCCACGATCAGGTCGAAGCGATGACCATGGCCGACAAGATCGTCGTGCTGCGGGCGGGGCATATCGAACAGGTCGGCTCCCCGCTTGAGCTTTACTACAAGCCGCGCAACGAATTCGTCGCGGGTTTCATCGGCTCGCCCAAGATGAACCTGATCAAGGGCGTCGAGGCCGAAGCGCGCGGCGCACCAACCATCGGCATCCGGCCCGAACATTTCGACGTTTCCACCACCGAAGGCGCGTGGGAGGGCACCATCGGCGTGGCCGAGCATCTGGGCTCCGACACCTTCTTGCACGTCCATGGCGTGGCGGGCTGCGACCCGATGACCGTGCGCGTGGATGGCGAATTGTCGGTCCGACATGGGGACCGGATTTTCCTGACCCCGCAGGCGGACAAGTTGCACCGCTTCGACGCGCAGGGCCTTCGGGTCGAGTAATGCAAGTGGCAGGAATGACAGGCCGACCCCCGCACCCTCTCCCCGGTGCGCGGCCCTCTGAGGATGTGGATCATGGATAAACTGGTAGACCTTTCGAACGCGACGCTGGGTGATCTCGACATCGCCCACCCCAGCTATGACCGCAGCGCCCTGATCCCCGGCATCGTGCATATCGGCGTGGGCAATTTCCACCGCGCGCATCAGGCGTGGTATCTGCACCGTTTGATGCAGAACGGCCAAGCGCATGACTGGGCGATCCTTGGCGCCGGCGTGCGCCCCTATGATGCGGCCATGCGCGAAAAGCTCTTGGCGCAGGACTGTCTGACAACGCTGATCGAACTCGACCCCGCGCAGACCTCAGCCGAGGTGGTGGGCTCGATGATCGACTACCTGCCGATCGAAGAGGGCAACGGCGCCCTGATCCGCGCCATGGCCGATCCGGCCATTCGCATCGTCGGGCTGACCGTCACCGAAAGCGGCTATTACATCGACCCCGTAAGCAAGGGGTTCGACGCGGCCCATGCCGATATCATCCATGACGCGGCCCATCCCGACACCCCGCGCACCGCCTTTGGGGCCATGGTTGCGGCCCTGCGGCTGCGCCGCGCTGCGGGGCAGGGGCCGTTCACCGGACTGAGCTGTGACAACCTGCAAGGCAATGGCGAAATCCTGCGCCAAGCGGTCGTGTCGCTGGCGCGGCTGTCCGACCCGGCGCTGGCCGATTGGATCGAGGCAAACGCCAGTTTCCCCAACTCCATGGTCGATTGCATCGCCCCGGCCACCGGCCCCGCCGAGATCGCGCAGGCGCGGGAGTTCGGTGTGAACGACGCCGCCCCAGTCACCCATGAGGCCTTCCGCCAATGGGTGATCGAAGACGACTTCTGCGCAGGCCGCCCGGATTGGGATCAGGTGGGGGCGACCTTCTCGGACGAGGTGCACGCCTATGAGAAAATGAAGATCCGCATCCTCAACGCGGGCCATCAGGTTTTGGCCAATGTCGGTGAGGTGCTGGGGATCGAGACGATTTCTGCCACCATGGCGCATCCGGCGATCCGTGCGATGTTCCACCGCGTGCAGGCCGAAGAGATCACCCAGACGGTCGCCCCGGTGCCGGGCATGACGCCGCTGGCCTATCTCGATCTGATCGAACAGCGCTTCTCAAACCCGCGCATCGTCGACACCACCCGCCGCGTCGCCTTTGACGGCTCGGCGCGGCACACCGGCTTTGTCCTGCCGATCCTGCGGGATCAGGCGGCGGCGGGGCGTTCGGTCAGCGGTCTGGCCTTGGTCGAAGCGCTCTGGGCGCGGATGTGTGCGGGCACGCGGGAGGATGGCAGCGAGATCGTGGCGAATGATCCGATCTGGGAGACTTTGAAAGAGGCGGCGCAGGCCGCGCGGACGCGACCCGAAGCGTGGCTTGAGCAAGAGCGTCTCTACGGTGATCTGGCGCAGGCCGAGGCGTTCCGCGATGCCTTTGTCGCTTGGCTCTCGCTCATTTGGGACGCAGGCGCAGTCGCGGCGATGACCGCCTATACGCAGGCCGATGAGAGCAACGGCCGCGCCAGCAAGACGAGCTGAGGATTAACTTTGGTCGGGTTTCAAAAACCCGACCAGCAGCGCCGACAGGGCCACCATGACCGCCGCCGCCCCCAGCATCAGGGGCAGGCCGCCGATCTGATAGCTCAACCCCGACATGAGCGTGCCCAAGAGCCGCCCGGCGGCATTGGCCATGTAGTAAAACCCCACATCCATCGTCACCCGCTCGGCCTTGGTGAAAGAAAGGATGAGGTAGGAATGCAGCGATGAGTTCACCGCAAAGACCGCGCCAAAGGCCAAGAGGCCGATCACAAGCGTCACGGTGAGCCAGCCCTGCGGCCCGTTGCTGACCAGCGCCGCCAGCATGAGCGCCGCGGGCACGGCGGCAAGCGACCATGCCCATCCCTTCGCGGCTGAGATCAGGTCTTCTGCCGGGCGGTATTTCGCGCGGAGCAGGCGCGGGGCATAGATCTGCACCATGCCGTAGAGGATCACCCAGACCGCCATGAAGGTGCCGATCATGAAAAAGGCGGCGCGGTTGCTTTCCTCCGTCCCGTCCGAGAGGACCGCGTAGAAATAGATCGGGATGCCCACCACGAACCACACGTCCCGCGCGCCGAAGAGAAACACCCGCGCCGCGCTGAGCCAGTTCACATTGGCGGATTTTGAGAAGACTTCCGAGAGCTTCGCCCCCTTGCGGCCCTTGGGCAGGCCGGGCGGCATGGCGGTCAGCACGGCAATCAGGATCAGGGCAAGGATCGCGGCCATCCCGAGCACCGCCCAGATAAAACCAAGCGTCGCCAGCAAAGCCGCGCCGAGCAGAAAGCCCAAGCCTTTGACCATGTTCTTGGACCCGGTCAGCAGCGCCACCCAGCGAAACAGCCCGCCATCCTCAGCCGGGGCGAGCAGTTTGACGGCGGATTTCGACGACATCTTGGCCAAATCCTTGGCCACGCCGCTAGCCCCCTGCACCAGCATGACAAAGACGACCGAGGCGCCAACCGCCCATGTGGGGTCAAGCTGCGCCAGCGCCAGCAGCGCCACGATCTGCAACCCCAGCCCCGCATAAAGCGTCAAGGCCAGCCCGAAGCGCGCCGCGATCCAGCCCGCGCAGAGGTTGGTGACAACGCCCGCGATCTCATACAGCACAAAGAGATAGGCCAGTTGCACCGGCGAAAAGCCCAGCCGGTGGAAATGCAGCAGCACCAACATGCGCAACGCGCCATCGGTCAGCATGAAGACCCAATAGGCCGCCGTGACCGCGATATAAGCCGAGAGCCCCTCGGGGCGGGTCGCGCTCTGGCTCACAGGCTTGCCCCGACCATCAGCGCCACATCGACCAGACGGTGGGCATAGCCCATCTCATTGTCGTACCACGCATAGATTTTCACCTGCGTGCCGTTCACAACCATGGTGGAGGGCGCATCGACGATGCTGGACCGCGTGTCATTGGTGTAATCGGTCGAAACCAGCGGGCGCTCCTCATAGCCGAGGATGTCTTTCAATTCCCCTTCGGCGGCGGCTTTGAACAGGGCGTTCACCTCTTCCACGGTCGTCTCCCGCTCCACCTCGAAGACGCAGTCGGTCAGCGAGGCGTTCAGCAGCGGCACCCGCACCGCATGGCCGTTCAAGCGGCCTTTGAGTTCGGGATAAATCAGCGTGATCGCCGTGGCGCTGCCCGTGGTCGTCGGGATCAGGGAGTTCAGGGCCGAACGGGCGCGGCGCAGGTCTTTGGCGGGGCGGTCGACGATGGTTTGCGTGTTGGTCACATCGTGGATCGTAGTGATGGAGCCATGTTTGATCCGCAGCGCCTCATGGATGACCTTCACCACCGGGGCGAGGCAATTGGTCGTGCAGCTTGCCGCCGTGACGATCCGGTGGCGGGCAGGGTCATAGACATCGTCATTGACGCCATAGACGATATTGGCCGCATCCCCGTCTTTTACCGGGGCCGAGACAACCACTTTTTTCACCCCCGCTTCGAAATAGGGGGCGAGTTTTGCCTCGGTCTTGAAGACGCCGGTGCAGTCGATCACCACATCCACCCCGTCGAGCGGCAGCGCGCCGAGGTCGTGCGTGCCGATGAAGGGCAGGCGGGTGCCGTTGATCGTCACGCTGTCGGCGTCATGGGCGAAATCGGCCTGCCAGCGTCCATGCACCGTGTCGAATTCCAGCAGATGGGCATGCATTTCCGGGTCGCCCACCGCGTCGTTGATCCATGCAATCTCGGCCCCCTGTTCCAGCAGCGGTTTCAGGGCGAGCTTGCCGATACGGCCAAGGCCGTTGATCGCGTAGGTGGTCATGCGGGGGTTCCTCTCTGGTTGGTTTGGCCCGCGTCATCCAGCGCCTTTTGCAGCGAGATACGGTCGAGCGAGGCAATCGGCAGGCTGGTAAAACCCAGCATCCGGTTGCGCAGGGTGCCATAGGCCTGTTGGAAGGCGAGGCTTTTTTCCGCGTCGGAGCCTTCGACCTTGACCGGATCGGGCAGCCCCCAATGCGCCGTGATCGGCTGGCCCGGCCAGGTGGGGCATTCCTCATTGGCGGCTTGATTGCAGACGGTAAAGACGAAGTCGAAGGCAGGCGCATCCGCGGCCTGAAACTCAGAGATATGTTTTGACCTGAGGTGGGCCACATCATGGCCCTTTTGCTTGAGCACTTCGACGGCGAAAGGGTTCGACTCAGATTGCGGGCGGGTGCCTGCGGAATAGGCGTTGAACCGGTCCCCTGCGAGGTCGCGCAGGATGCTTTCGGCAAAGATCGACCGAGCGGAATTGCCGGTGCAGATGAACAGGACATTGAACTTGTCCTCGGTCATGGGCGCGTTTCCATCCGAAGAGATGAGGGGGAGGCAAATCTCGGGCCGGCCACGGCAGCAGTCGTTCAGCAGGTAGCCGATGGTGTCCCGCGCGGCCTCGATGTCGATCGCATAGCGCAGAGAGGTGCCCTGCCGTTCTTGGCTCACCAACCCCACCTGCATCAGCGCGCCGATATAGGTCGAAAGCGTGTTGGGCCTGAGGCCGAGCGCCTGCGCCAGTTCGGTCGCAGGCACCCTGTCAGGGTAGCGGCGCATGAGCAGCCGAAACAGCGCGAGGCGCTGTGGATGGCCGAGGGTGGCAAGGCGATTGGGGATTGCTTGTTCCATAATTCGTGAATTGCAGAATTAAGTGCATTAGCGCCAGTGAAGTTTTTGTAACAGGGCTCTCTCGCTTGTGCCCGGACTGGGCCCTGGTCGCCGCGGTTCACCCACACCTATAAATATTACCAGCTTTACAGATGCGCCCAGGCACGCGCAGTCAAGATGCGCCGGAAATGTAATCAAACTATAACAAATGCTTGAAGATCGCCGGCGCGAATCTTGCTATCCGAGTTTGCGGCTGTGTTGAATGGCAGTCAGACATAAGATGCGCGCTTAGGCTGACGCGACCTTTTGACAGGGCCTGCCATTTGGCTCTGTTCCGGTCCCCGCTTTCGGAAGCCGCGCCCCTGTCCGCTGTGTTGGACGATCGTGTTTTTGTAAGGGGCGCATTGGTTTTCGGGCGGGGGCCGCTTTATGCTCTGCGCCATCTCGCGGGCAGGCGGACGTGCCGACCCTTCGTCGGGCGGCCCGTTTGCTTGACCCTTGGTCACCGGGGCAAAATTGCAACGCTTTGCCCGGTTTCCCCTATTGCGAGAAATCATTCGACGGCGGACATATTCCCTCACTGGTTGAGGTGGCCTAACTGAATGCTCAGTTTTTAATCACATGAGCTTTTGAACGCCGCCCTATGGTGACACCGCTTTCCGACCGCTACCTCCTATTGAAAGAACAGCGCCCCGACATCAAACCCGCCGAGATGTTGCAGATCTTGGCGCAGGATATGGGGCTGAACAACCTGTCCTATCTGGGGTTTCACAAGACTGGCGCCAGCGGCAGCGATCCGGTCATTCACTCGACCTATGATCCCGCTTGGCTGACGCGCTACCAAGAGGAAAGCTACCATCTGATCGACCCGGTGGTCGACAAATCCCTCGAAGGCACCCTGCCGGTGGATTGGAGCGAGCTGCCCAAGGTCGACCGGACCACGCGCAATTTCTTTGGCGAGGCGATGGAATTCGGCGTGCGACAGAACGGTGTGTCGATCCCCATTCGGGATCATGTGCATGGCAAGGCGGTGCTGACGCTGAACTCTGACCTGCGGATACACGAATGGCGCAAATACAAGCGCGGGATCATCGCCGATGCGATCTATCTGGGCTGTCTGATCCAAAGCGATATGGTGGCGGATATCGCCCCCGCCGCGCCGGGGCCACGGCTAAGCAACCGTGAAAAGGAAGTGCTGAAATGGGCCGCTATGGGCAAGACGGCATGGGAGACGGCGCAGATCATGACGGTGGCGGCCAGCACGGTGAACCACCATCTTTACAACGCCTGCGCCAAGCTGGACGTGACCAACAAGACCCATGCGGTGGCCAAGGCGATCCGGGTGCAGATCATCACGATCTGACCGGGCGGGGCAGGGCTTGGCGGCGGCTTTGCCGCACGGTAAGCCGCCCGCAACAAAGGAGAGCGATATGGAACTGCGCGACAAACGTATTTTGGTCACCGGCGGCAGCGACGGGATCGGGCGGCACATCTGTCTGAAGCTGGCGGAGACAGGCGCGCGGCTGGCCATTCTGGGCCGGGATGAGACGCGCCTCTTGGCCGTGGCCGAAGCCTGCCAAGCCGCTGGCGCAGCAGAGGCGGTGGGGCTGACCTGCGATCTGCAAGACCCTTCGGCGATCGACCAGACCGCCGCGCAGGTGGTGGAGCGTTTAGGCGGCTTGGACATCCTGATCAACAACGCAGGGATTTGGCACAAGGCAGGCCCGCTCGACACGATTGCGCCCGAGATGTTGCAGGCCACGGTGCAGACCAATTTGACTGGCCTCATGCAGGTGACACAGGCCACGCTGCCCGCGCTGCGCGAAAATGACGAGGCGATCATCCTTAATATCGTCTCCAAATCCGGTGTCGTGGCGCAGGCGGGGCAGTCGGTCTATACGGCCACGAAATACGGCGTGCGCGGCTTTACCGAGGTGCTGAAGGCGGATGAGGAAAACACCGGCGTGCGGGTGGGCGGGCTGTATCAGTCTGGCACCAACACCGGCATGTTCGCCAAGGCCGGAGAGGATGTGCCGAACCATATCTTCACCGAGCCGGATGATCTGGCCGATGTGGTGGTCTTTGTCCTATCGCGTCCGCCGAAGCTTTCGATTCACGATATCCGTATCGAACTGTAAGCGCGGGCGCGGCGTTCAGCCGGTGCTTTGCAGCGTGCTTGGCTTGGCTTGCGGGCCGGCCTCTGGCCCGGCCCCGATGCCGAACTCGACATGAAAGGTCGATCCGACGCCGACTTCGCTCTCGTAAAACAAATCCCCCGCCATCTGCCGCGCCAGTTGGCGGGAGATATGCAGGCCAAGGCCAGAGCCTTGGGTGGATTTCTGCCCGTCGTCGTCAAGCTGCCCGAAACGGCCAAAGACCTTTTCCTCCATCCCCTCGGGAATGCCGCGCCCATGATCGCAGATCGAGACCCGCACACGCCCGTTGTTGATGCTCAGCGTGCCCTCGACCGTGTCCCCCACATTCGAGAATTTCACCGCGTTCGAGATCAGGTTGTCGACCACCTGTCGGATGGCAAAGGCATCGCCCAAGACCACGGCGGGCTGGTCGATCTTGCCGATGTCCAGCCGCACGCCACGTTCATGGGCATACATGCGGTTTTCCTCGATGCTTTCGCGCAGCAGGGCAGGCAGGTCGACCGGCAGCCATTCGAGCGAGAGCGCCTGCACCTCAAGCTTTTGCACCAGCAGGATATTGTCGACCAACCGCGACAGGCGCACCCCGTTGCGATGGGCAATGTCCAGCGAGGAGCGTAGCGGGCCTTTGATCTCACCCAGCTTGCCGCTGAGAGCCAGAGCCAAGCCGCCTTTCAATGAGGTCAGCGGCGTGCGCAACTCGTGGCTGACGACCGAGATGAATTCATCCTTGGCACGGTTCGCCTCATCCGCCTCTCTCAACGCCCGCTCTAGGGCCGTGGTGGTGGCGATCCGGTCGGTGACATCGACAAAAGTAACGCTCCAGCCGATGGCCGGGCCTGCGGGGGCGAGGGGGTTTTCGATGGGCTGAACGCGCGGCTCATAAAGCCGTTCGCTACAGGTGATATGGGCCGAGCCATTCTGCGCCACCTGCGCCTTGATCCCCGCTATCAGATCCTCTTCGAGTGTCGGATCGGACAGAAGCCCGCTGCGCTTGGCCGCGGCGTTTGAGCGGATCGTGCGGCGTCGCGCGTCCAAAAGGATCAGCGGCTCGCTCATCGTGTCGAACAGCGTCGATTGCCCGACCGAGGGCATGTCCATCGTCTTGTTCGTGACCAGCAGCCACGAAAAGGCGAAGATGCCCAAGGTGAACATAAAGGCCGTCGGATCGAGGCCGAGGACGGTAAAACCAAGCAGCGCATAGGCCGCGTTCGCGCCCAAGGGGATCAGCGTGATCACCATCAGCATCGTCAGCAGCGGCCAAGCGGCGCGTTTCGCGCGAAAGAACGCCCGGCCCAGCCAGATAAGCGTCGCCATCACGAAGCAATAGAGCACGGCAAGGACAAGGAAATACCCCGGCCCGTGTTCAAAGGTGATCTGATCGTCGCCCGGCTGAATCGCGGTTTCGACGGTGTAGATCAGGTGGTGCCAATCGTTCGTCGCGGCAAGGCCGAAGGCCGCAAGCGGCACGGCGATCAGGGCCAGAAGGCTCACCCATCCGCGCGACCGGCTGGAGGGGCCGACATATTCGAAGATAAAGAAGGACCACGCCACCGGCACCAGCCCATGCCCGAGCCAAGCAAGCTGCGCCTGTTGCATCTTGCAGGCGTATGCGGGCGATGCCGCTTCGGCCCCGATCATCATCAGGGTCCAGATCATCCCCAAGAAGGTTAGCGCATAGTAGATCTTGCCATGGAACTCTTGGAAGTTGAGCGTTCCAAAGGCGACAGCTGCGGCGATCGTGCTGACGGCGAGCACGGTCCAATAGACCGGGTCGAGCATCAGACCTTGAAAACACGTTAGCATGGCGAAAATACCTATGAACCAAATGAATGTGCGCAGACCAGCATCAAAATACGGCGCAAGTTTGGCGATGTAGTGGCGTTAGATAGCCGGTGAATGCAACCCTAGGGCGCAAGGCCGCCCTGTAAGTACCGTCACTCCCGCGCTTTGGTTGCTGTGATTCCTCTCGGGGGATGGGGCGAAACAGCGCTTAGAACGGGCATCTTGACGCCTTCGGTTGCAGGGGCGGGGGGCGATTGACCGACAAACAGCCCGCCTGCGCTGTTTGCGAGGGGGTGGAGTTTCATCAGATGAAATTACCGCCAAAAAGAACCCCCCCCCCACGGTTTCGACGCAATCCTTGCGCAACACTGGCCTCATTATCTTGAGGTTTAAAAATGCTGACTGTGGCTCATTCTATGCACTCGGACCACGATATGACGCTGGTCTTGCTTGCCGCGCTGTTGTGCGCGTTTGGCAGTTGGGTGATTGCAAATCTTTATCGGCACGCGCTCACCCAGTCGCCGCGACAGGCGCTGTTGTGGTATTTCCTGACCGCCGTGACTTCGGGCATTGCCATCTGGTGCACCCATTTCATTGCCATGCTGGCCTATCAGCCCGACGCGCCGGTCAGCTTTGATTTCGGGTTGACCTTCGTCTCGCTGTTGATCGCAATTATCGGGTCGACCTTGGGCATTTTGATCGCCGGGATGTACCGCAGGCGGATCACGAATGTGATCGGCGGGGTGATCCTGGGGCTGTCGATCTCGGCCATGCATTACACCGGGATGGTCGCCTATCGGATCGAAGGTATGATCCACTGGGACCAGAATTATCTCGTCGCTTCGGTCGTGCTGGCCATGGTGCTCTCCATCGTGGCTTTGTCCTTTGGTGGGCAGGGCGAAAAATACGCCCGGTCAAAAATGACGGCGAGCTTTGCTTTGGCGATCATCGGCCTCCATTTTACCGGCATGGCGGCTTTTCACGTGATGCCGACAACCTTGATCGGCGGTCATAGCAACCCGGATGAGTTCAGATTGCTGGCGATGGTCATCGCAGGAACGGCTGCAATGATCGTGACCGGCGGGCTGTTCACCTATTTCATCGAAAACCGCACCCGGATGGAGAATATCGACGAGCTGCGTCAAGCACGGGATGAAGCCCGCGATGCCAGTCGGGCCAAGTCCGAGTTCATGAGCGTTCTCAGCCATGAGTTGCGCACGCCGCTGACCATCATCAACGGCTACGCCAGTTTCCTGACCAACCTCAAAGGTCATACCATGGCCAAGCTGAAGCCGAACGAGGCGATCACAAAGGTGCATTTCGAAGAACTCGGCGACCAGACGGAGCGTTACGGCGGCCGCATCAAATCGGCAGGCGACCATCTATTGACCATCATCAACGAACTTCTCGACTATACGAGCATCGAGTTGAATTCCGTAAAGCTTACCAAAACCTCATTCGTGGCGGGCGATTTGCTGGCCGAATTGGCAGAGCAATTTCAGGGGCTGGCCAAGGAAAAGCAGGCGGTGCTTGAAATCGAATATGATGAATTCGACGTTTTCGCCGATCGGGGGCGCTGCAAGCAAATCTTGATCAACCTTTTGGGCAACGCGCTCAAGTTCTCGCGCGGAACAAGCATCGTGATCCGCGCCAAGCAGATGGGCGAAAGTTGTCGGCTGGAGGTCGAAGACAATGGCTGCGGGATGCCTGCAGAAGATCTGCAGCGGATCTTCCAAGCTTTCATTCAAGCCGAAACAGCCAGCAAAAGCGCCGATGGCGGCACCGGGCTGGGCCTTGCGATCTGCAAAAAGCTCGCCGTGGCGCATGAGGGGGACATCCGCGTGGAAAGCACCGTCGGGGTCGGCACGAAATTCACCGTCGATCTGCCGGTCTGCGCCTCCGAAATTGAGGTGGGAAATACGCTTGTGGCGGCGTGATCGGGGGCATCTCGATTGGGGAAAATGCATCATAGGGCTGCGAAAGCGCCGGTTCTAGGGCCGCGCGACCTATCCGCATCTAAACGCGGTGGCGATCAAGGTACCTGCCGCGGGGCAGATGTGGTGGAAAATGGCGCTCCCTGAAGGATTCGAACCCTCGGCCTGCCGATTAGAAGTCGGCTGCTCTATCCAGCTGAGCTAAGGGAGCACAGGGCCGCTTATAGGGGCAAGCCTCGCCTTGCATCAAGAGGAACCCGACGCAGGCCGGGTGGGTTGATCCGCCATCGGACATATATTCCAACGGAGGAAGCCATGTATCTGCGCAATATCCTACTCGGGGCCGCTTTGGCCACAACAGGCGCCGTCGCGGCGCAGGCCGAAAGCCATATGCAAACGTCGGCGACGGCTCAGGTCGCGGGCAATTCGAATGATATCTCGGGCAACGTCTCGCTCAACACGACCGCCTCGGGCCGCACCTTGGTCAAGATCGACGTGACGGGCGTGCCCGCAGGCACCCACGGCGTGCATTTGCATGAAACTGGCGATTGTTCGGCAGAGGATTTTAAATCTGCCGGTGGCCATATCGCGGGGGACCGCAAGCACGGTGTGCTGGTCAAGGATGGGCCGCACCCCGGGGATATGCCCAATATGGTCGTGGGTGAAGATGGGGTGCTGGAGGCCGAAGTCTTTCTCGACCTGCTCGATATTGAGAGCATGATTAAGGACAATGACGGTGCGGCCTTCATCATCCACAGCGACGCGGACGATTACGAATCGCAGCCATCGGGTGACGCGGGTTCGCGTATTGCCTGCGGCGTGTTTGAGGCGTCGTGATCTAAAGTGAGTATTTGGCGCTTCCGTCTTGATTCGATTATCGCGGCGGGGGCGTCGTTTCGGGGCGAGAACAGGGGCGCAATGTTGGCTCTATTGAAACGAGCATCCTTTGCGGGGCATGTCGATAAGTGAAGACAGGTAAATGGTGCTGCTGGAGAGAATTGAACTCTCGACCTCTCCCTTACCAAGGGAGTGCTCTACCTCTGAGCTACAGCAGCGCCGTGGGCGGGTGATTAGCCGCAATCGAAAGGGGGCGCAACCCCTGATCTGGACCCTTCTTGCCCCCTGCGCTAGATAGGCGGCATGGCAAAGCAAAACGGCCCGGAAAAGAACGCGAAAACACCCTCTGCACGGGAGGCGCGGCTGAAGGCTGCGCTCAAGGCAAATATGGCCCGGCGCAAGGCGCAGGCCCGCGCGCGGGCCGAGGATGTGGCGCAGGATACAGGCAATGGCCCCGAGGGGCCGGAAAAGGACAGCTGAACGATGGATTCCATTCTGGTCAGGGGCGGCGGTGCGCTCAACGGGCAAATTCCCATCGCGGGCGCGAAAAACGCCTGTCTGGCGCTGATGCCCGCCACATTGCTGAGCGAAGAGCCGCTGACGCTGACCAATGCGCCGCGTCTGAGCGACATTCGCACGATGACGCAGCTTTTGCAGTCTCTCGGGGCCGAGGTCGCCGCGATGCAGGACGGCAAGGTCATCACCATGGCAAGTCATGGGAAGATCAATACCCGCGCTGAATATGACATCGTGCGCAAGATGCGCGCGTCGAATCTGGTCTTGGGGCCGCTTTTGGCGCGCGAGGGCCATGCCGAAGTCTCGCTTCCCGGCGGTTGCGCGATTGGGGCGCGTCCGATGGACATTCACACCGACGGTTTGGCCAAGATGGGCGCAGAGATCGACCTGCGGGACGGCTATCTTTATGCCAAGGCTGCGGGCGGCAAGCTGAAGGGGGCGGTGATCGACTTCCCCTTCGCCTCTGTCGGCGCGACCGAGAATATCTTGATGGCCGCCACCCTTGCCAAGGGCACCACCGTCATCAACAACGCCGCGCGCGAGCCCGAGATCGTCGATCTGGCGGACTGCCTGCGCGCGATGGGCGCGCAAATCGAGGGCGATGGCACCTCCAGCATCACCATTCAGGGCGTCGACAGCCTGCATGGCGCGACCCATAAGGTCGTGACCGACCGGATCGAGCTTGGCACCTATATGCTGGCCCCGGCCTTCTGCGGCGGTGAGGTCGAGCTTCTGGGCGGGCGAATCGACCTGCTGGAGGCGTTTTGCGAAAAGCTCGACGCGGCGGGCATCAAGGTGACCGAGACCGAGGCGGGCCTCAAGGTAGCGCGGCGCAACGGGCGGATTTCGGCGGTGGATGTCACGACCGAGCCTTTCCCCGGTTTCCCGACCGATCTTCAGGCGCAGATGATGGCGCTGCTCTGCACCGCCGAAGGCACCTCGGTCCTGGAAGAGAAGATTTTCGAGAATCGTTTCATGCACGCGCCAGAGCTGATCCGCATGGGCGCGCGAATTGATGTGCAGGGCGGTACGGCCAAGGTCACCGGGGTCGAAAAGCTCAAAGGGGCGCCGGTTATGGCGACCGATCTGAGAGCGTCGATTTCGCTCATTCTCGCCGGGTTGGCCGCCACTGGGGAGACCACGGTCAGCCGGGTCTATCACCTCGATCGCGGTTATGAGCATGTGGTGGCCAAACTGCGCGGCATCGGGGCGGATATCGAAAGGATCAGTGACAAATGACCGAAGATGCACGTTTCGAAGATGGCCGCGAAGCGCCGCTGAATCTCGGCGCATTGGATGCCGAGGATCTGACGGTGATCGCCTCGCTGACCCAAGACGCG
Source organism: Sulfitobacter sp. 1A15299 (assembly GCF_043556915.1). Lineage (NCBI taxonomy): Bacteria > Pseudomonadati > Pseudomonadota > Alphaproteobacteria > Rhodobacterales > Roseobacteraceae > Sulfitobacter > Sulfitobacter sp. 1A15299. The sequence goes on along the minus strand of NZ_JBIFFJ010000002.1, from coordinate 319,925 downwards.
GTCTTTCCCGCCTCCGAAATGCGCTGGCACCGCGCGGGCGCGCGTTTTGCGCTGCTGCTGAACCGCTTGCGGCATGAGGATACGGGGGCGGCGCGTCACGCGCCCGAGCGGGTGCAATCGGTGCTGATGTTCAACAACGTGCAACGTGTCGCCAGCCAAGGCGTGCCCCAGGGCGATGCCGATACGATCCTGTCGCTGCTCGACATCGCGTTTGAAGAGGGCGACGCGCCCTCGGGCCATGTGACGCTGACCTTGGCCGGAGACGGCGCGATCCGGCTGGAGGTCGAAGCGCTTGAGGTGACGCTCAAGGATGTGACCCGCCCCTATCTCGCCCCGTCTAAGAAAAAGCCCGTTCACCCTGAGTGACATCCCGTCACGGTGGCAAGGATCGCAAGATGCCGGAACTGAAACAGAACAGATTTACCCGGGGGCGCGTGGTGGCCCTGACAACCGAGGCGACTGGCTGGGCCCTTTTGCTGCTTGGTCTGGCGCTGGCGGTACGGCATCTGTTGGGCACGGTCACCTTGCCGGGGCTTTTGGCCCCTGCCGCGGCGATTGCGGGCGGGCTGTTTGCCATTCTTGCAGCGCATGTGGCGCGCGCCGTGTTCGACAACGCCCAAGACACCCGCGCGATGCGTTTGGCGCAGCGCTCGGCCCCTAGTGCCGCTGTCAAAACATCAAGCCTGCGGGCCGAGCCCAGCCTGCGCCGCCCATCCGCGCCTTGATACCATTGGGCCAGCCCTGCGCGGCGGCCTCCCTTACGAAAGCTTAAACCCATGCCTGTCACGCTCGATGCCTCCGCAGCCGATTTCGAAGCGGCCTTTGACAAACTGTTGAACGCCAAGCGCGAGGACAGTCCCGATGTCGATGCCGTGGTGGCCGAGATCATCGCCGATGTGCGCGCCCGTGGCGATGCCGCCGTGATCGACCTGTCGCAGAAATTCGACCGCGTGACCCTGACCGCCGAGACCCTGCGCATCAGCGCGGAAGAGGTCGAGGCCGCCGTGGCCGAAGTCTCCCCCGAAGACCGCAAGGCGCTGGAACTCGCCGCCGACCGCATCCGCGCCTATCACGCCCGGCAACTGCCCGAGGATGCGGAATGGACCGACCCCGATGGCGCCACGCTGGGCTGGCGCTGGACGCCTGTCTCCGCCGCGGGCCTCTATGTGCCCGGCGGGTTGGCAAGCTACCCGTCCTCGGTGCTGATGAACGCGGTTCCGGCCAAGGTGGCGGGGGTGGCGCGCCTTGCCATGGTCGTGCCGACGCCCGATGGCGTGCTGAACCCGCTTGTACTGCTGGCCGCCCGCATCGCCGGGGTGGATGAGATTTACCGCATCGGCGGCGCGCAGGCCGTGGCGGCGCTGGCTTACGGCACCGAAACGATCCCCCCGGTGGACAAGATCACCGGCCCCGGCAACGCTTTCGTCGCCGCCGCCAAACGCCGCGTTTTCGGCAAGGTCGGCATCGACATGATCGCGGGGCCATCCGAGATCCTCGTCATCGCCGATGGAGAGAATGATCCCGATTTCATCGCCCTTGATCTGCTCAGTCAAGCCGAACATGACGAGAGCGCGCAGAGCATTTTGATCACCACTGACCCTGCCTTTGCCCGCGCGGTACAAGAGGCGGTCGAGAAACGTCTGCTTACCCTCGAACGCCGCGCCATCGCGGGCGCAAGCTGGCGCGACAATGGGGCCATCATCACCGTGCCGGACCTAGACGCCGCCGCTGCCCTCAGCAACCGCATCGCGCCGGAGCACCTTGAGCTTTGCGTGGCGGACCCGAAGGCGCTGTCGGACAAGATCACCCATGCGGGCGCGATCTTCCTTGGCCAGTGGACGCCCGAGGCGATTGGCGATTACGTCGGCGGGCCGAACCACGTGCTGCCCACGGCGCGCTCGGCGCGTTTCTCCTCTGGCCTGTCGGTGCTGGATTTCATGAAGCGGACGACGCTGGCGCAGATGTCGCCCGAGGCGCTCAAGGCCATCGGTCCCGCGGCAGAGCGGCTGGCCCAATCCGAAAGCCTTGAGGCGCACGGCCTGTCGGTCACCGCGCGTCTGCGCAAACTCAACGACTAGGGCAGGGGGGGGCAAGACAGCCCCCGCCTGCGCGCTCTCGGCTCTGCCGATCCTTCTGACGTATCGTCAGATGCGTTGACGGGGCGCAATCGCGGGCGCGCGTGCTCTCGCGCATTGCCCCCTCCCCACCGCTGCGCTATCCACGAAAGGGTATCGCCAGCAAAAAGGATGCGCCGATGACCCGCATCACCCATATCGCGCTTGATGACGCAAACATGCCGCCCCCCACGCCCGAGATTGATCAGGAGCGTAAGGTGGCCATGTTCGACCTGCTGGAAGAGAACAGCTTTGTCCTGCCCGAACGCGAAAAGGGGCCGGTGCCCGAAGGGCCTTACCATCTGTCCCTGTCTATCCGCGACAAGCGGCTGGTCTTTGACGTGCAGACCGAAGCGGCTGAAAAGGCGGCGGAATTCCACCTCTCTCTCGGGCCGTTCCGACAGGTGGTGAAGGATTACTTCCAGATTTGCGAAAGCTATTTCGAAGCGGTCAAGAAACTGCCCCCCAGCCAGATCGAGACGATCGACATGGCCCGGCGCGGCATCCACAACGAAGGCTCCCGCGTGCTGCAGGAGCGGCTCTCGGGCAAGGCTGAGATCGACACCGACACCGCGCGGCGGCTATTTACCCTGATCTGCGTTCTGCATTTCGGCGGATAAATGACGCAGGTGCTGCCTCAATCCGTTCTCTTCTGCTGCGATCACAACGCCGTCCGCTCCCCCATGGCCGAGGGGTTGATGAAGAAGTTCTACGGCACCGGCACCTATGTCCAATCCGTCGGCGTCAAGAACGATATGGAGATCGACGGTTTCTCTATCGCCGTATGCAAAGAGTTGGATGTGGAGCTTGACCGCCACCGCAGCCGCAGTTTCGACGAGATGGAGGAATGGGGCGACGATCTGGGGTCATTCGACCTTGTGATCGCGCTCAGCCCCGCCAGCCAGCGCCGGGCGCTGGAACTGACGCGGTTCTATCACCTTGACGTGGAATATTGGCCGATCCTCGATCCCACCGGGCTGGGCGAGGGGCGCGAGGCCAAGCTCACGCAGTTTCGCGCCGCCCGCGATCAGATCGTCGGACGGCTGATTGACCGCTTCGGCCAGCCCCTTAGCGCAGACTGAGCGATCAGGTGTTGGAGCAGGCCGCCGCGGCGCTTTGGCCAAAGGCTTTCCATGTGCTCCAGAAAGCGTTGTCGCTTTTGTTGTCGGATTGGCGCATTTCTTGCAAACGATGCGGGTCACGGAAAATCTTGGCGCCTTGGCGCTGGTCCGAGCGCGACAGCGTCTGATCCGCCACCGCCTGCACGCAGCCGCAGCGCGCATGGCTGGAGCCGCGGCGCCCATCGGCCAGACAGGCCTTTTGGATCGGCCCCGTGGCGAAAAGAACCGGTGTGGGGGAGAAACGTCCTACGGCGGCATCGCTGGAATAACGTGTGCCGCCACAGCCCGCCAAGATGGCGAGCGCCATCAAACTTGCAACTGTCCGCATTGATTTGCCCTATTGTTCTGGACCATGGGGTTTTCCCCTTGTCGGCCCGGTCTGCTCTGCCCGTCATTATGCCGCAAAAGCGGGCTTCGCGCAATTCTCCATTGGGGGGCTGCGCCCTTTGGCCCGCGATAAAGCGCCGTGACGTGCGGGCAGGGGCATGGGCGCGTTCATGGCCAATTGACGCAGGCGCGGCTCTGCGCCATATCCCCTTGCATGACACCGCTTGAAAACATCCGCAACTTCTCCATCGTGGCGCATATCGACCACGGCAAATCCACGCTGGCCGACCGGTTGATCCAACTCACCGGCACGGTCGCCGAACGCGACATGCAAAGCCAGCTTCTGGACAACATGGATATCGAGCGGGAGCGGGGCATCACCATCAAGGCCAACACCGTCCGCATCGAATACCCCGCCAAGGACGGCAAGACCTATGTGCTGAACCTGATCGACACGCCCGGACATGTCGACTTCGCCTATGAGGTTGCGCGCTCCATGCAGGCGGTCGAGGGCTCGCTTCTGGTCGTTGACGCCACCCAGGGGGTCGAGGCGCAGACGCTGGCCAATGTCTATACCGCCATCGACGCGGATCATGAGATCGTGCCGGTGCTGAACAAGGTCGACCTGCCGGCCTCCGACCCCGACCGCGTGCGCGAACAGATCGAGGATGTGATCGGCATCGACGCCTCCGAGGCCTGCCTGATCTCGGCCAAGACCGGCGTCGGCATCCCCGACGTGCTGGAGGCCATCGTCAACAGGCTGCCCTCCCCTGCGGGCGGCGACCCCGACGCGCCGCTGAAAGCGATGCTGGTGGACAGTAAATACGATCAATACCTCGGCGTGATCTGTATCGTACGCATTGTGGAGGGCACTCTGAAAAAGGGCGACCGCATCCGCATGATGAAGACCGGCGGCACCTATGACGTGGACGACGTGGGCGTCTACCGGCCCAAGATGGTCGGCGTCGAGAGCCTCGGCCCCGGCGAGATCGGCTATCTGAACGCCTCGATCAAACAGGTCCGCGACACCCGCGTCGGCGACACGATCACCCATGAAAAGCGCAAATGCGAAACCGCGCTGCCGGGCTTCAAACCCTCGGTGCCGGTGGTCTTCTGTGGCCTCTTCCCGGTCGACGCCAATGATTTCGAGGACATGCGCGATGCGATTGAAAAGCTCGCCCTGAACGATGCCTCCTTCACCTATGAGATGGAAACCTCCGCCGCGCTTGGCTTCGGCTTCCGCTGCGGCTTCCTTGGCCTTTTGCACCTCGAGGTGATCCGCGACCGGCTCGAGCGCGAGTATGACATCGACCTCATCACCACCGCGCCCTCGGTGATCTACCACGTCCACATGAAGGACGGGGAGATGCAGGAGCTGCACAACCCCGCCGACATGCCCGACATGACGCTGGTGGACCATATGGAAGAGCCGCGGATCAAGGCCACGATCCTCGTGCCCGACGACTACCTCGGCGACGTGCTGAAACTCTGCCAAGACCGCCGCGGCATTCAGGAAGACCTGACCTACGCCGGCTCGCGCGCCATGGTGGTCTATGACCTGCCGCTGAACGAGGTGGTGTTTGATTTCTACGACCGGCTGAAGTCGGTCACCAAGGGCTATGCCAGCTTCGACTACCAGATGATCGGCTACCGGCAGGACAATCTGGTCAAGATGCAGATCCTCGTGAACGACGAGCCGGTCGATGCGCTGTCCACGATGGTACACCGCGACCGCGCCGAGATGCGCGGCCGGGCGATGGTGGAAAAGCTCAAAGACCTGATCCCGCGCCACATGTTCAAGATCCCGATCCAGGCGGCCATCGGCGGCAAGGTGATTGCGCGCGAGACGCTTTCCGCGATGCGCAAGGACGTGACGGCGAAGTGCTACGGCGGCGACGCCACGCGGAAGAAGAAGCTGCTGGAGAAGCAGAAGGCCGGCAAGAAGAAGATGCGTCAGTTCGGGAAGGTGGATATCCCGCAGGAGGCGTTTATTTCGGCGCTGAAGATGGATGGGTGAACGCCGGTCCGGGGCCTAGGCCCCGGCAAGCGCTCCGGGGGAGCGTTTGAGGCGTGAACGGGCGGAGCCCAGGCGGTTGGCCATTTTTAGCGCGCGCGGGAGGCAGCGTATTGCGAAGCAATGCGCGTTCCCGCTGGGTTGTGTCTAGGGCTTGCTGGTTGGGGGTGACCGCCCTTTTTCGAGTACATCAAGGTTTTAGAGGGTAGTCTCCTGTCAAAGAGATAGAAGTTTTGCCAGATTAGCCGGAAGTCTATCTTTAGGTGTGCTGTAATCACCGGAGAAACTTGCGTCTAAGGAGTTTTTCTTGATCAAAAGGCGATCTTTATTAATTTCGAAGTACAGTCCCAGCCCAATCGCTGTCGGAACGCCCCATGAAATTTCTAATGTTCCGACTTCATCGGTTTCCAGCGTTGCCTTTTGAACTTTGATGAGGCCGGCGTGCTCTAGCACTTCGGCGGCACCATCCATTCCTCCTATTCCAAATCCTGAATTCCCGTTGTAAATTGAATAAGATATGAAATGCCCATCCAATAGTTTGTCAATTATCTTAGCGCACCGCACTAAATCTTTATGATTTCCCGCGGTTGGGATCGGGATTATGCCGTGTTCAATCTTATCTAAGTAGAACTCGATTAAGCTTCGGCTGTTGTAAGTGCAATTTTCAACAGTGCACCAGCGAGAAGAGTCACCGTTTGAAACAGACCGTAATCCGGCAATGAACTTTGGTTGCATAAATCGGTTAATAATTTTCGCTTCTTTAGGTCCGATTTTGCGTAGGGCGTCATTGTAGGCAAGAAATTTTGCATCGAACTCGGTGGTAGAGTTAGCAAGTAGTCGGGCCCAGAGCTCGAGAATATTCTCAGCCGTCGCATCTTCATTGGAGGAGCCTTCAATCCAGCTTGCCAAGTATTTCTGCGAAACCGGCTCCGGGAGTTCACCTCTTTCAGTCTTAATTTCTTTCGCTCGCTGCATCGCAATCGCACTCGCTTCAGCTTGATTCATTCGGAATGCGGCTAGCTTGTCTTTAACGATTCCGAGCGGCTCTCCGATTATGCCAATAGTGTCTGCAGCGTACTGTGTCACTTGCGCGAGAGGTTTAAGTCCTTTTACGCGCAAGGATACGCCTTTGCCCTCAAATTCGATATTCGGTTCATCAGTCATTATTGACCTCAAATTTTCAGTTCTAAGCAAAGATTGAAAGGGCCGCAGGATACAGGTTGGCGGCTCAATCGGTCGATTAGCTTAACAGGTTACTCATTAGAGGCATGTCTCGCAAATTATGCAATGGGCGGGCAGCCCTTTGATTGCAGTTCCACTTTTCTCCTTCTCCAACCAATGTACACCACCCCCGCGATATGCGACCCTTGGCGCAAACCACCCCCGCCACAGGACCACCACCCATGACCACCCCCTGCATCCTCTGCGTCGCCATCACCGGCTCCGTACCGACCAAAGCCGCCAACCCCGCCGTGCCGATCTCGATCGCCGAGCAGGTCGAGTCGACCCAAGCAGCCTTCGAGGCCGGGGCCTCGATCTGCCACGCCCATGTGCGCAACGATGACGAGACCCCGTCCTCCGATCCCGAAAAATTCGCGCGGCTGATGGAGGGGGTGCAAAAGCATTGCCCGGGCATGATCATCCAGTTCTCCACGGGCGGGCGCTCGGGCGCGGGGCGAGCGCGGGGCGGGATGCTTTCGCTGCGGCCCGACATGGCCTCGCTCTCGGTCGGGTCCAACAACTTCCCCACGCGCGTCTACGAGAACCCGCCGGAATTGGTCGATTGGCTGGCCTCGGAGATGAAAACCCACGCGGTCAAGCCCGAGATCGAAGCCTTTGACCTCAGCCACATCCACAAGGCCGCCGAGATGAACCGTGACGGGCGCATTCCCGGCCAGCTCTATGTGCAATTCGTCATGGGCGTGAAAAACGCCATGCCGGTGGACCGTGAGACCTTTGATTTCTATATCCAGACGCTCAACCGCTTGGCGCCCGATGCGCAGTGGTGTGCCGCCGGGATCGGGCCGAACCAGATCGTGCTGAACGAATGGGCCATCGCGGCGGGTGGCCATACGCGGGCGGGGCTTGAGGACAACGTGCGGCTGGACCGCGAGACGCTGGCGCCCTCCAACGCGGCGTTGATCCAGCGGGCGGCTGATTTATGTGCAAAATACGACCGCCCCGTCGCCACGGCTGCACAAGCGCGTGAGATTCTCGGCCTGCGCCCGGCGTAGGCTTGCCGCAAGTCGGGTGCCGCGTTGAAATGCGGGGCGGGGCCGCTATGTCCCGTTCCAGCAACCAACAGGAGCCTGAAATGCCCCAGACCCGCCGCCATTTCCTTGCCACCTCCGCCGCCGCCGCTGGCGTCGTGACCCTGCTGCCCTTCGCCGCCCGCGCCGCTACGCAGAGCGGCGATACCTTCGACACCGACGCAGGGCCGATCACGGTGCATCCCGTCGACCATGCTTCCATCGTGTTGGAGACGCCCGCGGGCGTGATCTATGTCGATCCGGTTGGCGAGCCCGCGCAATACAGCGATTTTCCGGCGGCGGATCTGATCCTCATCACCCATGAGCATGGCGATCACTATAATGCCGATACGCTGGCAGCACTGGCGGGCGATGAGGTGCAGATCATCACCAACCCCGCCGTGTTCGACATGCTGCCAGACGCGCTTGCGGCCAAGGCCAGCAAGATTGCCAATGGGGAGAATACCGAGTTCAACGGTGTGCCGATCGACGCGATCCCGGCCTATAACACCACCGAAGAGCGCAAGAAGTTCCACCCCGAGGGGCGCGACAACGGGTATATCCTCGGCTTCGACGGCTTCCGGGTCTATATTTCGGGCGATACCGAAGACACGCCCGAGATGCGCGGGCTGACCGATATTTCGCTGGCCTTCGTTTGCATGAACCTGCCTTTCACGATGGACTCCAACGCCGCCGCCTCGGCGGTGGCCGAGTTCAAGCCCGCTTACGTCTACCCCTATCACTTCCGGGGCAAAGACGGCGGCACCCAAGACCCACAGGAGTTCGCCAAACGCGTTGGCACCGATGTCGAGGTGAAATTCGGCGACTGGTATTAACCTAAGTGGCCACGTCCGAAGGGGCGTGGCCGCCTCTGATACAGGCCGTCCGATCGAAACCGCCGATTCCGGGATGCGGAGGGGCTGTTCCACGCCTGCGCCCCTCCTCGGGAAATTTTCCCTTAACAAATTCAATAACCTAACTGCTCTCCCTGCGGGAGTCCGAAGTTTCGCTTGATCGCCTTCGGTCCGCGGACTAGCGTGACCTGCGACAAATGCGAAACAACGGTTCGCATTGTGAAACAAGTCTCTGGGAGGAGCCGACATGACAATTTTCAAACACCTGAGCTGCGCTGCAGCTCTGGCGCTGGCTGGTGGCGCGGTAAGCGCTGAGACCGTGTTGATTCACGGGGAAGCCGGGCCGAACCGCGGTGCGCGCGCGCAGGCGTTGCAGTGGTTCGCCGATCAGGTTGCCGAACGGTCCGAGGGCGATATGCGCCTCGACATCCAGTGGGGCGGGGCGCTGTTCAAAGCCAATGCCGCCGTGCAATCGCTGGCCGATGGCGTGGCCGACACCGGCTCGGTCATCGCGGTCTATTACCCGCAAGAGATGGCGGGCTACGGTATTGCCGACCTGCCGGTGAACAACCCCGACGCTTGGGTCGGCATGCGCGCCACCGATGAGCTGATGCGCAGCAATGAAGCCATTCAGGAAGACCTCGCCGAAAAGAACCTCGTCTACATCGGCACTTGGACGACCTCTCAGGTGAACATCGGCTGCAAGGGCGGCGCGATCAAATCGGTTGAAGACATCGCGGGCAAGAAGGTCCGCGGCGTGGGCGCCTATGGCAAGGTCTTTGGCGAGCAGGGCGCGAATATGGTCAATATGTCGATCTATGATGCCTATCAGGGTCTCGACACCGGCCTGATCGACTGCTCGCAGGGCTACAGCTATGCCGTCGCGGCGCTGAAACAGGCCGAGGTGATGGACAGCTACACGATCCTCGATTGGGGTCAGGTCGGCGGTCTTGGCATCTTCATGAACAAGGACATGCACGACAGCCTGACCGAAGAGCAGCAGGCCACGCTGGCCGAGGTTGGCGCGGACATGGCCGATGAGTTTGGCCGCCTGATCACCGCCGCCAACGATAAGGCCATCGCTTCTATGAAAGAGCAGGGCGTCGAGGTCATCACCCTGCCCGAAGAGGACCGCGCGCAGCTGGTGAAAGCCGGTGAGAAGTTCCTTAACGAATGGGTTGAGACCGCAAACTCCACCGGCCTGCCGGGCGAGCAACTGCTCGAGGAGTATAAGGCGCTCATCGTCAAATACACCGAAGAGCGTGACGCCAATGGCTACCCTTGGGACGCCGCCGGTAACTGATCGCTGACACTGGGGAGGGGCAGCAAATGTTGGTAAATCTGGAGAAAATCCTGTTGGGACTGGGGGCCTTGGCGGTGATCGCCTTGGGGGTGTTGATCACCTCCAACGTGATCGCCCGCGCGCTCTTTGCCAGTCAGGTGCCCGATAGTGTGACCATGGTGCGAGAGCTCATGGTCGCCGCCATCCTGCTGCCCCTCGCCGCCGCCACCGCGGCGCGTGCGCATGTCTCGGTCGCCTTCGTGACCGACCGTTTCCCTGAGCGCGCCCGCTCGGTGCTGATCGTGGCAGGCTCTGCCATCGGGATGCTGGCGCTGGCGCCGCTGATCTATTCCGGGGGGCGCGAATTCCTCTCCGTGGTGGAGAAGGGCAGCTTTTTCTACGGCGACCTGAACCTGCCGAAATGGCCGGGGCGGTTGTTGTTCCTGATCGGGATGATCGCCACCTTCCTGCGGCTGGCCGAACTGACATGGCGCGACGGGCGCACAGTGCTCGCGGGCGGCGTGGTCTCTGACGAACAACAACATGCGGCCGACCTTCTGGCCGAGAAGGACGTGCTGTAATGGATGCCTCGACCATCGGGATGATCGCCTTTGCCGCGGTGCTGATCATGCTGGCCCTGCGGGTGCCGATCGCCTTCACGCTGGCCTCGGTCGCGACCGTCGCCACCTTCTTCATCTTCGCCTTCCGCACCGGCACCTTCATGCCCGAACGCGCGATCAAGGCGACCACATCGATGGTGTTCTCGAATTCCTTCGACCTTATTCACTCCTACGACCTGTCGATGATCCCGCTCTTCGTGGCGCTTGGGCATATCGCTTATCGCGCCGACATCACGACAAAGATCTACCACGCCGCCAAGGTCTGGCTGACCAAGCTGCCGGGCGGGGTCGCCATGGCCTCTGTCATGGGTTGCGGCGGGTTTTCCGCGATCACCGGCTCGTCCATCGCCTGCGCCTCGACCATGGGCAAGATCTGCACCCCCGAGATGCTGCGCATGGGCTATGACCCGCGCCTCGCCACCGCTTCGGTCGCGGCGGGGGGCACGCTGGGCTCGCTCATTCCGCCGTCGGTGCTCTTTATCATCTACGGTATCTTTACCGAGACTTCGATTTCCGCGCTCTTCCTCGCCGGTGTCTTGCCGGGGCTGTTGACGCTGGCGGGCTTCGTGCTGGTCATCGCCCTCTGGGTCTGGCGCGATCCGTCGGTCGCCCCCTCGACCGACCAGCGCTACAGCGCGGGGGAGCGTTGGACCGCAGCGCTTGAAAGCTGGCCTGCGATCCTTCTGTTCGTCCTTATCATCGGCGGGATCTACGGCGGCATCTTCACCGCGACCGAGGCCGCCGCCGTCTGCGTCGTCTCGGCCACGCTGATCGGCTTTGCGCAGAAGAAACTCGACTGGGCCGGTCTTTGGGCCGCGGTCAAGGAAACCTGCGTGCAGACCTCTGCCATTTTCCTCATCGCCGCCTCGGCCAAGATCTTCGTGGCCTTCGTGGCGCTCACCGGGGTCGCGGGCACCATCGTGGGTTTCGTCTCTGACGCGCAGTTGTCGCTGGTGGTGCTGATGCTCTGCATCGCGCTGATCTATCTTCTGCTCGGCATGTTCCTCGACCCTATCGGCATCATGGTGCTGACCCTGCCGCTGATGATCCCGCTGGTGGAAAGCTATGATCTGAACCTGATCTGGTTCGGCGTCGTGGTCATCAAGCTGTTGGAGATCGGCCTGATCACCCCGCCCGTGGGCCTCAACGTCTTCGTCATCGCCAATGTGGTGGGGCGTGAAGCGCCGATCGACAAGATCTTTGCCGGGATCACGCGCTTTCTCAGCGTCGACGTGATCGTGCTGATCCTGATCATGTCCTTCCCGATGATCTCGCTTTTGATCCCGATGGCGGCGCGATGAATCAGGCGGCATCCGATACCGGCACGGACCGCAAGTTCGCCAATACGCTGGCGCGGGGGCTTGGCATTCTGCGGGCCTTTCGCGCCAGCGACAGCGGGCTGAGCCATGCCCAGATCGCCGAGCGGACGGGGCTGCCGAAACCCACCGTGTCGCGGCTGACCTATACGCTGTGCGAGTTGGGGTATCTGGCCCATGGTGGGCGCAACGACAAGTTTCGGCTTGGGCCTGCGGCGATTGCGCTCGGCTCCGTCGCCTCTGTCGCGGTGAGCTTCGTGGATATGGCGTCGGATGCGATGCAGGAACTGGCGGATGAGACCGGCACGCTGGCGTTGATCGCCGTGCGCGATGGCGACCGGATGATGCTGGTGCGCACTTGGCGGCCGCGCACCGCCTCGACCATCTGGCTGGAGCCGGGGCATCGCATCCCGGTCTATGGCTCCTCCTCGGGTCTGGCCACGCTGGCCAGTCTCGACGAAGACCGTTTCGAAGCGCTGGAACCCGATGACCGTCTGCGCGATTTCCGCCGCGAGGGCTATGAGCAACTGCTGGCGCAGGGCTTTGTGCTGGCCCCGCCCGATACCCGCTATGCCCGCAATGTAAACGCGGTCAGCGTGCCCTATTACGCCGGTGAATTCGGAGAGCCGGTGTCCTTTAGCTGCGGCGCGCTGCCCGCCGACTTGCCCGACGACCGCATTCTGTCACAAGTGGGGCCCGCCCTGCGCGACGTGGTCAGCGGCATCGAACAACGCACCGGACGGGCGCCCGCCCTGTCACGGCGCGGATAAAGACAAGGAGACATCACATGACCGACAAGATCGCCTATTCCCGCCACGACGACATCGTCGTCCTGCGCATCGAGAACCCGCCCGTCAACGCGCTGAGCCAAGCCGTGCGGCAGGGACTGGCGGAGGGCATGGACCGCGCCGAGGCCGAAGACGGCGTGCGCGCCGTGATGATCGTGGGCGAGGGCCGTGCCTTTATCGCCGGGGCCGACATCACCGAATTCGGCAAACCGCCGATGGAGCCGCATCTGCCCAATCTCTGCAACCGCATCGAAGCCTCGCCGCTTATCGTCGTCGCCTCCATGCATGGCGTGAGCCTCGGCGGCGGTCTCGAAGTGGCGCTTTCGGCGCATTACCGCATCGCCCAGCCCTCGGCCCGCGTCGGCCTGCCGGAAGTGCACCTTGGCCTCATTCCCGGCGCCGGTGGCACCCAGCGTCTGCCGCGCCTCATCGGCGTGGAGCCTGCGCTGGATGCCATCACCACGGGCCGCCACATCAAGGCACCGCAGGCGCTGGAGATGGGCATCGTCGACCGGGTGGAGGAGGGCGATCCGCAGGAGGTTGGCCTCGCTTACGTCCGCGAGCTGCTCGACAGCGGCGCCGAGCGCCGTCCGATCTGCGAGATGCCGGCACCCGCGCCCATCGACTGGGATGCCGCCTATGAGGCGACGCTGAAGAAAGGCCGCGGCCAGATCTCCCCCGCCGAGGCCGTGCGCGCCGTGCAGGCGGGTGTGGAGAAACCCTTCGAGGAGGGCATGAAGGCCGAGCGCCGCATCTTCTCGGAACTGATGAACACCGACCAGCGGCAGGGCATGATCCACGCCTTCTTCTCGGAACGTGCGGTCAGCAACCTCCCCGAACTGAAAGGCGTCGAGCCGCGGGATCTGAAAGCCATCGGCGTGATCGGCGGCGGCACCATGGGCGCGGGCATCGCCACGGCGGCGCTGCTGTCGGGCTTCTCGGTCGTGCTGATCGAGATGAAGGAAGAGGCCGCCCGGGCCGCGCATGCGCGTATCTCGGGCAACCTCCTAGGCGCGCTGAAACGCGGCAAGATCGACCAAGCGAAGTTCGATCACCTGACCGGCGAAGCACTGACCGTTTCCACCGAATACGACAGCCTGTCTAACGTCGATCTGGTCGTCGAAGCGGTGTTCGAGGATATGGGCGTGAAAAAGGACGTCTTCGGCAAGCTCGACGCGGTCTGCAAGCCGGGCTGCGTGCTGGCCTCCAACACCTCCTATCTGGACGTGAACGAGATCGCCGCCAGTACCAAGCGCCCCGAAGACGTGATCGGGCTGCACTTCTTCTCGCCCGCGCATGTGATGAAACTGCTCGAGGTCGTCGTCGCCGACAAGACTGCGAAAGACGTGGTCGCCACTGGTTTCGCGCTCGGCAAGGCATTGGGCAAGGTCTCTGTCCGCGCCGGCGTCTGCGACGGTTTCATCGGCAACCGCATCCTCGCCACCTACCGCACCGCAGCCGACCACATGGTTCTGGACGGCGCCAGCCCCTACAAGATTGACGCGGCGCTGGAAAAGTTCGGCTTTGCCATGGGCCCCTTTGCGGTCGCGGATCTGGCCGGGCTCGACATCGGCTGGGCCACGCGCAAGCGCAAGGCCGCCACGCGCCACCCCGAGGAACGCGTGCCAACCTATATCGACCGGCTTTGCGAACAGGGCCACTTCGGCCAGAAGACCGGCGAAGGCTACTACATCTACGAAAAGGGCAAGCGCGGCGGCACCCCGAACCCGGAAGTGACCCGCCTGATCGAGGAAGAGCAGAAAGAGCGCGGCATCACCCCGCGCGACTTCACCGACGCCGAGATCGTGCGCCGATACATGTGCGCCATGGTCAACGAGGCCGCGAAAGTGCTCGAAGAGGGCATCGCCAAACGCCCGCTCGACATCGATATGACCCTGCTCTTCGGCTACGGCTTCCCGCGCTATTGGGGCGGCCCGATGAAATGGGCCGACATTCAGGGCCTGCCCAACGTGCTGGCGGCGATCGAGGGCTTCGCCGAGCAGGACCCGTGGTTCTGGAAACCCGCGCCGCTGCTGGCCGAACTGGTCAAGACCAACCGCAATTTTGATGATCTGAACAAGGAAGCTGCCAAATGAAACAGGCTGTCATCGTCTCTGCCGTCCGCACCGGGCTGGCTAAATCCTTCCGCGGGTCATTCAACATGACCCATGGCGCCACCATGGGCGGCCATGTCGTCGCCGAAGCGGTCAAACGCTCTGGCGTCGCCCCCGACGCCATCGAAGACGTGATGATCGGCTGCGGCTACCCCGAGGGGGCCACCGGCTCGAACATCGCGCGCCAGATCGCCTTGCGGGCTGGCCTGCCGGTCACCGCCTCGGGCGTGACCGTGAACCGCTTCTGCTCCTCCGGTCTCCAGACCGTTGCCATGGCCGCAAACGCGATCTGCATGGAGGGCGCGGGCCCGATGGTCGCGGGCGGGGTGGAGAGCATCTCGCTGATCCAGCCCGACGTCAAATCGGTCAAGGAAGCCTGGCTGAAAGAGCACAAGCCCGAGGTCTATATGGCGATGATCGACACCGCCGACATCGTGGCCAAACGCTACAACATCAGCCGCGAGGATCAGGACGCCTACGGTCTGCGCAGCCAGCAGCTCATCGCCAAGGCGCAGGAGGCCGGTCTCTTCGACGATGAGATCGTGCCGATGACCACCACCATGGGCGTGCAGGACAAGCAAACCAAGGAGATTTCCACCCGCGAGGTCACCGTGGACCGCGACGAATGCGACCGCCCCAATACCACGATGGAGGGGCTTGCGGGCCTCACCCCGGTGCGCGGCGAGGGGGCCTTTATCACCGCCGGTAACGCCAGCCAGCTGTCCGACGGTGCCGCCGCTTTGGTGCTGATGGACAGCAAACAAGCCGAGCAGCAGGGGCTTCAGGCCATGGGCGCCTTCCGCGGCTTCGCCGTCGCGGGCTGCGAACCCGACGAGATGGGCATCGGCCCGGTCTTCGCCGTGCCACGCCTCTTGGAACGTCATGGGCTGACTGTCGACGACATCGACATCTGGGAGTTGAACGAAGCATTCGCGAGCCAAGCGCTTTACTGCCGCGACCGGCTCGGCATCGACCCGGACAAGTGCAACGTGAACGGCGGCTCGATCGCCATCGGCCATCCCTTCGGCATGACCGGGGCCCGGATGACCGGCCATATCCTGCGCGAAGGCCACCGCCGCGGCGCGAAACTCGGCGTCGTGACGATGTGCATCGGCGGCGGCATGGGGGCGGCTGGCCTCTTCGAAATCTACTAAAGGGGGCCGATATGGACCTGAGCTATACAGACGAAGAACGCGCCTTCCGCGAGGAGGTGCGTCAATTCCTCGCCGAAAAACTGCCCAAGGAACTTTCCGAGAAGGTGCGCCGCGGGCAGGAGTTGACCAAGGACGACCACGAACGCTGGCACGCGATCCTGAACGAACAGGGCTGGCTTGCCACCAACTGGCCCAAGGAGTTTGGCGGGGCGGCGTGGAACGCCGTGCAGCGTCACATCTTCGAAGAGGAGGCCGCCGCGCACCACGCCCCGCGCATCGTGCCCTTTGGCCTGTCGATGCTGGCGCCGGTGCTGCAGAAGTTCGGCTCGAAAGAGCAGCAGGACTACTGGCTGCCGCGCATCCTGTCGGGTGAGGACTGGTGGTGTCAGGGCTATTCCGAGCCCGGCGCAGGCTCCGACCTCGCCTCGCTGAAGACCACCGCGGTGAAGGACGGCGACCACTACGTGGTCAACGGCCAGAAGACATGGACCACGCTCGGCCAGCACGCCAACATGATCTTCTGCCTCGTGCGCACCGACAAGGAGGTGAAGCAGCAAGAGGGCATCTCCTTCCTGCTGATCGACATGGAAACGCCGGGCATCACCGTGCGCCCGATCATCCTGCTGGATGGCGGCGCCGAGGTGAACGAGGTCTTCTTCGACAACGTGAAAGTGCCCGCCGAGAACCTCGTCGGCGAGGAGAACAAGGGTTGGACCTACGCCAAGTACCTGCTGACCCATGAGCGCACCAACATCGCGGGCGTGGGCTTCTCCCAAGCCGGTCTTCAGGCCGTGAAACGCATCGCCAAATCCGAGATGGCCGGGGGCCGTCCGCTGATCGAGAACCCGCATTTCGCCGCCCGCGTCGCACAGGCCGAGATCGACCTGATGGCGATGGCCACGACCAACCTGCGGATCATCTCGAAAGCCGCCGCAGGGCAGGCTCCGGGCGTGGAAAGTTCCATGCTGAAGGTCAAAGGCACGATCATCCGGCAAGAGATCAACGATCTGGCGCGCCGCGCCGCCGGGGTCTACGCCATGCCCTTTGCCTCCGAAGCGGTCGCCGGGAGCAACGATGTGCTGCCCGACCCGCATGAAGCCGGCCCTGTGGCCGCGCAATATTTCAACAACCGCAAGCTGTCGATCTTCGGCGGCTCCAACGAGATCCAGCGCCAGATCATCGCCAAGACCATGCTGGGAGGTGACAAATGAATTTCGACCTGACCGAAGAACGCCAGATGTTGCAGGACAGCCTGCGGCGCTTCCTGCGCGACAAATACGACACCGAGACCCGCAACCGCATCCTCGAGAGCGAGACCGGCTATTCGACCGAGATCTGGGAAGGTCTGGCCGAACTGGGCGTGATCGGCGCGCTCTTCACAGAAGAGCAGGGTGGTTTCGGCGGTGCCGGTTTCGACCTTGCCGTGGTCTTCGAGGAACTGGGCCGCGCTGGTGTGGTCGAGCCGCTTCTGGACAGCGCCGTGCTGGCCGGGGGGCTGATTGCCGACCTCGGGACCGAAGAACAGCGGGAGCATATCGAGCAACTGATCGGCGGCGCGCTGCAACTGGCCTTCGCCCATGGCGAGCCGGGCAGCCGCTATGACCTCGAGCGCGTCACCACCTCGGCCACGCAAGACGGCGACCAGATCGTGCTCAGCGGCCGCAAGGCCGTGGTGGCCAATGCCGAGGCCGCCGACATGCTCGTCGTCTCCGCCCGCGAAAGCGGGGAGGCAGGGGACCGCGATGGCATCTCGCTTTTCCTCGTGCCCGCCGATGCCAAGGGTTTGACCGTGACTGGCTACGCGCTGCTCGCAGGTGGCCGCGCCGCCGAGGTGACACTCGATGACGTGACCCTGCCGGAAGGCGCCCGTCTCGGCGCGCCGGGCAAGGCATTCGAGGCCATCGATACCCGCACCGCCAAGGCCACCGCCGCGCTTTGTGCCGAGACGCTCGGCGCGATGGAGACCGCCTGCGCCCTGACGCGCGAGTATCTCGGCACCCGCAAGCAATTCGGCCGCCCGATCGGCTCCTTCCAGGCGCTGGCGCACCGCATGGCGGACCTGCTCATCGACCTCGAACAGGCGCGCTCGGCCGTGATCAACGCGGCGGGCCATCTGGAGGACGACCGCGAAAGCCGCGAGCGTCACGTCTCGGCGGCCAAGAACTTGATGGGCCGCGTTGGCCGGCTGGTTTCGGAAGACACGATCCAGATGCATGGCGGCATCGCCATGACGCAGGAGTACGAACTGGCGCATATCGCCAAGCGCATCACCATGGCAGACCACCGCTTTGGCGACATCGATCATCATCTGGAGCGGTTCATTGCACTATCCGCCGCATGAGGCTCCGACCAGCGGGGTTCAACAGCTGATCGGGTTTCAGCCCGACCTGTCGAACCCCGATGGCAGCACCCGCGTGACGCTCGACCTCGGGCCGCAGCACCTCAACGTCTCGGGCGTGCTGCACGGCGGGCTGCATACGCTGATGCTTGACGTCGCCGCCGGTTTCGCCTGCGCGCGGCACTGCGCGATGAACGGGCCTTTCGTGCCGATGCTGACGCTCTCGCTGACCACCGATTACATCGGTTCTGTCCGGGAGGGGCGGATCATCGCCACAGGCCGCGTCACCGGCGGGGGCTTCAAGATTCTCTACGCCGAGGCGCAGTTGCACGATGCCGAAGGCCGCCTGCTGTCGCGCGCCACCGGCGTGTTCAAGAGGGCCAAGACATGAGCGCAAGGATCGAGGACCGCGGCGACCGGCTGATCGTCTGGAACGGCAACGCCGAGAAACGCGGCGCGCTGACGCCCGCGCTCTACGACGCCATCGCCGAGGCGATGCGGCTGGCCGAAGAGCCGCGCATCCGCGCGGTGATCCTGACCTCCGAGGGGCGGTTCTTCTGCGCCGGGGGCGATCTCAACGTGCTGATCGAACGCCGCAAGCTGACCGAAGAGGTCCGCCGCGAGCGGGTCGATGCGCTGCATGATCTGGTGCGGTCGATCCGCGCCTGCCCGGTCCCCGTTATCGCCGCCGTCGAAGGCGGCGCCGCGGGCGCGGGCCTGTCGCTGGCGCTGGCCTGCGACATGATCGTGGCCTGCGAAGACGCGCAGTTCACCGCCGCCTACGTCAAGGCCGGTCTGGTGCCCGACGCCGGGCTTACCGCGTCACTCGCCCGGCTGCTGCCGCGCCCCTTGGCGATGGAGATGTGCCTCTTGGGCCGCCCGGTCATGGCCATGCGCTTTGCTGAACTGGGTGCAGTGAACCGCATTTGCCCCAACGGCCGCGCGCTCGACGAAGCCCTGATGCTGGCCGATACGCTGGCCGCAGGGCCGCGCGACGCGCAAGCCATGATCCGGGCCTTGGTAGGGCAGGCCTATGAGACCGACGAGGCCGCGCAGCTCGACGCCGAGCGCAACGCCATGGCCCGTGCCGCGGGCGGCGACGAGGCTGACGAGGGCATCGCGGCCTTTTTGGAAAAACGAAAGCCCCGGTTTTAGCCGGGCGGCGGCTGCCGGAGGAGGGGGCCGCCATTAGGCAGGAGGAGACACCCATGAATGCCAGGGTACAGGATTTTCTAGCTGAGCAATTGGCGACCCGCCCAGAGGCGGCGGCGCTGAGCGATGCCAGCGGTGCGGCTTGGAGCTTTGCCGATCTGGACCGCGCGCGCGTTGCCTTGGCGGCAGAGTTGCGCGGCGCGGGGGTGCAGGCAGGCGACCGCGTGCTGTTGATGGTGGAAAACTGCGTCTCCGCCGTGGCCGGGCTCTATGCCGCGTGGGAATTGGGCGCGGTGGCAATCCCCGTCAACGCCCGCCAGACCGAGGCGGAGGTCACCCGCATCATCAACCACGCCACCCCGGCGGCGGTGCTGCTGACCTGCGAGGTCTCGCCCGAGGCGGCGGCCCATGCAGCGCGGCTCGACGCAGGCGCGATTGCGGGCGATTTCGGCAAGCTGCATCTGGCCACGCCACAGCCCAGCAGCCCGGACGCCGATCTGCACGACGTGGCGGTGCTGCTTTATACCACCGGCACCACGGGCGACCCCAAGGGCGTGATGCTGTCCCATGCCAACCTGCGTTTCGGGGCGCGGGCCTCGGCCGATCTGCGGCAGATGGTGCCGGGGGATGTGGTCTATGGCGTCTTGCCGATGACCCATGTCTTCGGCCTCGTCTCGGTCCTGATGGCCGCCGTGAGCGCGGGCGCGAAGGTGCGGCAGGAGAGCCGCTTTTCCGCCGCGAAACTCCATGCCGCGACCCATGAAGACGTGACGATCCTGCCTGCGGTGCCGCAGATGCACGCGCTGGTCATGCAATATTCGCGCGAGCGCGGGATGCCGAAACTGGAAAGCCCGACCCTGCGCTATGTCTCCTCCGGCGGTGCGCCGCTTGACCCTGCGTGGAAACGCAAGGCCGAGGCCTTTTACGAACTGCCCTTACAGAACGGTTTCGGCATGACCGAGACCTGCTCGGGCGCCTCGGCCACAACCAATGCGCTTGGCTCGCCCGATACCTCCGTCGGGCCGGTGACACCGGGCACCGAGTGCAAGATCGACGACCAAGCCCCCGGCGGCAATGGCGCGGGCGAAGGCGAGGTTCTGGTGCGCGGCCCGCATGTGATGAAGGGCTATTACCGCAACCCGACCGAGACCGACAAAGCCATCGACGCCGAGGGCTGGTTGCACACGGGCGATCTGGGCAAGCTCGATGAGGAGGGGCGGCTGCATATCCTCGGACGTTCGAAGGAATTGATCATCCACGGCGGTTTCAACGTCTACCCGCCCGAGGTGGAAGCCGCCTTGAACGATCACCCGCGCGTGGTGCAATCGGCGGTGGTCGGACGGCGGCGCGAGGGCGATGAAGAGGTGCTGGCCTTCGTGCAGGTGGCACCGGGGGACGAGGTCACGGCAGAGGAGCTGCGCGGTTTCGTCAAGGAACGGCTCACGGGCTACAAACGCCCGTCGCAGATCATCGTGGCGACTGATCTCCCCGCAGCGCCCACGGGCAAGATCCTGAAGCACCGCTTGCTGACGGCCTTTGCCGATCAACTGGCGTGACGGGGCGGGGCGCAGAAGCGCCCCGCATCTTTATCAGACGTAGGTTCCTTCGGCGGCAGCGCGGATCGCACGGATGTTCTCGCCATAGGGCGCCGGATCGTTGACCGAACCGCCCTTGAAGACCGCCGAGCCCGCTACCAACACATCGGCCCCGGCCTCGGCCACCAGCGGCGCGGTCTTGGGATCGACGCCGCCGTCGATCTCGATATGCACCGGCCGGTCGCCGATCATGCTGCGCAATTCGCGGATCTTGGCGGTCATGTCGATGAACTTTTGCCCGCCGAAACCGGGGTTCACGGTCATCACGCAGACCAGATCGACCATGTCGAGGATCTCGGCCACCGCGCTCGCCGGCGTGCCGGGGTTCAGCGCCACGCCCGCCTTGGCGCCCGCGCCGCGGATCGCCTGCAGGGTGCGGTGGATATGGGGCGTGGCCTCGACATGGGCGGTGATCACGTCGGCGCCCGCCTTGGCGAAAGCCTCGATATAGGGATCGACCGGGGAGATCATCAGATGCACGTCCATCACGCCCTTGATGTGGGGCCGGATCGCCGCGCAGGTGGCGGGGCCGAAGGTGATGTTGGGCACGAAATGCCCGTCCATCACGTCCACATGCACCCAGTCGGCGCCTTGGGCTTCGATGGCTTCGCATTCGGCGCCGAAATTGGCGAAATCGGCAGCGAGGATGGAGGGGGCGATCTTGATCGAACGGTCGAAAGTCATGGGGGCAGCCTTTGTTGCGGGGGTTGGCCCCTCATAACGGCTGACCGCTCCCGGGGAAAGAGCCTAGAGGTCGAGCTCCAGCACGCCGCCGGGCCGGGCGGCGCGGGACTGGCAGAGGATGATCGCCCCTTCGCGTTGCTTGGCGGAAAGCACGAAGTCGCGGTGCTCCACCTCGCCGCCGCGCAACCCGCACTTGCAGACGCCGCAGATACCGTCGGAGCATTTCAGGTCCACCGGCACCCCCGCCGCGATCAGCGCCTCTGCGGCGCTCTCCTCGGCCCCGACCTCGATCTCGCGGCTCGAGGTGAGCTTCAGCCTGAAGGGGTGGTTCTCGTAGTCCGGCAGCTCGGGGGTGGAGAAATACTCCAGATGTCGCGCCTCTTCGGGGATGCCGGCGGCTTCGGCGGCGGCCAGCACCGCCTGCATGTAGGGCTCGGCCCCGCAGGTGTAGACATGGGTGCCTTCGGGGACGCGGGACATGATGGCGGGCAGGTCGGCGCGGGTGTCCTCAGATGAGATATGCAGATGCACCCGCTCGGCCCAAGGCATCGCCGCCAGTTCACCGGCAAAGGCCGCGGCCTCGCGGGTCGAGGCGGAGTAATGCAGATCGAAGGGCCGCCCGAGCGCATGCAGACGATGTGCGAAGGCGATCATCGGCGTGATGCCGATGCCGCCGCCCAGCAGCAGGCTGTGGGGGGCGTCTTCGATAAGTTCGAAATGGTTCACCGGCTTGCCGACGAAGATGCGCCGGCCCTTGGAGAACACCCGGTGCAGCAGCGCCGAGCCACCGCGGCCTTCGTCCTCACGCAGCACCGCGATGCGGTAGCGGCTGCGGTCCTCGGGATCGCCCAACAGCGAATAGGGCCGGAGGTATTCCGGCGCCACTACCAGATCGAGATGCGCGCCCGCGGTCCAGGCGGGCAGGTCATGCCCCTCGGGGTGGGCGATGTCGTAAAGCCTTGTCGTAGCGTTCAGCTCCTCCACCGCGGTGATGCGCAGGTCGAGCACCGGGGTATCGCTGCCGACTTTGTAGAGATGCAAATGGTCGGTCTCGCCCGCCGCCGTCTTGCGGCGATGTTCGTCGGCGCTGATCAGGGCGGCATGGGCCTTGATCCCGGCCTCGCGGTTCATCGGGTCCGGGTAGGGCCAAGGATGCGGGGCCAGCGGGGCGGGGTAGACGGCCAACGTCTGGTCCTCGAATTTGAGGTCCAATTCGGGTTGCAGATCCCGCGCGTTGACCGGCTGTGCGGGGGTGTCGAACCGGCCGGAGGGCTTGCGCTCGATGTCCCACCACCATTTCTTCACCGGGTTGAGGCGCCCCTTGCCGACCTTGTCGTCGAACTTGGCCAAGAGCGGTGCGGCGGCGGGGATGTTCGAGGCGGCCCAGCGGAAGGGGGCTTCGGCAAAGAGCCCCTCAAGGTTCCACGGGCAGGTCTTCATGCAGCGCCCGCACATCGCGCCGCCTTGGTTGGTGATCCGGTAGGTGGCGCATTTCTGGCTGTCGGATTTCCAGATCTCGTAGCCGTTGAACATCTTCTTCGGCCCGGCGGTGATCGCGCCGGAGGGACATTCGCGGGCGCATTTGTTGCAGGATTCGCAGAACTTCTGCAGGCCGAAGTCGATGGGCTTGTCATGAGCGACGGGCAGGGTGGTGGTGACCACGCCGGATTTCAACCGCGGCCCGAGGAAGGGGTTCAGGATCACCTCCCCGATGCGGCTGACCTCGCCCAAGCCCGCCAGCAGCAGAAGCGGCGGTTGCAGCACGTCGCCGTCCATCACCGTATGCGCCTTGGCCGCATGGCCGAGGTTGCGCAGATGTTGCGCCAGCACGCCGCCCAGCATCGAGAAGCGCAGATAGGCGCGCATGGATTGCGACACGGCGATCCAATCGTCGCCCGAGGAGCCTTCCATCGTGTCATACCCCTGGTCGATGATCAGGCTCAGGGCCTGATCATGCGGCGGGGTGATCGGGGTGCCGGTGGCATCGTGGCTGTACCATGTCCAGTCCGGGCAGGCCGAGAGGCCTGCGGCATCGGCGCCCAGAAAATAGCTCGCCGCCTTGAGGTTCGCGGCATTGCGCGCGGCATCCTCGGCCTCGGGGGCGTCTTCGTTCACTGGCCCGTCCTGCAACAGGATCAGCGCGCCCAACAGGCGGCGCTGCGCGGCGGAGGGGGCGGATTTGATGACATGGTGTCCGCCCTTCATGGCGTTCTGCACCTTCGGCCCCATGTCGCCGAACTGGCCACGCGCGAAAAGATCGCCGCGTTTCGGCACGCGCGGCACGTTGGCGGCGTCGATGTAGGTCGTGGGCGCCTCGACGCGCTTCAGCGTCTCGAAAGGATGCGGCCCCATGGCATAGTCGCGCCGGGCGTAGGGATCAACGTTGCGCGCGCTGACCCCGCCGTGGGTGCCCAACTGCCAATGCGGGCCTTTCAGCACCGACCACGGCTGGTCGGAGAGCGGGGCCAGCGGCATGTCGGGCGCGAGGTCCATGTCGGTCGTCACCACCGCGAGGCCGAAACGCGGGCCGATCCATGGCGCCTGCAGGATGTCGTCCTCCATCACAGCCAGCCCCGCCGCCACGGCCAGTTGCCCGAGGCTCACGTCGGAGGTGGTGGCCGAATGCACCTTGGCCGCGAAGCCCAACTGGCGGATGTATTCGGCGAGCACGGTGGCGCTCTCGGTGCTGCGCAGGCAGGCGCGCTCGACTTGCGCGTCCATGATCCAGTCGCTGCCCGGCTCGCCCGCGCGCGGGTCGCGGGGGTAGGCGGTGAGGATCACCAGCGCATGACTGTGGCCGTCGATCGGGGTTTCCGGCGCATCCACGGCGTCGCGCAGGTCGGCCATGATGACGTCGACGCCCGCGGCCAGCGTCTTGGTCTGGCGGCTGCGCAGACCTTCGGCCAATTGCGCGGTGCCTTGGCTGCGGCGCGGGCAGGGCAGCACCGCTTCGCGCGGCAGGGCGCAGACGCCCATCATCGAGGCATCGTTGTAATAGCCAAAGGATTTGAGGTGGTTGGCCCGCTCCTCCGGGCTGTCGGGGATCACTGCGCCCGCCCTGTTGACCGGCCCGTCGCGCAGCAGGTCCATCATCGCCTGAAAGGGGGCCATGGCGTTGCAGATGCTCTGCGGCGTCTCGGGCCGCTCGAACCGCAGTTCCGGCTCGGGCGTCTTGGGCAGCCGGTCATGCGGTGCCTGCGACCGGCGCAACCGTTCCAGCGGAAAGGGGCCGAGGTGCATGGGGCGGGTCTTGGACGAAAAGAGCTTCATGGACAAATCGATGCCACGCTTTGGGGCGATATGCCAGTCTTGGTTGTATTGGTAAGCTCCGCTCTCGCTTGACTTTTTGCGCCGCCGCCGCCCATGCTGCGGCAAAATTGGAGGAGTAAGATCATGACCCTGTTCACCCGCCGTCAGGCCATCGCAACTCTGGGCGCCGCAACGGCTGTGGGGCTGGCAGCACCGGCTCTGGCGCAGGACCGCAAGATCACCCTGGGCGCGCTGCGTTTCACCAGCCACGCAGGCAGCTTCGTCGGCTTTGAACGGGACTATTTCAAAGAGGCCGGTCTGGATGTCGAACTGCGCTTCTTCGAGGCCGCGCAGCCGATGGCCGTGGCGATTGCCAGCGGCGATGTGGACTATGCGCTCACGGCGATTTCTGGCGGGCTGGTGTCGCTGGCGCAAAAGGGCGCGGTCAAGGTGATCGGCGGCGGTCTGCAAGAAGAGCAGGGCATCGACGGGCAGAAATTCCTCGTCTCCGACGCCGCCTATCAAGCGGGCATCACCGCGCCGGGCATGTTGGACGGCAAGAGCTTTGGCATGACGCAGGCGGGGTCGTCCTTCCACTACATGGGCTCCAAAATGGCCGCGGCCGAGGGGATCGACCTCAAGTTCAAGCCGTTGCAAAAGGTCGGCGCGGTGATCGGCGCGCTGAAGTCGGGCCAGATCGACGCATGGTCGATCGTGCCGCATATCGCCAAGCCTCTGGCCGGGTCGGGTGCGGTGCATATCATCGGCGATGTGGCGACCTATCTGCCGGATTATCAGGTGACCACGGTCTTCACCTCGACCAAGAACGCCACGGACGAGCAGGAGATGACCGAGAATTTCCTTGCCGGTTATTCCAAAGGCGTTGCCGATTACAACGCGGCGATGATCGCCAAGGAAGGCGGCGATGCGGGCGTCGACGAGATGGTCGACCTGATCCACAAATATGTCTACACCGACCGCCCGCGCGACAAGGCGGCACCGTCGATTATCAACGGCACCATGCGCCTGAACGAAGGGGCCAAGCTGAACGTCGCCTCGGTCCGCGATCAGTTGGAGTGGTTCCAGTCCGAAGGGCTGGTCGATGCCGACATCACTTTGGAAACGCTGATCGACACCTCTTATGTCGAGACGGTGGGCAGCTAAACGGTGGGCAACTAAAAGCCCGCCCCTCTGAATGCCACGCAGTGCAAGGCGCGCCCCCCACGGGCGCGCCTTTTGCTTTCAAGTCCGCGAGGCGATTTCCGCCGCGCATGACTGGCAATGCCGCCGTGCCAAGATACCTATGACACTGATAGGGGGCCAAGCCCCTGTGCAGAATATGGGAAACGACGGTGAGCGACGGCAGTTTTTTCGCCCTGAACGGCTATCATTTCGCATTGGGGGCCGTGGGGGCGGTGGTCATCCTTGCCCATTGGCTGCCCCGCTTTTTCAGCCGTCGTGAGCCTGCGGCCTCGGGGTTGTTGATCCTGTTGGGCATGGCGGTCTTTGCCCTTGTCCCCGGCATGCCGAGATTCCCTGACCCCCGCGCGATGCCCTTTCCATGGGAGGTCGTCTCGGAGCTTTGCGTCATCGTCGCGCTTTTCGCGACGGGGCTGCGGATCGACCGGCTTTCGGATTGGTCCCGCTGGGGGCCGACGGCGCGGTTGCTGGCGCTGACCATGCCGTTGACGATCCTGTCGGTCGCGCTGATGGGCTGGGCCTTTGCGGGGATGACCGCGGCGGGCGCGATCCTCTTGGGGGCGGTGATGGCGCCCACCGATCCGGTTTTGGCCGCCGATGTGCAGGTTGGCCCGCCGCATGAGGGCGGCGAGCATCCGGTGCGTTTCGCCCTGACGACCGAGGCGGCGCTGAATGACGGTTTGGCTTTTCCTTTCGTCTACCTTGGTATTCTGGTCGCGGCCGAGGGGTTGGCCCCGGCGTCTTGGGGCGTGGAATGGCTGGCGCGCGACGTCTTTTGGCGCATCGCCGTGGGTGCCGCCATGGGGGCTGCGGGGGGCTGGGCCTTGGGGCAGGTTCTCTTCGCCGTGCCGCGCAATGCGGTACTGGCGGAAACCTCCTCGGGCGTGGTGGCCTTGGCCGGGGTGCTCTTGTGCTATGGCACCACGGAATTGGCCGAGGGCTATGGCTTTATCGCCGTGGCGATGGCCGGTCTGGTGATCCGGCGGGTCGAGGCCGATCACGCATTTCACCGGCGTTTGCACGACTTCACTACCGCTGTCGAACATGCGCTGACGGCGCTTTTGCTGGTGGCGATCGGTGCCGTGCTGCCTGCCTTGCTGAGCGATCTGACCCTTGCGGGCGCGGTGATCGTGCTGGCGCTGATCTTTGTCGTGCGCCCCTTGGCGGGGTGGCTGTCGCTTATGGGCACGCCGCTTGAGACCCGCCCCCGCTGGGTTGTCGCGCTCTATGGCATACGGGGGATCGGGTCGATCTACTACCTTGCCTATGCGGCGGGGAAGGTTGAGTTTCTGGATGAGGAGCCGCTTTGGGCGATGGTGGGTTTTGCCATCCTTCTGTCGACCTTGGTGCATGGGTTCACTGCCGGGATCGCGGTGGATGGGCTGCGCGGCAAGGAAGGGTCGCCCTCCTAACCGGCACGGGCGGGCAGGGGAGGGCGCGCCCTCTTGCGGATCGCACATTGCGCGCGGGGCAATTTTGCTGAAAAAGGGCGGCATGGACCTCAAGCTTTCCTCCGTCAGCCATTACTATGGCGATACCCAAGTGCTGCGTGACATCACGCTCGACATTCCTTCCGGCCAAATCGTTTGCATCGTCGGCCCGTCGGGCTGTGGCAAATCCACCCTGCTTCGGATGCTGGGCGGGTTGGAACGCCCCAGCGAAGGCCGCGTGTTGCAAATGGGCGATGCGCCCGAGGGCTGTCTGAACCCGCTGACCTATATCTTTCAGGACTTCGCCCTGCTGCCGTGGCGCAGCGTGCGCGGCAATGTGGCGCTGGTGCTGGAGGGGCATGGGCTGGGCAAAGCGCGGCGCGAGGCGATCATCGCCGATGTCTTGGCGCGCACGAAGCTCACCGATTTCGCCGATGCGCTGCCCAAGCAGTTGTCGGGCGGGATGAAACAGCGGGTGGCGATTGCCCGGGCACTGGCAGTGAACCCTGCCGTGATGCTAATGGACGAGCCGCTGAGCGCGCTCGACAGCCAGACCCGCGAATTGCTGATGGATGACCTCGTGGCGCTTTGGACGCGCCAGCCCTTCACGGCGGTCTATGTGACCCACAACCTCGCCGAGGCGGTGCGGCTGGGGCATAAGATCGTCGTCCTGTCGCGCCGTCCGGGCGAACTGCGCGAGGTGGTGGAACTGGACATGCCGCTGGCCGAGCGGCGCCACGGCGATCCGGTATTAGAGGCGCAGCAACAGCACCTTTGGGGCTTGATGCGTGATGAGGCCGCGGCGGCGGATGCGGAGTTGATCGATGGCTGAAATGACGGATGCAAATGCCCGCGAGGTGACCTTTCGCGGCGGTGGTTTCCAGCCCGGCACGCGGCGCGGCGTGGGGCTTGCGGTTTTCGTGGTGCTGATCCTGCTGGCGGAATGGGGCACGCGCAGCGGTTTCATCTCTCCCCTGACCCTGCCGCGGCCCAGCGATGTCTTGCTGACCTTTCAAGAGCTTTACCAGTCGGGGATGCTGTTCAAACACCTCGGCCCCTCGCTGACCCGTCTGGCGGTCGGCGCGTTGATCGGTGCGTCCTTGGGGATCGGCATCGGCGTGTTGATCGGGTTGTTCTCCTTGGTCCGCGCGGGGCTGGTGCCGCTGGTGGCGGCGATTTTCCCCATCCCCAAGATCGCGCTGCTGCCGCTCTTCGTGATTTGGTTCGGTATTGATGAGGCCAGCAAATACGCGCTGATCGCCTTTGGCACCTTCACGCCTACGGTGGTGGCGACCTATGCGGCGGTGGACAATGTGGACCGGGTGCTGATCCGCATGGGGCAGAGTTTCGGCCTCGGCTGGTGGTCGATCGTGTCCAAGATCGTGGTGCCCGGCGCGATGCCGGGGATCCTCTCGGGGCTGCGGATTTCGCTGACCATTGCGATCATTCTGCTGGTGGCGGCAGAGATGCTGGGCGCGGAATATGGGATTGGGGCGTATATCCTGCAGGCCGGGAGCCTGTATGATCTGGAGCGGCTGTTTGCAGGGGTGGTGATCCTGTCGCTGCTGGGCGTGGCGGTGTCTGCTGCTGTGGCCTTTGTGGAGCGGCGCGTGTTGAGCTGGCGGGTATAACACAAGGGCCATCGCCTGCCCGCGGGTGGGCGATCCAAACGGCGGTTCATGCCACTTTATGGCTCAACCGTGATAAGACCTCGCCAGGGCGGGCCTAGCCTCACCAAATCGCCTACCCGTCCGGGCGGGCAGGCGATGGCCCGGCGCCTGCGGCTTGATTCCGGGCTTGGGGTGGTAGTCAATACCGGGGGAGGGCCGGGCGCCAAACACTCAGTTCCGGGCCGGGGTGGTAAGAGCGCATCATTTGCGTATCAATAGCGCCTACCGCCCTCATCAACGGACCCCCACCATGACCGAACACACCACCACCCACGCCGCCGACGAAGACGCGCGCAACCGCGACATCAAGATCTACGTCAATGGCGACATCGTACACCGCGACGAAGCCAAGGTCTCGGTCTATGACGCGGGCTTCATGCTGGGCGATGGCATTTGGGAAGGCATGCGCCTCTATAACGGCACATGGGCCTTCTTCGATGAGCATATGGACCGCTTCTTCAACTCCTGCAAAGCGATCTCGCTCGACGTGGGGATGGACAAGGCCGGCATCGCCGACGCCCTGCGCCGCACGGCGGAGGCCAATGACATGCATGAGGACGTGCACTGCCGCCTGATGCTGACCCGCGGGATCAAGGACAAACCCTTTCAGCACCCCTCGCTCAGCACCACGGGGCCGACG
This sequence comes from Sulfitobacter sp. 1A15299, assembly GCF_043556915.1. Classification (NCBI taxonomy): domain Bacteria; kingdom Pseudomonadati; phylum Pseudomonadota; class Alphaproteobacteria; order Rhodobacterales; family Roseobacteraceae; genus Sulfitobacter; species Sulfitobacter sp. 1A15299. The sequence goes on along the minus strand of NZ_JBIFFJ010000002.1, from coordinate 290,014 downwards.
CTGGTGATCATCATGGAGCATTCCAAGCCGGTGGACCGGCTGCAATCAAAGGGCATCCGTCTCGCCTCGGTCCCGCAGGTGCGCGGTCTGCCGCACAGTCAGGACCCGAAGCTCAACAGCCATTCCAAGCTCAATTGCATCATCGCCTGCCTTCAGGCCGAGGAAGCGGGCGCGGATGAAGCCCTGATGCTCGACCCGCATGGCTTCGTGAACACCACCAACGCCTGCAACTTCTTCATCGTGCGCCGGGGCGAGGTTTGGACCTCGACCGGGGACTATTGCATGAACGGCGTGACGCGGCAGAAGGTCATCGACCTCTGCCATGAAAACGGCATTCCGATGCGGGAGAAGAACTTCTCGCTCTACGAGGCTTACGGCGCGGATGAGGCTTTCCTGACCGGCACCTTTGGCGCGCAGACCCCGGTGGCCGAGATCGACGGCAAACCCATTGGCACGGGCGAACGCCCCGTCACCAAACGCATCCAAGCGCTCTATAAAGAGCTGATCAAACAGCACACGGCCTGAACGCCGCGAGGGTGCCCGCCCCCGCAAAGGGGCGGGCGGCATCTTAGGAGACCATGCGCTTGAGCGCTGGTATGCGCCGCAGCAGAAGCCAATCCAGCAGACCCACGACCAGCAGGGTGATCCCCGCCATCGGAAAGGCCAGCGCCACGGCCAGACCGACCACAACCGCGCCTTTCCACAGGGTCATATTGCGCGGCGCGGGCGGGGCCGAGAGCCAACCGTCAGGGTTTGCCGGGCGGCGTTTCCACCACATCACCACGCCCGAGACGCAAAGAAAGATCACCGACAGACAAAACAGCGTATTGGCCACAACGCTCGGCCAACCCAAGGTGCCCATATGCAGCGCGATGCCCACGGCCATCGCCTTCCCGGCCAGCGAATAATCCGCATAGCGCACATCGGCGAGGATCTTGCCCGTGTGCCGGTCGACATGCACCGTCCGGTCGCTGGTGGGGTCTTCGGCATCGGTGTTCATCGAATCCCGGCTCAGCGTCCAAACACCGTCCTCGCCGCGCGGCAGGTTCATCTGATAGCGCGCGTCAAAGCCGATCTGCCGGGCCAGCGCGTCGATACTGTCGAGCGTGGCGGGCGTGCCTTCGGCCAGCCCTGCGACACCGGCATCGCTGCCCGAGGCGGGCATCGGGGTCTGCTCCAGCGCCCATGGCACCTCCTTGGGGCCGTGGTTCATGGCAGCGTGGATGTCATCCGACAGCGGAGCCTCCCATTTCTCTGCCGGGAACTGGCTCCATGCCTGCACCATCTTTTCACCCCAGATACCGGCCCAAGAGAGGCCCGAGATCAGGAAGAAGAACAGCACGACAGAGACCCAAAGCCCGATCGCCCCGTGCAGGGATTTCCACAGCGCCCGCCCACGGCCCAGTCGCGGCAGCAGCGTCGCCCGCCAACCGGTGCCGCGCGGCCACCAGAGGTAGAGCCCCGTGGCGATCAGCACCATGCCGAGCGAGGCCGCAATCTCGATCATGCGGTCGCCGGTGACGCCCAGCAGCAGGTTGGCGTGAATGTTGTCGGCTATGTCATACCAGCCGCTGCGGCGCGGGAAACTGGCGAGGACTTCGGCCGTATAGGGATCGACGGCGACCATGGTCGCCACGTCATGCGCGTCCACCCGAAAGATCGCGGCCAGATCATCGGCGCGGGGGGCGACATATTGCACAAGGATGCCGCCTTCGATGCTGGCCTGCGCGGCGGCGGCCTGATCGGAGAGGGCGAGGGGCGCGTCTTGGGGCGTGACGGCTATTCGCTCTCCGTCCCGCCCGCCGATAAAGGCGATCCAGAGCATCACGAGCCCGGTCAGGGCAAGCATGATGAAAAAGGGGATGACGTAGACCCCGGCATAGAAATGCCAGCGCCAAGCGGCGCGGTAAAAGCTGTTCGCACGTTGCGTGTTGTCGTTTTGCAGGGCTGTCGCGCCTGCAGGATCGATGGAAACCATATGTTTGGTCCTCTGACTGGATTGATAAGGGATTTGGAGGTCAGAGAACCCATGGCGGCGCCCTTGCGCGTTTGACAGAGGCACGGCGCTGTTTGGGCTCTGTGGCAGGGGCAGGGGGCGGCGCTGGCGCCGGGTGAAAGGTGACGGCCAAGGGCTGCACCGCCAGCCCCCGGCGTAGGGCCACGAGGGAGTGTTGGTTCCAGTCGCAGGGCTTGTGCTCGGGCTGCACCGGTTCGCCATCCGGTCCGATTGTCACTGTCTCCACCCCGTGGCCCGTGCACAGCACCATGGTCAGCGCGTCCTGTTGGCGCTCTGGCATGGTTCCAGGCGCGAGCGCCGAGAACGCCCCAAACAACAACACCACCGCCCAAAGGCAGAGGTGTTGAAGCGGGCCGGTCAACGCCTTGCGGCGCATCCTGCGATGGGCTGGAGCTTAGTGTTTAGGCGCGTGTGAGGAGTGATCCATTCCGCCCGCGTCATGCCCGCGGCGGCTTTCCACATTGAATGTCACATCCAAAGTCCCGGCCTTTTCGAATGTCAGGGTGGCAGGGATTTTCTCGCCTTCCTCAAAAGGATCACCGTCGAGGCCCATGAACATCACATGCAGCCCCCCGGGTTTGAGGGTGACGGTCTCGCCCGCGGGCAGGTCGATGCCGTCCACATGCGACATGCGCGCGACGCCCATGTCATCGGTTGTGGTCTCATGGAGAGAGACTTCGTCGAAGCCCTCGGCGCTGATGCTGACAAGGCGGTCGGCGGTGTCGCCGTCATTGGTGATCGTCAGATAGCCGCCGCCCACCCGGGCGGTTTTCGGGGTTTCATAGGCCATCGGGTGATCGACGGTCAAAGCGCCCGCAGTGTACTCATGCGCGGCGGCGGGCAGGGCGAGGAGGGCAGCCAAGGCTGCGGTATAGAGAGATTTCATTGTCATGTTCCATTGTCTGAGATCTGCAAGATGGTGGTGGCTCAGACGAAGGGAGGCCCCCGGACAGGCGGTGGCGCCCCGGCGGGGCTGCGCGGTGCGCCCAAGGCAAGGGCGACGCGGGGCGTGGCAAAGCGGAGCGCCGCGCGCGGCAGCAAGACCTCCGCCGGGCTGGGCAAGATCAGCGCGTTGACGATCCGGCAGGCTTCGCAATCCAATGCCCCGTGGCTCTGCCCCTCGAGCGGCCCGTCGCAAAGATCGCTCATGGTGCCGCCAGCTTGAATAAAGGCGATGAACGCCGGATCTTGCTGCACCTGCGCTGTCGCCCGATGCGCGAAAGGCAAGCTGGCAAGGGCCAGCAACAGCAAAAGGGTCAGGCTGACCCGAAGCGAGGATATGCGCGAAACGGCGGACATGCGCCCTGATACCCCGGCTGTCGCGGCAAGGCTATAGGACGCTTCGATCTGCGACGCGATGTCGTAGCTTTGGCGCAGCGCGGGGGTTTTTAACTAGCGGGGGGGGGAGTGTTGGCTGGGATGGTAGGATTCGAACCTACGGTACACTGTACCAAAAACAGTTGCCTTACCACTTGGCTACATCCCAACACAGGGCGCTAACTAAAGTTCTCTGGCCCCGGGTGCAAGACCCGTTTTCAAGAAATTATCCTATTCTTCGGCCGCATCAACAGAGAGCAGGTCTTCGCTGGGCAATTCGGCACGTTCCTGCGCGACAATGCGGGTCAATTCACGCTCGGTTTGGGGCTCGACGGGCTGTACGGTGGCGGGATTCGTCTGTGCGGCTGCCGTTTGGGGCGAATCGACGGGCGCGTCGGAGGGCGATTCGCTGTGAGAGATCAAGTGATAGGCCGGTGGCCCCGCGGTGAGGCCCGCCGTGTCGAAGGCCGAGAGGGTCAGGCGAATCGCTTCGCTGCGGGCCGCGACCAGATCGGTGCTCTCTTGGTTGATCCAACCGGCGAATTGCATGTTGATCCAGTGATCTGCCACTTCCTCGACCCAAGCGGCGGCTTCGGGGCTGGACAGAACGAAGGGAAGTCTGTTCAGCACCTCCAGCGCCAGATCACGGGCGCGGGTCAGATCGGCGTCGCTGGCCACGGAGAGGGTAAAGGTGAACCGCCGCTCGGCGTTGCGCGAAAAGTTGATGATCCGGCTTTTAAAGACAGTGGCATTGGGGATGCGCAGGTGGTTGCCGTCGAAGGTCAGCAGGATCGTGGCGCGGCTGGTCAGACGGATCACCTTGCCGGTGTCGCCGTCGATCTCGACCGTGTCGTTGGGGCGAAAGGGCTGGCGGATCGACAGCATGACCGAGGCGATGAAATTCTCGACCGTGTCGCGCACCGCGAAACCGATGGCGAGGCCGACGATCCCCGCCGCGCCGAGGATGCCCGACAGCAGCGCCGTGGCGCCGAGGATATCCAGCGCCACAACAAGGGCTGCGATGACAAAGGCCAGCCGGATGATCTGGCGGTAAATGTCAGCGATAAAGGCATTGGGGGCGAGCCGATCCCACGGGTTGCGCAGCCGCGCCAGCGCCAGTCCGGCGACGACAATCAGGCCAAAGACACCAAGCGCCACCAAGGCCAGCGGCAGGAAGGCCACGGCCTGCGCCATCCGGTCGCGGAAGCGATCTACGGCGGGGTTGAGCCGCTCGGCCACATCGGTGCTTTCGCGCACCTCGTTGCGGATCGCCACGACCCCTTCGACGCGGCCCGCCAAATCGTTCAGCCGCGCAGCGCTGGCGGTGTCGAGCGTGGTGCCGGTCAGCGTGACGATGCCGGAGGCGACAGAGACGCGGACCTTCTCGAACCCCTCAAGCTCGCGCAGGATGGCGCGGATGCGTTTGGCGATGGCCGCGTCCTCTGTGGCATCGCCTTCAATGGCGATGGTGCCTTCGGGTTGGTCGCTGGTTTGCGCAAAGGCCGGGGTGAGGGGAAGTGCGCAGCTCAGCAGCAGGCAGAGGAGCAGGCGGGGCAGGGTGGCGGTGAGGCGCATGGTGGGAACTCCGTCAGCGGGATGGGCCGCCGCCCTCGGGCGTCGGGGGCGGCAGCTTGGCCACTTAGCGCGCTACCCCCGACAATCGAGCAGCACCGCCCCGCTGCGCTGTCCGGCCTCGACCAACTCATGGGCGCGGGCGGCCTCAGAAAGCGGCAGGACCGTGTCGACGGGGCAGCGCAGGGCGCCGTCCTCCAACGCGTGGGGCAACCGGTTGATCGCCTGTTCGCGCGGCCCTGCGGGCAGCAGGTAGATCAGGATGATGTCGATGATGACCGCTTTGAACAGCAGCGGATAGAAGGGCAGTGTGGGCGACATTTCCGCCGCCGAGCCATAGGCGGCGATGCGGCCATTGGGGGCGATGACCTCGGTGTCGGTGGTGATGTTCAGGCCAAACTCCGTCTCGACGATGGTGTCGACCGGCTTGCCGCCATTGGCATCGAGCACGGCGGCGGCGAGATCGGGGTCGGCGTAGTTGAACACGGCATCGGCGCCTGCGTCGCGGACCAGATCGCTGTCGCGGGGGCTACAGGTGGCGATCACCTTGGCCCCGCCCCATTTCGCCAGTTGAACGGCGAGATAGCCGACCGTGCCTGCGCCGCCTTGGATCAGCACCGTCTCCCCAGCCACCCCGCCGCCGCCAAAGACGGCGTGGCAGGCGGTCAGCCCCGGGATGCCAAGCTGGGCGCCGACCTCGGGCGAGACGCCTTTGGGCAGGGGCACGGCTTGATGCGCGGGCAGGGTGATCTGCTCAGCCGCCGTGCCAAAGGCGCGTTGCCACTGGCCATTCCAAATCCAGACCTTCTGGCCCACCCGGCCCGCATCGACGCCCACGCCCACGGCGACGATCTCTCCCGCGCCGTCGCTATGGGGGATGACCTGCGGGAAGGGCGGTTTGCTGACACCGGGGCGGGTGCCCGCGCGGGCTTTGACGTCCGAGGGGTTCACGCCGGAATGGCTGAGCGCCACGCAGACTTCTCCGGCTTGCGGAGCGGGGTTGGCGATCTCCGACAGGCGCAGCACGTCGGCGGCGGCTCCGAATTGGTCATAGGTGATGGCTTGCATGGCGCACTCTCCGGCTTGAATTTTGCGGGCAGAGTGGCGCATGCGCCGGGATCATGCAATTGCGGCGCGGGCGGGCGCTACTCGCGCAGTTCCTTAGGGCCGACGCCCCAGAGCCGCACCTTGGGCGCCCAGCCGGTAAAGCCGCCCGAGCGCAGCTCGCACCATTCCAGCGTGCATTCGCCCAGCCGGGCCACGACGCCCAGTTCCAACCGTGCCACCACGGCGGCTTTGGGGTCGGGATTGATGCGCAATTGCAGCATGTCCTGTTCGACCAGCACCGTGCGGGTGCCCGACAAAAGCGAGTAGTGGACCCAGCCGCCCATGCCGTCGCGGTCTTCGACCCGGCGCCAATGGCCATGTTCGGCGGTGATCCTCAGCGGCAGGTCGCGGCGTTTGTAGACCCAGTCGATCCGGTGCGAGAGCGACGGGCCGCGGCGCACATTGCCTTCGGAGGCTTTCATCGAAACGAAACGGGGCAGGGGAAGGTTCGTGACCTGACCACGCGCCTCTTCTGCGACGCCGGCGGTCGGCTGTGCCAAAAGCAGCGCGCCCACCATCAGGGCGCTGCGAAAGAAAGCGGTTATCATTGAATTGCCTGCTATGCGGTTCACTGCTGTGGGTCGGTGCTGTGCAAATCTGCGGGTTATTGTTGCTCTTTTTCCGGCGCGAGTTCTTGTGCCTCGTCGCTGCATGAGACACCATGCCTGCGAAACGAGGCGACGCCAAGACCGGGAGAGCAGGCATGTCAAAGAAGCGGTTGAGTGTTGTAGTGACGCGACGGTTGCCAGAGGCCGTGGAAACACGGCTGTCAGAGCTGTTTGACGTGACCCTGCGCGAAGATGACAGGCCGATGACCCGCGAGGAATTGGGCGCGGCGATGCGTCAGGCCGATGTGCTGGTGCCCACCATCACCGATGAGATCGACGCGCCGCTGATCACCCAAGCGGGCGAGCGGCTCAAGCTGATCGCCAATTACGGAGCCGGGGTCGATCATATCGATGTCGCCACCGCGCGCCAGCGCGGCGTGCTGGTGTCGAACACCCCCGGCGTGCTGACCGACGATACTGCCGATATGACCATGGCGCTGATCCTCGCCGTGACCCGCCGCATGCCCGAGGGCATGGCGGTGATGCAATCGGGCAATTGGGATGGCTGGGCGCCCACGGCCTTGATGGGCGGACGGGTCGGCGGGCGCCGTCTGGGCATTCTGGGCATGGGCCGGATCGGTCAGGCCGTGGCGCGCCGGGCGCGGGCCTTTGGCATGCAGGTACATTACCACAACCGCAAACGCTTGCGTGAAGAGACCGAGAGCGCGCTAGAGGCCACCTATTGGGAAAGCCTCGATCAGATGGTCAGCCGGATGGATGTGATCAGCATCAACTGCCCCCATACCCCCAGCACCTTCCATCTGATGAACGCCCGCCGCTTGGGTCTGATGAAGCGTGACGCGGTGATCGTGAACACCTCTCGCGGGGAGGTGATCGACGAGAATGCGCTGACGCGGATGCTGCGCGCGGGCGATATCAAGGGCGCGGGGCTGGATGTCTATGAACATGGTCGCGAGATCAATCCGCGCCTGCGTGAGTTGAAGAACGTCGTGCTGCTGCCGCATATGGGCTCCGCCACGCTGGAAGGGCGGATCGAGATGGGTGAGAAGGTCCTGATCAATATCAAGACCTTCGATGATGGCCACCGCCCGCCGGATCAGGTCGTGCCCTCCATGCTTTGACCCACGGACGGCGGCGGCAACGCGGGCCTTCCGGGTGATTTATTTACAACGATGCCGCCGCAGGATTTTGCGGCGTAAGGATGCTATTGGGAGATAAGACGTGACCAAAATCGCAGATTTGCCGCGAAATGAGGCGGGGATCGCCGCCGCGCTGGATGAGTTGCAACAAGCTTTCGGGGACAATCTGCTGACCGGCCAAGCCATTCGCGAACAGCACGGCCACACCACCACATGGATCGACATGCAGGCGCCCGACGCGGTGGTCATGGCGCGCTCGACCGAAGAGGTGGCGCAGGCGGTGCGGATCTGCGCCGCCCATCGGGTGCCGGTGATCCCCTTCGGCACCGGCACCTCGCTTGAGGGCCATGTGAACGCCCCGGCGGGCGGAATTTGCATAGATGTCATGCAGATGGACCGCGTGCTCGAGGTCAATGCAGGCGATCTGGATTGCCGGGTGCAACCCGGCGTGACCCGCGAGGCGCTCAATACCCATCTGCGCGATCAGGGGCTGTTCTTCCCGATCGACCCCGGGGCCAATGCGTCGCTCGGGGGGATGACCGCGACGCGGGCCAGCGGCACCAATGCGGTGCGCTATGGCACGATGAAGGACAACGTCCTGAGCCTTGAGGTGGTTTTGGCCGATGGCCGGGTGATCCGCACCGGCGGGCGGGCGCGGAAATCTTCGGCGGGCTATGATCTGACGCGGCTTTTCGTCGGTTCGGAAGGGACGCTTGGGATCATCACCGAGATCACCCTGCGTCTGCAGGGCATCCCCGAGGCGATGTCCTCGGCCCGCTGTTCCTTTCCGACGGTACAGGCGGCCTGCGAGACCGTGATGGCGGTCATCCAATACGGCCTGCCGGTGGCGCGGATCGAGCTTTTGGATGCCGATGTGGTGAGAGCCGTGAACGCCTATTCCAAGCTGACACTGCCCGAAACGCCGCTTTTGCTGCTGGAATTCCACGGCTCCGAAGCCGGGGTGGTGGAACAGGCCGAGACCTTTGGCATGCTTTCAGAAGAGTTCGGCGGCAGCGGCTATGCCGCAACGACGACCCCCGAAGAGCGCAGCAAGCTGTGGCAGGCCCGCCATGACGGCTATTGGGCGGTGCTGGCGCTGCGACCGGGCTGCAAGGCGGTGGCCACGGATGTCTGCGTGCCGATCTCGCGCCTCGCCGATGCCGTGGTGGCGGCCCAAGCGCGGGCGGAAGAGTTGCAGTTGATCGCCCCCATCGTGGGCCATGCGGGGGACGGGAATTTCCACGCGTCTTTGTTGATCGACATGGACGACCCCGAGGAAGTCGCGCGTGGCGACGCATTCGTCAGTTGGTTGGCGGAACTGGCGATTTCGATGGAGGGGACCTGCACCGGCGAACATGGGATCGGGCAGGGCAAGCGGCCCTATCTGCGTAAGGAATTGGGGGCTGCGGTAGATGTGATGGCGACTGTGAAGGCGGCGCTGGATCCGCAGAATATTTTGAACCCGGGGAAGATTTTGCCGGGGTGAGATGGGGTGTTTCGCCCTGATCTTGTGCGGCGGGAGGGGTCGTGCAGGGTATTTGGGAAAGGATGAAGGTGGGGCGGTTTGGTCTGCCTTGATGTTGTGCGGCGGGAGATTTGGTGCAGGGTATTTGAGAAAGGATGAAGGTGGGCGCGTGCGTTTGGGCTGAGGTGGCGCTTTGGGGGAGCGGGTAAGGTCGGTTTTTGGCGATGTTGGGTCGGCTGCTGCATGCGGGGCGTGGTGCTGCTGCGTACAACGGGAGTGGGCCTAGCGCAGAGGGATTGGCAGATGAAAACGCAAGTCAAAGCATTGGTTGTCGGGGGCGGCGCGGTTGGCACGTCGATCGCCTATCATCTGGCGAAGGCCGGTTGGGAAGATGTGATGCTCTTGGAGCGGGACGAGTTGACCTCTGGCTCGACTTGGCATGCGGCGGGGCTTTTGCCCTTGTTCAACATGTCTTACGCGACCACCCATATTCATCAGTATTCGGTCGAGTTTTATAAGACGCTGGAGGCGGAGACGGGGTTGAACGCGGGCTTTGCCGTGGTGGGCAATCTGCGCATGGCCCAGACCGACGCGCGGATGGATGAGTATATGCTCTATGCCTCTACCGCCGAGACCTGTGGCGTGCCTTATCAATGGCTAACCCCCGATGAGATCAAGGCGAAGTGGCCTTTGATCGAGACATCGGATTTGAAGGGGGCGCTTTATCATCAGACCGACGGCTATATTAACCCCGCCGATGTCACCATGGCGATGGCCAAGGGCGCGCGGCAGCGGGGTGTGGCGATCGAGCGCAAGTGGCAGGCGGACGCCTTTGCGTGGAACGGCAGTCATTGGGAGGTGACCTGCACCAAGATGGTCGAGAAGGGCGGCAACCTTGTGCCGTCGGACGAGCAGATCGTCATCACGGCGGAACATGTGGTGACCGCGAGCGGCAACCATGCGCAACGCACGGCGCGGATGCTGGGCATCAAGATGCCAGCGATTCCCGTGGAACATCAGTTCATCGTCATGGACCGCGATCCGGCCTTGGTCGATTACCGGGCGGCGGGGCATGGGGAGCATCCGGTGATCCGCGACGCCGATGCCCAAAGTTATGTGCGCGAAGAGCGCGGCGGCTGGATCCTTGGGGTTTATGAGAAGGGCGCGCCGGCGCGGTTTGAGTATGGGGTGCCGGACAGTTTCCGGGCCGATCTGTTTCAGCTCGATCTTGACCGGATCGAAGAGCAATATATGGCGATGAACCACCGCATCCCCTCTGCGGAGGAGTGTGGGTTGAAGGACGATTTCAACGGGCCGATTTGCTATACGCCCGATGGCAATCCCTTGGTGGGACCAGCGCCGGGGCTGCGGAATATGTGGCTGGCGGAAGGGTTTTCCTTTGGGATCACGGCGGCGGGCGGCACCGGCTATTATCTGGCGCAGATGATGGTGGAGGGCGAGGCCGAGATCGATATGGCGAGCCTCGATCCCAAACGCTACGGCGATTGGATGACCACGGAATATGCCGCGCGCAAGAACGAGGAAGCCTACGACCACGTTTATATCCTGCACCATCCTGATGAGGAGCGTCCGGCCTGTCGCCCTCTGCGCACCTCTCCGGCCTATGACCGGCAGGCGGCGCGGGGGGCGCAATTCGGGCAGGTGAATGGCTGGGAGCGGCCGAATTATTTCGCGCCCGAGGGGTTTAGCGATCATGACAGCCGTGCGTTCCGGCGCGGGGGCTGGTGGCAATATGCAGTAGAGGAAGCGCGGGCAATCCGCGAGGGTGTGGGGTTGATCGATGCCACGGCCTTTACCAAACATTTGGTTCGTGGCCCGGGGGCGACGGCGTTTCTGGACTGGTTTACCTGCAACAAGCTGCCTTCGGTGGGGCGGATCAACCTGACCTATGCCTTGACCGGGGCGGGGACGACGCGGACGGAATATACCATCGTGCGTTTGGCGCAGGACGAATATTACCTTGTCTCGGCGGGGGCATGGACGGCCTATGACAGCGATTATCTGCGCAAGGCGATTGCCGATAAGATGCCCGAGCTGGGGTATATCGAGTGCCATGACGTGACCACGCAGTGGGGTGTCTTCGCGATTGCCGGGCCGAAGTCGCGGGATGTTTTGGGCGCTTTGGTGCGGGATGCGGCGCCGGAGACGGTGTTGGGCAACAAGCGGTTCCCGTGGCTCACCATGCGCGACATCGAGTTGGGCATGGTGCCGGTGCGCGCGATCCGGGTGGCCTATACCGGGGAGCTCGGCTGGGAGTTGCATCACCCGATCGAAATGCAGAACCATCTGTTCGATCAGTTGGAGAAAGCAGGCGCGCCGCATGGGATGAAGCTGGTCGGCGCCCGGGCGCAGAACTGGCTGAGGCAAGAGAAGAGCTACCGCGCCTTTGGCCATGAGCTGGGCCGGGATGCGACGCCCTTGGAGGCGGATTTGCCGCGCTTCGTGGACCTGAACAAGGAGTTTCACGGGAAGCAAGCGATGCTCGACCACGGCATCCGCGCGAAATGCGTGACCGTGCTGATCGACGGGCCGGAGGATGCCGACCCTTGGGGCCGCGAGGTGCTTTACAATGGCGAGACCCGGACCGGGCGGCTGACCTCGGGGGGCTATTCCGTGGCTTTCGGCAAGAGCATCGGTATGGGCTATGTCAAACCCGAGGATGCGGTGGTAGGCACGAAGCTGAAGGTAAAGATGCTTGATCAACTGTGGGAGGCCGAGGTGGTCGAAGACAGCCCCTATGATCCGAAGAACCAACGCATCCGGGCGGACGGTTGATCCGCCGGGGGCTGCTTGCGCTTTTCTGCGTATTGGCGCTGACGGCGGCGCTGTTGCGGGACAATCCCGTGATCGGCGCGGCGCAGGGCTATGCCGCGGATGTGGCGACCACGGCGGCGGCCTCCTATGTCACGTTGCGCACGTTGAATGCTTTTCTTTCGACCGCGCAGGAAATCGAGGTGGGGCTGTCCTTCATCGCCTCGGGCTCGGCGCGGCCTCTGAAAGTGTTGGAGCCGATCGACGACACGGTGGAGCGGATCGCGGGGCTGGTTTTCGGTGTCATGGTGGCGACGGGGGTGATCGCCGTGGCGCTTGGTCCGGTGAGTGCGATCGGGTTGGGGCTCTTGTCCGCGGCGCTCGCGGTTTGGGCGCTCAGCAAGCGCGGCCATGCCGGGCTGCCCCGGCGGCTGGCGTGGTATGGCGGGTTTCTGGGGCTCGCGCTTCCGCTTGCCTTGGTTGTGTCTGAGCCGCTGGCGGGGCAGCTCACCGAAGGGGTCTATCTGCGAAATATGGAGGTGATCGAGGAGATCACCGCGCATGTGGGCGGCAGCGAGGCTTTGGGGGATGAAGAACCGGGTTTGACGGAGTATCGGCAGCTTGCCAGCAACCTTTGGAGCCGCGCGGATGAGTTGATCGGCGCGCTTTTGGCGGTGCTGGGGGTGCATGTGTTTCGGATATTCTTGTTGCCGCTGTTGTTGGTGGGCGGGCTTTTCGTTGTGGCGCGGTATTATGCGCGGGGGTGAAGGTTGGCCTGACGTCTGGGGCAGGCGTTGCGCAGAGGTATTTGGGAAAGGATGAAGAGGGCGGGATGTCGCTTCTGTTGGAGGTGGTTGGTTTGAGAGGAACCGATTACGTCGCCTTTGCGGCGGGGTGGCGCAGAGGTATTTGAAAAAGGATGAAGGAGGGGGAGGGGCGCTCCCCCGCTGGTTTTAGCGCAGGGCGCGGGTGGCGACCCAGTTTTGCCAGTCTGCGCGGCTGCCGGAGAAGGCGTTGAGGTCCACGTCGCCGCCGATGCCGGGGACGATCCCCGTGGCGCTATATTGCCAGAAGCGCCATGTTTGGCCGGGGTAGGCTTCGGCTGGGGTCTTGGCGGTGGTGCGCAGCCAGAAGTCGTATTCTTGGAAGCGGCCAAGGTCGTTCTCACGGTAGAATTTGGGTGTGGTGTAGATGATCGGGCGTTGGCCGTAATGCGCTTCGACCACGCCCAGCCAGCGGCGCATTTGATCGCGGACGTTTGCAGCGGGCGGGCGGACATGGGCGCAGGTGGGGGAGAAGGGGTTCCATTCCATGTCGAGCACCGGGGGCAGCATGCCGCTTGTTTTGGGTACGTTGCGGATGAACCAGCGGGCCTGATCCTCGGGCGGGGTGCAGAAGTAGTAGAAATGATAGGCGCCGCGTTTCACGGCCGCTTGGCCCGCGCCTTGCCAGTGGCCTTCGAAGTTGGTGTCTTTGAGGTCGCCGCCTTCGGTGGCTTTGATGAAGGCGAAGTTCACGCCCGCGCGTCGGGCGGTGTTCCAATCGATATCCTTTTGGAAACGGGCCACGTCTATGCCGTGGACGGGGTAGGCGGCGGGGGTGCGGCCTTTGAAACTCACCGGATCGCTGTCGCCGAAGGCGGCGGGGAAGAGCACGCCCGGGGCCGCCGGGGGCGGGCTGCCGGGGCTGCCGCAGGCGGCGAGGGCGAGGAGCGACAGGATCAGGGCGCGGCGGAGGATCATGGGCTGGGCTTTCTGGCGATGAAGGCGAGGTTGTTGGCGGGCATGTCCACTTCGTCGATCGGGCTGAGGGCTGCATCGCTGAGCCAGCGGGCCATCTCGGTATTGTCCTTATAGCCGATCGCGGGGTCGGCGGCGCGCAATTGCGCGTCAAAGCGGGTATCGCCGGGGGAGGTGGTTAGGCCGCCGCGTTTGAACGGGCCGTAGAGGATCAGCGTGCCGCCGGGGGTGAGGGCCGTGGCGGCCTCATCGATGAGGCACCGGGTGGCGGGGGGCGATATGAGATGCAGCAGATTGACCAGCATGATCAGGTCAAAGGGGCCGTGTTCGCCCGCCCAGCCGGGCTGGGTCGCGTCGAGCGGCAGGGCGGGCGCGATATTGGGCAAAGCAGCCTCGGCTGCATAGGCGTTGATGCTGGCGCGGCGGGCGGTGTCGATGTCGCTGGGTTGCCATCTGAGGCCCGGCAGGCGTTGGGCGAAGCTCACGACATGCTGACCGGTGCCGCTGGCGATTTCCAGCGCACGGCCCCGGGGCGGGGCGTGGGTGGTGAGCAGGTCGCAAAGCGCGTCGAGATTGCGTGCGGCGGCGGGGGCGAAGAGGCGGTCGCCACCTGCATCTTCGGCGACGCTGGCATTGGGGGGCAGGCGGTTCATGCCTGCACTTCCAGCCGGTTGGTGGCATGTGCTGCCGCCCAAACCACAGCAGGCGTGCTGAAATGAGCGATCCCGGCCTCGATACGGGCGTCGAACATCACGCAAGAGGCTGTTGCAGCCGTGCGGCCGCCAAACTGCGTGACGCCGAGGGCGCAGCGGCAGGCTGGGGTGCTATCGCGGCTGGTGAGCATCTGGGTCATGCAAGATTGGTGGCATGGCCTTTGCCTGTGCGCAATGGCTTTGCGGGGGGCAGGCGGCGGGGCGCTCGGGGCTGCGCGCATGAGCCCCGCCCGGGACGGCGACGAAAAAGGGGCGCGCGGTTGCCCGTGCGCCCCTGTCGCCTGTCAGCCGGTGTGGCTTACTCAGGAATGGTGCCTTCGATGCCTTCGACATAGAAGTTCATGCCCGCCAGCGTACCGTCATCTGCGGTCTCGCCTTCGGCCAGCCATGTGGAGCCGTCCTGTTTGTTGATCGGACCGGTGAAGGGGTGGTATTCGCCCGATGCGATCTTGTCTTTCAGTTCCAGCGCTTCGGCTTTCACCTCCGCGGGCACGGCGTCGGAGATCTCACCAATGCCGACCATGCCCGGCCCGATGCCGTCCCATGTGTCTTGGCTTTCCCATGTGCCATCCATCACCGCTTTGACGCGGTCGATGTAATAGGGCGCCCAGTTGTCGATAATCGAGGACACGCGCGGCTTGGGCGCATATTGCGCCATGTCGGAGGCCTGGCCAAAGGTGATCACGTTGCCCGCTTCCTGTGCAGCCGCTTGGGGGGCTGTGGAATCGGTGTGTTGCAGCACCACGTCGGCGCCCTGTTCGATCAGTACCTTGGCGGCGTCGGCTTCCTTGGCCGGGTCAAACCAGGTGTAGGCCCAGACGATTTTGAACTGAACGTCGGGGTTTACCTTCTTGGCGTGGATATAGGCGGAGTTGATGCCGCGGATCACTTCCGGGATCGGGAAGGAGCCGATGTAGCCGATGATGTTGCTCTCGGTCATGGAGCCCGCGATGTGGCCCTGAATGGCGCGGCCTTCGTAGAAACGCGCGGAATAGGTCGAGACGTTGTCGGCGCGTTTATAGCCGGTAGCGTGCTCAAATTTCACATCGGGGAATTTCTTGGCGACGTTGATGGTCGGGTCCATGTAGCCAAAGGAGGTGGTGAAGATCAGGTCGGCACCGTCGAGCGCCATCTGCGTCATCACACGTTCGGAATCGGGACCCTCGGCCACGCTTTCGACGAAGACGGTTTCGACCTTGTCGCCGAACTCTTCTTCGACGGCCAAACGGCCTTCGTTATGCTCATAGGTCCAGCCGCCGTCGCCCACGGGGCCGACAAAGACAAAGCCGACCTTGGTCTTGTCTTGGGCCACAGCGCCCGAAGCAAGGCCGAGCGCAAGGGCCGCGCTGGTCATAAGGGTGGATAGTTTCATGAGGTTTCCCCTGTTTGCGTGCCCCTTGCCGGGGCTTGATGTGCGGGCGATGCCGCGTGACGTGATGCCCCTAGTTCGAGGCGTGGAAGGTACGGCCCAGCGACGCCGGCGCGGCGCTTTTGTCGGCCGACAGCACCACCAGAACGATGATGGTGATGATATACGGCGACATTGCCAGATACTCTACAGGAATGGCAACGCCCGCGCCTTGCAAGTTCAACTGCAACTGGGTGATGCCGCCGAAAAGATAGGCACCCAAAAGCGCGCGCCATGGCTTCCATGAGGCAAAGACGACGAGGGCGAGGGCGATCCAGCCGATCCCGGCAGTCATGCCTTCGGTCCATTGCGGCACGCGAATGAGGCTGATGTAAGCCCCGCCCAAGCCCGCGCAGGCACCGCCGAAGAGGATCGCGGCGGTGCGAATGCGTTTGACCTTGTAGCCGAGCGCATGGGCCGCGTCGTGGCTTTCGCCCACCGCGCGCAGGATCAGGCCCGCGCGGGTGAACTTCAGCACCGCCCAGACCCCGGCGACCAGCGCGATGCCGAGGTAGAGGATGATGTCATGGGTGAAAAGGATCGGCCCGATCACGGGGATGTCGGCCAGCGGGCCGAAGTCGATGTCACCCAGACGTGGCGGTTTGATCCCGACGTAGCTTTGCCCGATCAGGGCCGAGAGGCCGAGACCGAAGAGCGTGAGCGACAGGCCCGAGGCGACCTGATTGGCCAGCGCCACTTGGGTCAGGAAGGCGAAGAGCAGGCTGAGCAGGGCACCGCCCGCGGCGGCGGCGGCGAAGCCCAACATCGGCGATCCGGTCTCGACCGCGGTGGCAAAGCCGCAGATCGCGCCGGTGATCATCATGCCTTCGACGCCGAGGTTCAGCACGCCGGATTTCTCAACCACCAGTTCACCGATGGCGGCGAAGATCAGCGGCGTCGCGGCGACGAGGAAGCCGGCGACGAACAAAAGCGGGTTGATTGCGGAAAGATCCATCAGGCAGCCTCCGCCGCGCCGAAGCGCAGCCGGTAATGAGTGAACACGTCCAACGCGAGCAGGAAGAACAGGAGCATGCCTTGGAACACCTGAATGGCGGCGGCGGGCAGGCCGAGGTTGGACTGCGCGATATCCCCGCCGATATAGGTCAGCGCCATCAGCGCCCCGGCAAGCAGGATGCCGATCGGATGCAGACGGCCAAGGAAGGCCACGATGATCGCGGTGAAGCCATAGCCCACGTTAAAGTCGATGGTGACCTGACCCGAGGGGCCAGCGACCTCGAACATGCCCGCAAGACCGGCGAGCAGGCCAGAGGTGCCAAGGCAAAACAGCACCAGCCGCGCCGGGTTCACGCCCGAGAAGCGCGCCGCGCGCGGCGCCTCGCCGGTGACGCGGATGGCAAAGCCAAGCCGGTGCCGCGCCAGCAGCACATAGGCAAAGATCACCGCGATCAGTGCTGCGACCACGCCCCAGTGCATGCCGGAACCGGCAAAGAGTTCGGCGTTATGGGTAGAAGCGTATTGTTGCAGGTTGCGCGAGCCGGGAAAGCCGTAGCCTTCGGGGTTTTTCAGCAATCCCAATGACATGGAGGCAAGGAACTGTTCCGCCACATAGACCAGCATCAGCGAGACGAGGATTTCATTGGTGCCGAACCGCACCTTGAGAAGCGCCGGGATCATCGCCCAGAGCCAACCGCCAAGCGCCCCGGCGAGGACCATCAGCGGAAAGATATACCACGCCTCAAGCGGGTAGAAGGCCAGCCCCACGCCCGCGCCAAAGAGGGCGCCCATGATATACTGCCCCTCGGCCCCGATGTTCCAAATGCCCGCTTTGAACCCAAGGCTGAGGCCGATGGCGATCAGCACCAAGGGCGCGCCTTTGATCAGCAGTTGCGGGCGGTAGTAAAAGGCGTAATCGCCAAACAGGGGCTGCCAGAAGATCGTTTGCAGCGCCTCGATCGGGTCTTTGCCCAAGGCCGCGAACAAAAGCCCGCCAAAGATGAAAGTGGCCAGCACCGCCATGATCGGTGTCGACAGCGAGAGGGCCCGGCTGGGCTGCGGACGCTTTTCAAGGCGGATCACAGATCACCCCCAATGGTCAGAGTGAAAGAGGCGAGGCTCGGCTTAGACATGCGCGACCTCCATACCATGTGCGCCGCCCATCATCAGGCCGATCTCTTCGACGGTCAGCCCCTGCGCGGGGCGAGACGGCGACAGGCGGCCTTCGTTCAGGGCGGCGAAATTGTCGGAAATCTCCATCAGCTCATCAAGGTCTTGGCTGATGACGATCACGGCGGTCCCGCCCGAGGCGAGATCGAGCAGCGCCTGCCGGATCGCGGCGGCGGCAGAGGCATCGACCCCCCATGTGGGCTGGTTCACCACCAGCAGCTCGGGCCGTTGCAGCACCTCGCGCCCGATGACGAATTTCTGCAGGTTGCCGCCCGAAAGCGAGCGCGCCGCATTGGCGGGGCCGGGGGTGCGCACGTCGAAGGTCTTGATGATCTTCTCGGCAAAGCTGCGGGCCTTGCCCCAGTCGAGCATACCGCCGCGCTCCAGCCCCTCACGGGCGGCCCCGGTCAGCATGGCGTTCTCGGTCAGCGACATATCCGGCACGGCGGCATGGCCAAGCCGCTCTTCGGGGGCGGTCAAGACGCCAAGCGCGCGGCGGGCGGTGGGGCCGAGCAGGCCAATGTCGCGCCCGTCAAAGGTGATCATGCCCGCGCCGACCAGTGTTTCGCCCGACAGCGCGTTGAGTAGTTCGTCCTGCCCGTTGCCCGCAACGCCGCCGATGCCCAGCACCTCGCCGCGCCGCACTTCGACGGAAATATCGCGCAGCGGCATGCCAAAGGCATGAGCCGACCGGGCCGAGAGGTTGTTCAGCGTCAGCGCCACCTCGCCCGGTGCCTTGCTGTCGCGGGTGGGGGTTTTCAGCGCAGAGCCCACCATCATCTCGGCCATGTCGCGGGCCGACGTCTCCCGCGGGGTGCAATGGCCGACGACCTTGCCCAAGCGCAGGATCGTGGCGCTGTCGCACAGGCTGCGGATTTCTTCGAGCTTGTGCGAGATATAGAGGATCGCGGTGCCCTCAGCGCTGAGTTTGCGCAGGGTTTTGAACAGGATTTCAACCTCTTGCGGCGTCAGAACCGAGGTCGGCTCGTCCATGATCAGCAGTTTCGGCTCTTGCAGCAGGCAGCGGATGATCTCGACCCGCTGACGTTCCCCCGCCGAGAGGTCGCCGACGGTGCGGTCCGGCGCAAGCGGCAGGCCGTAGGTGTCCGACACATCGCGGATCTGTTGGCTAAGTTCACGCATTCGCGGCGGGTTTTCCATGCCAAGCGCGATGTTTTCCGCCACGCTGAGCGCGTCGAAAAGCGAGAAATGTTGAAACACCATGCCCACACCCGCCTGCCGTGCGGCGTGCGGGTCGGTGGGGGCAAAGCTTTCGCCCCGCATCAGCATCTGGCCCGCATCTGGTTTGACCAGCCCGTAGATCATTTTGACCAAAGTGGACTTGCCCGCGCCGTTCTCGCCCAGCAGGGCGTGAACCTCACCCGGGGCAATCCGCAGGGACACGTCATCGTTCGCGACGACGCCGGGGTAGGCCTTGGTCAACCCGGTGAGGTCGAGAAGTGAATTAGTCATGCGGAAACCTTTGTCTGGGTCCGGGCGATGAGGGCGATCAGCGCGCCATGGGCAATTTGCGCAGGCAGCTTGCCCAGCGATTTATCGCCAATTGGACAGGTGATGCCAGAGGGATCCAACCCCATGTCACGCAAGCGGCGGGAAAACCGTGACTTTTTTGTGTCAGAGCCGATCAACCCGATGCTCGCGGCGCCGCGATTGAGCAAGGCGGCGCAAAGCGCGAGGTCGATGTCATGGGAATAGGTGAAGATCAGGTGATGCGTCTGGCGCGGCGCATGGGCGGCGAGGCGCGGCATGTCGGCGGCGGGGGTGGCGATGACATGGGGCGGGATGTCTTCGGGGAAACGGTCGCGGGCGCTGTCGATCCAGGTGATCTCGAAGGCCCGGGGCGGGCAAGCGGCCACCACCGCGCGGCCCACGTGCCCCGCGCCCCAGAGCCAGAGCGGCACCTCGCTCTGCACGTCCGGCAGGGGCAGGGGGGTAGCCGCGTCCAAGGGGCGCGGCGTGGTCGTGTAGCGCAGGCTGACCGCACCGCCGCAGCACTGGCCCAGACCGGGGCCGAGCGGCAGGGTCTGGGTATCTTCGGTTCGGCCCTCGGCCAGCATCGCGCGGGCGTGGGCGATGGCCTGATGCTCCAGCGCGCCGCCACCAATGGTGCCCGCAATCGTCTCGGGCGTGACCTTCATCGCCGTGCCCGCGTCCCGCGGGGCCGAGCCGCGCGTGGCGGTGACCTCGACGAAGATCGCGGTCATTTTGCCGATCCGCCGTTTTGCGCCCGCCCGACCGCCGCGAGCACCGCCTCGGCCGTGGCAGGTGCCTGCAGGTCGCCGTAATGCGGGCCACAGGCCGCCACGGCATCCGACAGCGCCATGAAGGCCGAAATGCCCAGCATGAAGGGCGGCTCGCCCACGGCCTTGGAGCGGTAGACCGTCTGCGCCGGGTTCGGCTGGTCCCAGAGCGTCACGTTGAAGACCGGCGGGCGGTCCGAACAGGCGGGGATCTTGTAGGTCGAGGGCGCATGGGTGCGCAGGGTGCCGGTCTCGTCCCAGACCAGTTCCTCGGTCGTGAGCCAGCCCGCGCCTTGGACGTAGCCGCCCTCGATCTGGCCGATGTCGAGCGCGGGGTTCAGCGAGGCGCCGGCGTCATGCAACAGGTCCGCGCGCAGGATGCGGTTCTCGCCGGTGAGCGTGTCGATCACCACCTCGGTGCAGGCCGCACCATAGGCGAAGTAGTAGAACGGCCGCCCGCGCCCGGCGATCCGGTCCCATTCGATGTCGGGCGTCTTGTAGTAACCGGTGGCCGAGAGGCTGACGCGGTTCTCATAGGCCGAGGCGGCAGCGGCGGCGAAGGTGATCTCCTCGCCGCCGATCCGCACCATGCCGTCGGCGAATACCACCTGATCGGGCGTGGTCTGGTAGCGCTCGGCCAGATGCGCGGCCATACGGTCGCGGATCGTGTCGCAGGCGTTCTGCGCCGCCATACCGTTGAGATCCGAGCCCGAAGAGGCCGCGGTGGCCGAGGTATTGGGCACCTTGGCGGTGTCGGTGGCGGTGATCTTGACCAGTTCCGGCGAGACGCCGAAGCGCGAGGCCGCGACCTGCGCCACCTTCTGGAACAGCCCTTGCCCCATCTCGGTGCCGCCGTGGTTCAGGTGGATTGAGCCGTCCTGATAGACATGCACCAGCGCGCCTGCCTGATTGAGGTGGGTGAGCGTGAAGGAGATGCCGAATTTCACCGGCGTGATGGCAATGCCGCGCTTCAAAAGCGGGTTCTTCGCGTTCCACTCGGCGATGGCGGCGCGGCGCGCGTCATAGTCGCAGTTCTCGACCAGACGGTCGGTCACGGCATTGATGATGCAATCGGTGACCGGCTGCTGGTAGGGCGTGGTCTGCACGTCCGAGGGGGTGGCCGGGATCGACGGTTCCGCGTCGGGCGCAGGGGGCGCGCCGCGCGACGATAAATCGGCCTCCGCATCCGGCGGGGTGCGGTTGTCGATCGCGGTGCCGGTGTTCTCCACCTCGGTCGGACGGTGGGCATTGTCGCTGTAGTAGTTCGCGCGACGCACGGCGAGCGGGTCGAGGCCCAATTCATGCGCGATATGGTCCATCACCCGTTCGATCCCGACGATCCCCTGCGGCCCGCCGAAGCCGCGAAAGGCCGTAGCGCTGGCGGTATTGGTCCGCAGGCGGTGCGAGGTGATGCGGATGTCGCGCAGGTGATAGGCGTTATCGGCATGCAGCATGGCGCGGTCGGCCACGGGAAGCGACAGGTCCATCGACCAGCCGCAGCGGGTGTAATGGGTGACGTTGAGCGCGGTGATGCGGCCATCGTCATCGAAGCCCACGTCGTAACCGATGCGAAAATCATGCCGCTTGCCGGTGATGATCATGTCGTCATCGCGGTCATAGCGCATCTTGCAGGGCTTGCCGGTCATTGCCGCAGCGACCGAACAGGCCACCGCCAGCGCGTTGCCCTGGCTTTCCTTGCCGCCAAAACCGCCGCCCATGCGCCGGGTCTCGACCCGCACCGCATGCATCGGGCGGCCAATGGCATGGGCTACTTTGTGCTGAATCTCGGTCGGGTGCTGGGTCGAGGAATGCACCAGCATGTCGCCGTTGTCCTGCGGCAGCGCCATGGCGGCCTGACCCTCGAGGTAGAAATGCTCCTGCCCGCCCATCTCGATCTGCCCCGAGAGGCGGCGGGTGGCTTTCGAGAGCGCGGCCTCGGCATCGCCCTTTTGGTAAATGCGCGGGCCGTCCTCGAAACGGCTGTTGGCGTCGAGCGCTTGTTCCACCGTCAAGATTGGATCGAGCGGGATGATCTGCGGCTTGCCGAGCTGTGCCGCACGGCGCGCGGCGAGGTGGCTGGTGGCCACCACCAGATAGAGCGGCTGGCCCGCGAAATGCACCTGATCGGTCGCCAAGAGCGGCTCGTCATGGTTCGAGGGCGAGGTGTCGCAATCATGCACGAGGTCGTCGGCGGTCAGCACCGCCACGACGCCCGGGGCCTCGCGCACGGCCTGAAGGTCCAGACCGGTCAGATCGCCCGCCGCGACGGGGCTGAGGCCGAAGGCCAGATGCAGCGTGCCGCGCGGGGTGGGAATGTCGTCGACATAGTGCGCGGCGCCGGTGACATGCAGCTTCGCGGCGTCATGGGGAAGGGGCTTTGCAACGCTCATGCCGAGACCTCCGCTAGGTTCGTGGGGGTGCCATTGGCATCGTGGAAATAGCGCAGCAGCATGTTCTGCGCGGCCTGCATCCGGTAGGCGGCCGAGGCGCGCATGTCCGACAGCGGGGTGAAATCTTGCGTCATCGCTTCCATCGCCTTGCGGATGGTGTCTTCGCTCCACGGCTGGCCGATGAGTGCGCCCTCCGCCGCGGCGGCGCGTTTCGGGGTGGCGGCCATGCCGCCGAAGGCCACGCGGGCGGTGAGAATTTCCGAGCCATTGCCGGTGATCGAGATGCAGCCGCAGACCGCCGAGATGTCCTGATCGAAACGTTTCGACAGCTTGTAACAGCGCAGCGTGTCCTCTTGGCGCGGCACGGTGATCGCCTCGACAAATTCGCCCGGGGCGCGGTCCTGCTTGCCGTAGTCGAGGAAGAAATCCTCCAGCGGCATCTCGCGCCGGGTGTCGCCACGGCGCAGGTGCAAAGTGGCCCCGAGCGCAATCAGCGCGGGCGGGCCATCACCGATGGGCGAGCCATTGGCGATATTGCCGCCCAGCGTCGCCGCGTTGCGCACCTGCGTCGAACCGTAGCGCCGCAGCATCACGCCCAGGCTGGGGAACAGCGGGGAAAGCTTCGCCTCCACCTCGGTCAGCGTTGTCATGGCGCCGATGCGCAGGCCGGTTTCGTCCTCGGTGATGCCGCGCAGATCGGCACAGCGATTGAGGAAAGCCACGGCGCCCAGATCGCGGAAGCCCTTGGTGACCCAGAGACCCACGTCGGTCGCCCCGGCGATCAGCGTCGCCTCGGGGTGGTCGAGGTACCAGGCGGCCAGTTCGTCGCTACTCTCGGGCTGCACATGCGGCGCGCCCTCGGCCTTGGCGGGGGCGGGGATGTCCTGCGCCAGTTTGTTTGTGAGGTTGCGCAGATGATCCGGCACTGGCTTGTTCTTTGCTGCCTCGGCCGCGCGGATGATCGGCGCGTAGCCGGTGCAGCGGCAGAGGTTGCCGGCAAGCTGTACGTCATGATCCGTCGCACCGTTGAGATGCGCCGTGGCCATCGAGACGACAAAACCCGGGGTGCAGAAGCCGCATTGGCTGCCGTGATGGGAGACCATCGCCTCCTGCACCGGATGCAGCGCGCCGTCGGCGCTGGCCATGCCCTCGACCGTGGTGACCGCCTTGCCGTTGATCTGCGGCAGGAACAGGATGCAGCCGTTCAGCGCGCGGTGCCCGCTCTCGTCGCTGATCATGACCGAGCAGGCCCCGCAGTCGCCCTCGTTACAGCCCTCCTTGGTCCCCGTCAGGCCACGCTCTTCGCGCAGCCAGTCCAGCAATGTCGTGGTGGGGGATACGTTGGAGAGCGACACGACTTCTCCATTGAGAAGAAAAGTGATGTCCATTGGTTCTCATCCGCCGCGGTACAAAGTGGCCCGTAAACATGCGCGGGGTTCGATGCGGCGTAGAACCGGGCGCGGGCGAGGTAGAGGTCAGGCTAGCGGGGCGGGGGGCGTTTTGGCAAGAAAAAATACCTTGGGCGAAAAATGCGCTGACGGCGATCCGGTGCTGGTGCCTCTGGGGTGGGTGGCGTAAAAATGCCCCATGTCAAATGCTCCCCGATTCATTCACCTGCGCAGCCATTCCGAGTATTCCCTACTGGAAGGCGCGCTGCGGCTGAAAAAGCTGCCCGGCATGTGCCATGACGCGGAAATGCCCGCGCTGGCGCTGACCGACACCAACAACATGTTCGCAGCACTCGAGTTCTCGGTTGCCATGGCGGGGGCGGGCGTGCAACCGATCATCGGCTGTCAGGTGGATGTCGCTTACGTGGAGGTCCAGCCGGGCGAGAAGCCGCGCCCGCCCGCGCCGGTGGTGCTGCTGGCGCAAAGCGAATTGGGCTACGAAAACCTGATGAAGCTGAACTCCTGCCTCTATCTCGACAAGGGCGGGGCAGTGGCCGAGGTGACGCTGGCCGAGCTGGAGGCGCTGAGCGCCGATCTTATCTGCCTAACCGGCGGGCCTTCGGGGCCGGTGGGGATGCTCTTGCAGGGAGGCCAGCGCCCGGCGGCGGAAGCGCTGATGGCGCGGTTGCAGCACGCCTTTGGCGACCGGCTTTACGTCGAGTTGCAGCGCCACCCGGAGGACGGCGGCCAGCCCGAGGCCGAGCGCCTGACGGAGCGCGGCTTTGTCGAGATGGCTTACGCCATGGACATTCCGTTGGTCGCGACCAACGACGTTTATTTCCCCAAGCCTGACATGTACGAGGCGCACGACGCGCTGATCTGCATCGCCGAGGGCGCCTATGTCGACCAAAGCCAGCCGCGCCGCCGTCTGACCGCGCAGCATTACTTCAAGTCCCAAGCCGAGATGGCGACCCTCTTTGCCGACCTGCCCGAGGCGCTGAGCAATACCGTCGAGATCGCCAAGCGCTGCGCCTTCATGGCCTACCGCCGCGATCCGATCCTGCCCAAGTTCGCCGACGACGAGGTCGCCGAGTTGCGCCGCATGGCCAATGAAGGCCTGCAGGCGCGTCTGGCGGTGATCCCCCATGCGGTGAGCGTGGAGGAATACCAAAAACGTCTCGATTTCGAACTGGGCATCATCGAAGGCATGGGCTTTCCCGGCTACTTCCTGATCGTTGCCGACTTTATCCAATGGGCCAAGGACAATGACATTCCAGTGGGGCCGGGGCGGGGCTCGGGCGCGGGCAGTCTCGTGGCCTATGCGCTCACGATCACCGACCTCGACCCGCTGCGCTATTCGCTGCTCTTCGAGCGCTTCCTCAACCCCGAGCGGGTTTCCATGCCCGACTTCGACATCGACTTCTGCATGGACCGCCGCGAGGAGGTGATCCGCTACGTTCAGGAGAAATACGGCCGGGATAAGGTGGGCCAGATCATCACCTTTGGTGCGCTGCTGTCGAAGGCGGCGGTGCGCGACATCGGGCGGGTGTTGCAGATGCCCTACGGGCAGGTCGACCGCCTGTCGAAAATGATCCCGGTGGAAGGGGTGAAGCCCGTCTCCATTGAGAAGGCGCTGGCGGACGAGCCGCGCCTGCGCGAGGAGGCCAAGAACGAGGAGGTCGTCGACCGTCTGCTGACCTATGGCCAGCAGGTCGAAGGGCTCTTGCGCAACGCCTCGACCCACGCCGCGGGCGTGGTGATCGGGGACCGGCCGCTGGATCATCTGGTGCCGCTCTACCAAGACCCGCGCTCGGACATGCCGGCGACGCAGTTCAACATGAAATGGGTTGAACAGGCCGGTCTGGTGAAGTTCGACTTTCTCGGCCTGAAGACCCTGACCGTGATCCAGAACGCGCTCGACCAGATCAAGGCGGGCGGGCGGCATCTGCATATCGCCGCGGACGGCCGCCAGATCTATGAGCCGCCCGAGGGCCATGTCGACGACGTGGCCACCCTCCCGCTCGACGACAAGGCGACCTACGACCTCTATTCCAGCGCCAAGACCGTCGCGGTCTTCCAGGTGGAATCGAGCGGCATGATGGATGCGCTCAAGCGCATGAAGCCCACGTGCATCGAGGACATCGTCGCCCTCGTGGCGCTCTACCGCCCCGGCCCGATGGAGAACATCCCGGTCTATTGCGAGGTCAAGAACGGCAAGCGCGAGCTGGAATCGGTGCATCCCAGCATCGACTACATTCTCGAAGAGACCCAAGGCATCATCGTCTATCAGGAACAGGTGATGCAGATCGCGCAGGTCATGGCGGGCTATTCGCTCGGCGGCGCGGACCTGTTGCGCCGCGCGATGGGTAAGAAGATCGCCGAGGAGATGGCCAAGGAACGCCCCAAGTTCGAAAAAGGCGCGATGGCCAATGGCGTCGACAAGAAGAAGGCGGCGGAGGTCTTCGACCTTCTGGAGAAATTCGCCAACTACGGTTTCAACAAGTCCCACGCCGCGGCCTATGCGGTGGTCTCCTACCAGACCGCATGGCTGAAGGCGAACCACCCCGTGGAGTTCATGGCCGGGGTGATGAACTGCGATATCCACCTCACCGACAAGCTGGCGATCTATTTCGAGGAGGTGCGCAAGCACCTTGAACTGCCCTGGGTGCCGCCCTGCGTGAACCGCTCGGATGCGACCTTCAAAGTGGTCGACGGCGCGCTGGTCTATGCCCTTGGTGCGTTGAAGAACGTCGGGCTCGAGGCGATGAAACTGGTGACCGAGGGGCGCAAGGTGGATGGCGTCGACAAGCCCTTCGCGACGCTTTTTGACCTCGCCCGGCGGGTGGACCTCAAGCGCGTCGGCAAACGCCCGCTCGAGATGCTGGTGCGCTCGGGCGCCTTCGATCAACTCGACAGCAACCGGCGACGGGTGTTCCAATCGCTTGACGGGCTGGTGAACTATTCGGCGGCGATCCACGAGCAGAAGGCCTCCAATCAGGTCTCGCTGTTTGGCGAGGCGGGCGACGACCTGCCCGAGCCGCGCATCCTGCCCTGCGACGACTGGCAATCGGCCGAGCGTCTGGCCGAGGAGTTCAAGGCCGTGGGCTTCTACCTCTCGGGCCATCCGCTGGACGACTACATGCCGCCCTTGAAACGCAAATGGGCGCGGGAGACGGGGCTGCCGTTCCTGACGCTGGATGAACTCAACGAAAAGGTTTCGACCCGTGGCGCGATGAACGCACGGCTCGCGGGCGTCGTGGCCGGGCGGCAGGAGCGCAAGTCGGCACGCGGCAACCGCTTTGCCTTTGCGCAGTTGTCGGACCCCACGGGCGGCTACGAGGTGACGATCTTCTCCGATGTGCTCGAAGCCTCGCGCGATCATCTGGAAGTCGGCTCCAAGGTCGTGGTCACCGTCGAGGCCACGATGGAGAGCGACCAGTTGAAGCTGCTGGCCCGCGGTATCGGGCCGATCGACGCCGCGGTGGCGGACGCGGGCAGCATGGGGCTGCGGGTCTTTATCGACGGGCCGGGGGCGATCCAATCAGTGGCCGATGTGCTTGCCGGGGCGCGGCAGGCGGTCAAGGCGGCGGGCAAGGGGCCGGTGCAATTCTGCCTGATGGACCCAAGCCTGCCCGGTGAGGTCGAGGTCGATCTGGGCCGCGAATTCCCGGTGACACCGCAGATCAAGGGCGCGATCCGCTCGCTCGACGGGGTGATGGAGGTCGAGGAAATCTGACCTCCGCGCCGCCCGCTGCCGCATCCAGTGGACGGCGGCGGGTGGCTGCGCTACCTGCCTGACAAGCAACGGGGAGCAGAGCATGAAACGACGCATCGGCCTTTTGATCATGGGGACGCTGCTGTCCGCCTGCGCCATGGCCCCTTCCGCGCCGAACCCGGAGGTGGCCGAGGTTTCATTCGGCACCGTCCTGCCGTTTGGAGAGGTGGCCCGCGTCTGCGATCTCGATCGAGGTGAATTGGGGCAACCGGTCGAGGAACCGGCGGCGCGGGGCTACCGGTTGTTCGATTCGCAGCCGGGCAGCGGTGGGGCACGCAGCTTCTACATCACCGGCTTTGCGGACGATTGCGCGCGTCAGTTGACGGCGGCCAATGTGCTGTTCGGCACGCCTTCGGTCTATGAGCAACTGCACTACGGCCCGGGGGGAGAGAACCTGCCCGCCGCCGAGACCGACGCGGCCTATGAGGCGATCAAGGCCCGCGTCTGCGGGGCGGGGCGCGGCAAACCCTGCGGGCGGCAGATCGGCACGCTCGACAAGACGACCTTTTTCGTCAGCGCCTATGAGCGTTTGGGCCAGACCGCGCGTTGGTCCGAGGTGCTGGTGCATGACGGGGCCGTCGCCGCCGTGGCCATGAAATCAGCCAATTGACGGAGGCGCGGCGCTGCCGCTCAGTAGTGCGGGGGCCGCTCATCGCCCAAAAGGACCGCGCCACCGCCCGAGGCGTCCCGCTCGCCTTCGCGTTGCATCAGCATATGGACGCGGCGGTTCAGGGTGACGATCTCGGCCTCCTGACGGGTGACGATCTCTGACATATCGTCGACCGCGCGGGTCAGATGGGCGATCTGCTCTTCGAGGCGGCTGATTTGGTCGGCTGTTTGGTCTTTAGTGTGGTCGGGGCTTTGGTCGGTCATGGCGCGCATCCTTTTTGCGCGATCTAGCACGGACCGGCGGCGCGGGACAGGGGCGGGATGCCGCGTTGCTTGCTCTTGCGGGGGGCTTGGGCTAGACGCGAGGCCAATTGATGCACCGAGGATCCTTGCCATGGCAAAGCCCAAGAAAACCCCCCGTCCCAAGGCGCAAACCCCGAAAGGGTTCCGCGATTATTTCGGGACCGAGGTGACCCATCGGGCCGTGATGCTGAACAAGATCGCCGCCGTCTATCACCGCTATGGTTTCGACGCGCTGGAAAGCTCGGGCGTGGAGACGGTCGAGGCGCTTGGCAAGTTCCTGCCCGACGTTGAGCGTCCGAACGAAGGGGTGTTCGCCTGGCAGGAGGATGCCGAAGGTGACAAGCCCGGTGACTGGCTTGCGCTGCGCTATGACCTGACCGCCCCCTTGGCGCGGGTCTATGCCCAGCACCGCAACGAGTTGCCGATGCCCTATCGGCGCTACGCGATGGGCCCGGTCTGGCGCAACGAGAAGCCGGGGCCGGGGCGGTTCCGGCAGTTCTATCAATGCGACGCCGATACCGTGGGCGCGCCTTCCGTGGCCGCCGATGCCGAGATCTGCGCCATGCTGGCCGATTGCCTTGAGGAAGTGGGCATCGCACGCGGCGACTATGTGGTGCGGGTGAACAACCGCAAGGTGCTGAACGGCGTGCTCGAAGTGGCCGGGCTTGCGGGTGACGACAAGGAGGCCGAACGGGGCATCGTGTTGCGGGCGATCGACAAGTTGGACCGGCTGGGGCCCGACGGCGTGCGCGCGCTTCTGGGTGAGGGCCGCAAGGACGAAAGCGGCGATTTCACCAAGGGCGCGGGGCTGGGCGATGCCCAGGCCGATGTCGTGATGGGCTTCATGCAGGCCAAGCGCGAGACCGGGGCCGAGACCGTGGCGCGGCTGCGCGACTTGGTGGCGGGCTCCGACGTGGGCGTGCAGGGGGTGGATGAGCTTCAGCTCATCTCGGACCTGCTGGCGGCGGGCGGCTATGGCCCCGACCGGGTGGAGATCGACCCCTCGGTCGTGCGCGGCCTTGGCTATTACACCGGCCCGGTTTTCGAGGCCGAACTGACCTTCGAGATCAAAGACGAGAAGGGCCGCGCGCGCAACTTCGGCTCGGTCGCGGGCGGGGGGCGTTACGACGATCTGGTGAAGCGTTTCACCGGGCAGGAAGTGCCGGCAACCGGCGTCTCCATCGGTGTGGACCGTCTGCTCGCTGCACTGGCCGCCAAGGGGCGGCTTGAGGCCGAAGCGACCGGCCCCGTCGTCGTCACCGTGATGGACCGCGACCGCATGGCCGATTATCAGGCGATGGTTGCCGAGTTGCGGCAGGCGGGCATCCGGGCAGAGGTTTACCTCGGCAATCCGAAGAACTTCGGCAACCAGATGAAATACGCCGACAAGCGGCAAAGCCCCGTGGTTGTCATCGAAGGCGGTGATGAGAAGGACCGCGGCGTGGTGCAGATCAAGGACATGGTGCTGGGCGCGCAATTGGCGCAAGAGGCGAGCCACGACGAGTGGAAAGAGCGCCCCAACCAATATGAGGTGCCGCGCGGCGATCTGATCAAAGCGGTGCGCGACATTCTGGATCGGACAAGCTGATGCCGACACGTTCCGAAACACTGGCGCGCGCGGCCTCCCTGCGCGCGATTTTCGAAGGGCAGGGCGCCGTTCTGGTTGAGCCGCCGATCCTGCAACCGGCCGACACGTTGCTGGACCTCTACGGCGAGGATATCCGCGCGCGCGCCTATGTCACTTCGGATGCGCTCCGGGGCGAGCAGATGCTGCGGCCCGATTTCACCGTGCCCGTGGTGCAGATGCATATGGCGCATGGGGCCGAGCCCGCGCGCTACACCTATTCAGGCGAGGTTTTCCGCCGTCAGGAGCACGACCCAAACCGCGCAAACGAGTATATTCAGGTGGGTTTCGAGGTTTTCGACCGCGCCGATCCGGCGGCGGCGGATGCCGAGGTTTTCGCCCTGATCGCCGAGGCGATGCAGGGGCTGCCGGTGCGCCCGGTGACCGGCGACATCGGCGTGCTGATGGCGGCGGTGCAGGGCTTGGGCACATCGCCTGCGCGCAAACAGGCGTTGATGCGCCACATCTGGCGCCCGCGCCGCTTTCGCGCGCTGCTTGACCGTTATGCGGGGCGCAGCCCGGTGCCTGCGGGGCGCAAAGCGTTGCTGGCCGAGGCCGAGGTGACTTGCGACGCGCCGATGGTGGGGCTGCGCTCTCGCGCCGAGATCGAAACCCGTGTCGCGGCCCTGCGCGAGGATGCGAAGACGCCGCCGATCTCTGCGCAGCAGGTTGATCTTTTCGAGGCGCTGTTGGAGGTCAAGGAAATTCTGCCCAACGCGCTGAGCCGCCTGCGCGATCTGGCCGTCGACATGCCTGCCATCGGCGATGCCGTGGCCCGTGTCGCGGCCCGCGCCGAAGCGATGCGCGCCCGCGGCATCGACACCTATGCGCTGCTCTTCGAGGCCAGCCATGGCCGGTCTTCGATGGAATATTACGACGGTTTCGTCTTTGCCTTTCGCGCCACCACGCGGCCCGATCTGCCCAGCATCGCCACCGGCGGGCGCTATGACGCGCTGACCCGGCGGCTGGGGCAGGGCGATGAAATCCCGGCGGTGGGCGGTGTGATGCGCCCCGGTCTGATGCTGGAACTGGAGGCCGGGCAATGACGCTGAAACTGGGTGTGCCGTCCAAAGGGCGGCTGATGGAGAAGACCTTTGAATGGTTCGGCGCCCGCGGCGTCAGCCTGCAGCGCACCGGGTCAGACCGCGAATATGCGGGCAAGGTCGAGGGGATCGAGGATGTCTCTCTCGTTCTGCTCTCGGCGGGTGAAATCCCGCGCGAACTCTCGGCGGGGCGGATCCATCTGGGTGTCACCGGCACCGATCTGGTGCAAGAGAAGCTGGCGCTTTGGGATCAGCTGGTCGAGCCGCTGGAAGAGTTGAACTTCGGCCATGCCGACCTGATCATCGCCGTGCCGCAGGCTTGGGTCGATGTCGACACGCTGGACGATCTCGACGCCGCCGCCGCCGCCTTCCGCGCCGAACATGGCTTCCGCCTGCGCATCGCCACCAAGTATCACCGGCTGGTGCGGGAGTTCCTGCGCACTCACGGCGTGGCCGATTACGCACTGGTCGACAGCCAAGGGGCGACCGAGGGCACCGTGCTCAATGAGACCGCCGAGGCCATCGCCGATATCACCTCCAGCGGCGAGACTCTGCGCGCCAATCACCTGAAGATCCTCAGTGACGGCCTGATCCTGCAATCGCAGGCAACGCTCTGGCGCTCGCGCATGGCGCCCCTAGAGGATCACAGCCGCAAGGCGCTGAAAGCCCTGATCGCGCAACTGACCTGACGTAGCGTCACAGTCACGGGTTTTTCCCTTGCCTACCATGGCATTGCACCTTCCGAGCCGCTCCGGCTCGGGGGCGCTTTGCCGCGTGGCTTATCGAAAGACTTGCGAGATGCCGCGCTTCGGATAGGGTGAAAGGGTCAACAGGCCGATACCACAAGCACCGCCAAAAGGGGCAGGGGTCGGGACATAGGGAGGATCCGTCGATGATCGGATGTCACGCGCCCCTTGCGGGGGGCCGCAGCCGTCGCCGCATGGGAGTGGGCGATTGCTGAGGGTTGAGGATTTGCATCTGTCCTTTGGCGGCATCAAGGCGCTGCAGGGGGTGAATTTCGAAGCCAAGGCCGGAGAGATCACCGGGGTGATCGGCCCCAATGGCGCGGGCAAAACCTCACTTTTTAACGCGATTTCAGGGTTTTACAGGCCCGACCGGGGCAGCGTATCCTTTGACGGGGAGGATATCACGACGCTTAGCCCCGACAAACGCGCGGGCCTCGGGCTGGCGCGGACCTTTCAGAATATCGCGCTGTTTCGCGGCATGACCGTGCTCGACAACATCAAACTCGGCGGCCACACGCGGCTCAAGACCAATGTCTGGCAGGCGCTGCGCTATTTCGGCGCGGCGCAAAGGGCCGAGCTGGAACTGCGCCGCGAGATCGAGGAACAGGTGATCGATTTTCTCGAGATCGACCACATCCGCAAATACCCGATCACCATGTTGCCCTACGGCTTGCAGAAACGGGTCGAACTGGGCCGGGCGCTGGCGATGCGCCCGCGCGTGCTGCTCTTGGACGAGCCGGTGGCGGGCATGAACCGCGAGGAGACGGCCGACATGGCGCGTTTCATCCTCGACGTGCAGGAGCAGTTCGGCACCACGATCCTGCTGGTGGAGCACGACATGCACATGGTGATGGACATCTGTAGCCGCATCGTCGTGCTGAACTTCGGCCAGCAGATCGCCAGCGGCACGCCCGAGGAAGTCTCCAACAACCCCGCGGTGATCGAGGCCTATCTGGGGGCGGCGGCATGACGATTTCTTTGAAAGAAATCGGCCCGGAATCTTTGAAAGATTCCGAGGCTAAGGACAGGGAGGCGCTCTGATGGGGCAGTTCGTGCAGTTTGCGATCAACGGGCTGATGGCCGGGGCGATCTACGCGCTGATCGCCGTGGGTATCGTCAGCGTCTACAAGGCTACCAAGGTGGTGAACTTCGCCCATGGTTACCTAATCATGTTCGGCGCCTATTTCTATTTCACCTTTGCCGTGATCGTGCCCGCCCAACCTTGGGCGCCCGGCTGGTTGGCTTCCTGGCAGCCCGGCTGGATGGTCGAGATGCGGGGCGAATTGCCGATGTTCTCGCCCGTGGCGGCGGTGCTCGACTGGGTGGCGAACCTGCCGCGCATCCTCTTGGGTCTGGCGGGGGCGCTGGTTTGCAACGCCATCCTCGGACGGATCATCGAGCGCGTGTTGATGCGGCCGCTGATGGGGCAGTCGGTCTTTGCCATGATCATGGTGACGGTGGGCTTGATCTCGATCCTCTCGGGCGCGGCGCAGCTGATCTGGACGGCGGATGCCGCAAGCGTGCCCTATATCGCGCCCAACATGCCGATCCGGTTCGAGCTTTTCGGCACGATGATCTTCCTCTTCGGCACCGATCTGGTGAACATGGCGGTGGCACTGCTGCTGTTCGGCGGCATCGTCGCCTTCGTGAAGTTCACCAAGGGCGGCATCGCCATCCGCGCCACCGCCGAGGACCAGTCGACGGCCTATTCCATGGGCATCTCGGTGCCCAAGGTCTTTTCCCGCGCCTGGGTGCTGGCCAGCACCACCGGGGCCATTGCGGGCGCGATCCTCGCCACCCGCAACGGCATTTCGCCGAGCCTCGGGCTCTTCGGCTTCTCGGTGCTGGCAATCGTGCTGATGGGCGGGCTCGATAGCTACGTCGGCGTGCTGATCGCCGCGATGGTCGTGGGCGTGCTGGAGGCCATGACCCAGTGGCAGATGGGCGGCGGCTGGGCCGAGATCGTTCCTTACGTCACCGTGCTGGTGGTGCTGATCTGGCGGCCGCACGGGCTGATGGGGCAAAAGGAGGTCGAGCGGATATGATCAACGCCAACCTGAAGTCCAGCTATGCCGCCGACGAGCGGGTGCTGAACAACCGCTACAAGCAGGCCTTCGTCTACGGGTCGATCCTTGCGCTGGCGTTGTTTACCCTGTTCGGCAACGACTACCTCATTCTGATCGCAAGCCAGATGGGCATCCTGCTCATTGCCGTGGTGGGGATCAACATCCTGACGGGCTACACCGGGCTGGTGTCGCTGGGCCATGGTGCCTTCGTCGCGATCGGCGCCTATGCGGTGACGATCTTCGGCAATCTCGGGGCGGGGGTGATCCCGGCGGGGCTGATGCCCTTCGTCTCGGTCCCCTTGGCGGTGGCACTGGCGGCGGCGGTGGGCGTGCTGGTCGGCTTGCCGAGCCTGCGGGTCAAGGGGCTATACCTCGCCGTGGCGACGCTGGCGGCGAATTTCATCGTGATCTTCCTAATCGAGGAGGAAATTTTCGCGCCCTGGACCGGCGGCATGGTGGGGATCAACACCAATGTGCCGAACCTGCTGGGCTGGGAGTTGGATACCAAGCGCGAGATGTTCGGGCTGATCGCCGTGGTGGGTCTCGTCTCGCTGCTGGCGGCGCAGAACCTCATTCGCACCCGTGTCGGCCGCGCCTTCATCGCGATCCGCGACCGGGACTATTCGGCCGAGATCCTCGGCATCTCGCTTCTGCGCTACAAGCTGATGAGCTTTGCCCTGTCGGCGGCCTATTGCGGCCTTGCCGGGGCGCTGTTCGCCTATTTCTACGCCCGTATCCTGCCTGAGCAGTTCGAACTGGCGCTCTCGCTCAACCTTGTGGCGGCGCTGATCATCGGCGGCATGGGGCGTACGATGGGGCCGGTCTTTGGCGTCATCATCGTCGTCAT
This sequence comes from Sulfitobacter sp. 1A15299, assembly GCF_043556915.1. NCBI lineage: Bacteria > Pseudomonadati > Pseudomonadota > Alphaproteobacteria > Rhodobacterales > Roseobacteraceae > Sulfitobacter > Sulfitobacter sp. 1A15299. The sequence goes on along the minus strand of NZ_JBIFFJ010000002.1, from coordinate 255,020 downwards.
GGTGCCCGAGGTGATCAAGGTGCTCTTCGGCGCGCTTGCCGGGGACAGCGCCGGGGCGGGGCAGTTGCGCGCGCCCTTGCAGCAGATCGCCTTTGGCGTGCTGCTGGTGCTGTTCCTGCTCAAGGAGCCCTTGGGCATCAACCAGATCGTCGACCGCATCCTGCGCGCCGCAAACCGTTGGCCGTTTGCGCGCGGGTAATCAAAAGGCCACATCAGGGAGAAGACAGATGACCATGAACCGCCGATCCTTCCTCGCCACCACGGCCGCCGCGACGGCCGCCATCGGCACGCCGATGATCCTGCGCGCCCAGCCCAAGGAATACGTGCTCGGCGCCTCGCTGCCGCTCACCGGGCCTTTCGCCACCGCGGGCCAGCTTGTCGCACCGGCCTTCGCCATGGCGACGAAGCTGTTTAACGACGAGGGCGGCGTCGCCGGCGTGCCCATTCGCTTCGTCACCGAGGATTCGGGCTACGTGCCGCAGAACGCGCTCAACAACTACCAGCGCGCGCTGGCCTCGGAAGGCAAGAACATGATCGGCTATTTCGCCGACAGCACCGGCGCGATGAAGCTGATCGCGCCCGAGCTGAAGGGCGAGAACGCCCGCATCATGGGCTCGACCTCCTTCGCTTCGGAACTCGCCAACCCCGAGACGCACCCTTACCAGTATCTCTCTGGCCCGACCTACCAGAGCCAGTTCGACATCCTGCTGCAGAACATCAAGAACGAGGGCGGGCAGAAGGTGGCCTTCATCTTCTCCAATACCGAGTTCGGGCGCGATCCGATCGAACACGGCCGCAAGACCGCCGAGGAACTGGGTCTCGAGGTCGTGCTGGAGGAAAGCACCAAGGCCGAGGGCGCGGATATCCCGACCCATGTCACCAAGCTGGCGCAGTCCGGCGCCGATCACTGCATCCTGCAAGGCTATGTCACCGGCGTCTGGCCACAGCTTATCGGCGGCGCGCGGCAATTCGGCCTGCCGGTCAAGTTCAAGGGCACCTTCTGGGGTATGGAGAAGCTGATCGCCGACCGCATCACCGCCGAGGCCGGACCCTTCCTTGCGGGATACGAAGGTGTCATGCCCTACCGCTATTTCTACGACCGCGAGGAGGCACCGCGCTACCAGCAGTACGCCGAACTCAGCAAGCAGATGTTCGCGGGCACGCCCTTGGAGAACTACATGTCGACATGGGCGATCCAGACCATGTGCGGGCTGGAGATCGCCATGAAGGCCTTCCGCGACACCGCCGAGGCGGGGCTGGAACTGACCCCCGACAATATCGCCGAGAACCTGGCAGGGATCACAGACTGGGAGTCGGGCGGCTTCTTCGGCGGGCCGGTGAGCATGGAGAACAACGCCATCGGGACGGGCCGCGTCTATGGCTACAATCCCGAGGACGGGCTGTTCACCCCGAAATCGGACTGGTTCACCGTTTGATAAATGCGGGGCGTCCGGCGGGCGCCCCAAACCCCAGAAAGAGGACGCACCCTTGCTGACCATCGAGAACATCGAAGTGACCTATCACCACACGGTGCAGGCGCTGCGCGGGCTGTCGCTGGAAGTGCCGGACGGCAAGATCGTCACGCTTCTGGGCACCAATGGCGCGGGCAAGACGACGACGCTGAAGGCGGCGAGCAACCTACTAGCGCTGGAGAACGGCGAGGTGGGCGAAGGGCGGATTAGCTTTAAAGGCCAGTCGATCATGTCGATCCAGCCCGACCGTTTGGTGCAGCAGGGGCTGTTTCACGTGCGCGAGGGGCGGCGGGTCTTCAGCGAGATGACGGTGGAGGACAACCTCATCGCCGCCTCATACGCATTGGACCGGCGGCAGGCGAAGGCGGATTACGACAAGGTCTATGCTTTCTTTCCCCGGTTGAAGGAGCGGCGGCGGCAGATCGCGGGCTATCTCTCGGGTGGGGAGCAGCAGATGCTGGCCTTTGGCCGGGCGATGATCGCGCGGCCCGAACTCATCCTGATGGACGAGCCCTCGCTGGGGTTGGCGCCCAAGGTGGTGGCGGAGATTTTTGACACGATCAAGCGGCTGAACCAAGAGGACGGCACCGCGATCCTGCTGGTGGAACAGAACGCCGGGGTGGCGTTCTCGGTGGCCGACTACGGCTATATCATGGAAAGCGGCCAGATCGTCATGGAGGGCGACGTGGCCAAGCTGCGCGGCGACAAGGACATCCAGTCCTTCTACCTCGGCATGGGCGAGGAGGGCGGCGCGCGGCAGTCCTTCCGCGACGTGAAACATTACAAGCGCCGCAAACGCTGGCTCAGCTAGGGAGGCCCGTGATGGCATTCGACGAGTTCAAGGGCGATTTCGCGCCGCTGGTGCGCATGGTGCACAACCACGCCAAGAACCGCCCCGAGGGCGTGGCGATGCGGCAAAAGGAATTCGGCATCTGGAACGAGATCACCTGGGCGGGCTTGCAGGAGATCATGCAAGCGACGGCGGCGGGGCTGGTCGATCTGGGGCTGAACGCGGGCGATCATGTCGGCATCCTCAGCGAGAACCGCGGCGAATGGGTGCAGGCGCAATTCGGCATCAACGCGGCGGCGGGCGTGGTCGTGGGCATGTATCCTACCAGCCCGGCGGCGGAGTTGGATCATCTGATCAACGCCTCGGATGCCACGGTGCTCTTCATCGAGGATCAGGAACAGCTCGACAAGATCAAGGAGTTGGGCGGACGGGTGCCGCAGCTGCGCCAGCTGGTGATCTTCGACCCAAAGGGCACGCGGGGCGAGGATCTGCTGGGGCTGATCAGCTTTGACGATCTGCTCGAACGGGGCCGGGCGCGGCTTTCGGAATTGCAAGACGACCTGCGGGCGCGGCAGGCGGGGATCGAGCCCGACGACACCGCCATGATGGTCTTCACCTCCGGCTCCACCGGCCTGCCCAAGGCGGCGGAGATTTCCTACGGCAACATCCACGCGGGCGTGGGCGTGGCGCGGGATGTCTTCGGGGACTACCCGCCCGGAACGGATGTGCTGAGCTACCTGCCGCTATGCCATATCGCCGAACAGGCGGTGACGGTAATCAATGGGCTGGCGCAGCAATTCGTGATGAACTTCGGCGAGAGCCTGAGGACCATCACCCTCGACCTGCGCGAAGTGGCGCCGCAGGTGTTTTTCGGCGTGCCGCGGATCTGGGAGAAGATGCAGGCGGGCGTTTTGGTGCAGGCGCAGACCGCGGGGCGGATCAAGGGGCCGATGACGCTGATGGCGCTGAAGGGCGCGCAGCGGCGCGGCATGATCCGGCGCGACAGGTGGAGCGCCGGGGACCGGCTGGCCCATGCCTTCTGGGACGCGCTGATCTACCGGCATATCCGCAGCTATCTTGGCCTCGGGCGGACGACCTTTGCGATCTCAGCCGCCGCGCCGATCAGCGCCGAGCTTCTGGGCTTCATGCGCGGCATCGGGGTCAATATCCGCGAGGCATGGGGCATGTCCGAGACCTCGGGCGTGGGCACGATCCAGCGTTCATGGGGCCAGTGCGACGGGCGCATCGGCTTTCCGGTTAGCGGGGTGCGCACCCGGATTGCCGAGGATGGCGAGGTGCTATTCTCGGGCGGGACGATCTTCAAAGGGTACTACAAGAACCCCAAGGCCACCGCCGAGACGATCCGCGACGGCTGGCTGCACACCGGCGACGTGGGCCGTGAGGAAGCCGACGGGTCGATCACGCTGATCGACCGCAAGAAGGACATTATGATCAACGCCGCGGGCAAGAACCTCGCGCCCGCGCATATCGAGAATGTCATCAAGGCCAGCCCCTTCATCAAAGAGGTCGTCGCCGTGGCCGACAAGCGGCCCTATGTGACCGCGCTGGTGCAGATCGACATGGATACCGTGCGGCTCTGGGCCGAGGGGCAGGGGATCGCCTATACCACCTTCCGCTCGCTCGCCGAACACCCCAAGGTGCAGGAACTGATCGAGGCGGAAGTGGCCAAGCAGAACCGCGATCTGGCGCGGGTCGAGCAGGTCAAGAAGGTCTGGCTGATGCGCAAGGAGCTTGACCACGACGATGGCGAGGTCACGGCGACGATGAAGGTGCGCCGGGCCAAGATCTACGAGCTTTACGGGGATCAGATCGAGGCGCTCTACGCCGATTGAGGCTCAGAGCACACCGATCTCGGCCAGCGCGCGGTTCAACTCCACGGGCAGTTCCGCCTCGGCCTCGCGGCCCTCGGGCAGGTCGGGCGGCGCGTCCTCGGGCTTGAGGTAACGCCAACCTTGGAAGGCGCGGCGCAGGCTGTTCTGGGTGCGGACGATCTCGGGGTCCAGCACGATGGCGCAGCGGCGGATGCCATCGGCGCGGGTGATCTCCTCCAGCCGCACGATGCGCTGGCGGGCCTGGATCACGCCCTTGATGACCCAGTAGATCGAGCCGCCGTTGAGAATCTCGGCCTCGCGCTTGGGCCACATGCGGGTCACATGGCGCGGCAACCCGTCATGCGTGCGCACGTCCTTGCGCGCCTGCCAGCGGACGAGGCTTTCGACGCCTTCGGTGCCGACCGAAAGTTTGATCAGGTTCATTTTACCGGTCACATCGCCCCCCCCCCCCCCCAGCGATTCCTTTGATCCACGCCATATAAGGTAGTTGGATTTCAATCACATGCAAATTCTTGTATGATGGAGCGTAATTTTCCGGTTTTCTCTCAGGCAGAGCCTAGCTAACTCTAGACGCATGATGAAGTTTCTCATCAGAGTTTGGTCGATGCGTGAAGTAATTTCTCTTCTTGGGGCAATTGCCTCCATCATCGGCCTAATCTTCGCACTTCGATAGTTCATGTAAGAGTGCGAGATTGAAGAGCCGGGGGTGACAGTTTGCACACCAGCGCCCCCAGAACTCAACAGTAGAAGGGGGAGGGGCTAGGAACCTCTCCCCGCTTGGCCAACATACAACAAATTCCTATATGTTGGGCAACACCTATCTTCCATTTAAAGGAGCGACATTTACCGTTTAAGGCCTGTTCCTTTCTCAGGAAACTAAGAAAGCCGGGTCTAGTACGGAGAAGAGGCGAAAAATCCATATAAGGTGTTTGAATTTCAGTCACATGCAATTTCTTGTATGGTAAGACGACAATTTACTGTTTGCACCCCGCCATAGCCTAGCTAATAAGAGCCCCTGCCACTGACCTCAGGAGTTACCCCATGTCCCGCTTTACCGCCCCGATCGCCGAACAAATCTGGGATATGAAATACCGTTTTAAAGGGGCCGATGGCACCCCGAAGGACGTCACGGTTGAGGACACATGGCGCCGCATCGCCCGCGACCTCGCACAGGTCGAATCGAAGGCGGATGTTTGGGAAGACAAATTTTTCAACGCGCTGGAGGATTTCAAATACCTGCCCGCGGGCCGCATCACCGCAGGCGCCGGCACCGCGCGCCGCGTGACGCTGTTCAACTGCTTCGTCATGGGCACCGTGCCCGACAGCATGTCCGGCATCTTTGACATGCTCAAAGAGGCGGCGCTGACCATGCAGCAGGGCGGGGGAATCGGCTATGACTTCTCCACCATCCGCCCGCGCGGCGCGGATGTGCTGGGCGTCTCGGCGGATGCCTCCGGCCCGCTGTCCTTCATGGATGTTTGGGACGCCATGTGCCGCACCATCATGTCCGCAGGCTCCCGCCGCGGTGCGATGATGGCGACCATGCGTTGCGACCACCCGGATGTGGAAGATTTCATCGCCGCCAAGTCCGACCCGGCGCGTTTGCGCATGTTCAACATGTCCGTGCTGGTCACCGACCCCTTCATGGAGGCCGTAAAGGCCGATGGCTCGTGGGATCTGCTTTTCGGCGACAAGGTCTACAAAACCGTGCAGGCGCGCGATCTGTGGAACAAGATCATGCAGGCGACCTATGATTATGCCGAGCCGGGCGTGATCTTCATCGACCGCATCAATGCCGCGAACAACCTGAACTATTGCGAGACCATCGCCGCCACCAACCCCTGTGGCGAGCAGCCGCTGCCGCCCTATGGCGCCTGCCTTCTGGGCTCGATCAACCTTGCCCGTCTGGTGGCGCAGCCTTTCGAGGATGACGCCCATCTTGACCAAGACGCGATGAGCGAGTTGGTCGCCACCGCCGTTCGCATGATGGACAATGTGGTCGATGTGTCGAACTTCCCACTGCCCGAACAGGCCGCCGAAGCGCAGAACAAGCGCCGCATCGGTCTGGGCGTCACCGGCCTTGCCGATGCGCTCTTGATGGTCGGCCTGCGCTATGGCTCCGACGAGGCGGCGGCCCAGACCGAGGCATGGCTCAAAGCGATCGCCCGCGCCTCCTATCTGGCGAGCGTAGAACTGGCCAAGGAAAAGGGCGCCTTCCCGCTCTTTGATGCGGAGAAGTTCCTCGCCTCCGGCACCATGCAGCAGATGGACGACGACGTCCGCGAAGCGATCCGCGAGCACGGCATCCGCAATGCGCTTTTGACCTCCATCGCCCCCACCGGCACGATCAGCCTCTATGCGGGCAACGTGTCTTCGGGGATCGAGCCGGTCTTTGCCTATGCCTACACCCGCAAGGTGCTGCAGAAAGACGGCAGCCGGACCGAGGAAGAGGTTGTCGATTACGCCGTGCAGATGTGGCGCGAGCTCAAAGGCGACGCGCCGCTGCCCGACTATTTCGTCAACGCCCAGACCCTGCCGCCCGCCGACCACGTCAAGATGCAGGCCGCGGCGCAGAAATGGATCGACAGTTCGATCTCCAAGACCATCAACTGCCCTGAGGACATCTCCTTCGATGCCTTCAAGGACGTTTACATGCAGGCCTGGGACACCGGCTGCAAAGGCTGCACCACCTATCGCCCTAACGACGTAACCGGCTCGGTCCTGAGCGTCTCTTCCGAGAAGAGCGACAAAGCCCCCGCCGACAGCCCCGATCAGGTCAGCGAAGGCGGCGAGATCGTCTATATGTCCGACCCGCTGGACCGCCCCGCCGAGCTTGAGGGCAACACCTACAAGGTCAAATGGCCCGACAGCGAGCATGCGCTTTACATCACCATCAACGACATCGTTCTGAACGGCCATCGTCGCCCCTTCGAGGTCTTCATAAACTCCAAGAACATGGAGCATTTTGCCTGGACCGTGGCGCTCACACGCATGGTCTCGGCCGTGTTCCGCCGTGGCGGCGATGTCTCCTTCGTGGTGGAAGAGCTGAAAGCCGTCTTCGACCCGCGCGGCGGGGCTTGGATGCAGGGCAAATACATCCCCTCGATCCTCGCGGCCATCGGCGGCGTGATCGAGCGCCACATGATCGCCACCGGCTTCATCGCGGGCGAGGGCATGGGGCTGAAGACCGACCCGCAGGCGAAGGTCGTGGGCTTGGATGCCCCGCGCGGCAAGTCCTGCCCGTCTTGCGGTCAGTTCGACATGCGGATGGTCGAGGGCTGCATGACCTGTGGGAGCTGCGGGCATAGTAAGTGTGGGTGAATTCTGGAGGCGAATTGTAGTCAGAGCAAGCATATGAGTGCGCAAACGGAAGCATAAGTCTGCGCAAGGGGTGTCAAGGGCGAAACGTACCGCCTGGTGTCCCTGGGCTGCTCTCTGAAGGACGGTGATAGAGGCGCTGGGGCGGACGCTCCGGCGCCTTTCGCGTATGAAGGGGATGTGCGGTTCGTGATAGAAGTCGCGGAGGGCCGTCGTGCCGTCGCTATGCGCTCCCTGGGCATGGCGCAGCGGCGCTCGCGATGGTGAGACCCTGAACACAAGGTTGCTTCGAAACGGTGGACGCTTTGACGAAGACTCTGATGCAGACGCAAACTGTCGCTACGATCCTGAACCGATATCAGCGTCGGAGAAATTGTCAGGTGCCCATCACGGCAACCGATGTCTACGCCGACACCATTGCGCGCGTCTGTGGAGAAGACGTTGACCTCGACCCGGTCGAACGAGGCCTGATCCACCTCAAGCGTCAGAAGGTAATTTCTGGCCGAAGGCTGGTCGCCCTTCTTGGCCGCCACCAGCGTGAGATTAGACCTGAGTGACGCCTCGCGAGGGCTTCCTGGGCCAGTTGACACAACGCTACCAAGGAAGACACTGAGCGTCGCAGCTCTTGGAACAGAGTGATGGCTTCAACCGGCCTGTAGACACCGCTCACGTCCGGCGCAGGAACGCGAACTAACCTGGCTCGAAGGGCGGATTGCAGACCTTCTCTGCGTCCGCGAGAGCGACCTGCGCCGCCCACGAAAGCGGCCGTTCAGCCGGGCATCACGGCCAGCCCCTGTCTCATCGGCAAGAAGGGCGGAGAGCGATCCTTCGCAGCATTTGACAATGCATGTGTTCATAGTATAGGAGTCACAGACTTTTGCGCTGCGCGGCCTTGCATCAACCTCTTGAGTGATGCTGATGTCGAAGGCTGCTATTGTGTCTGGTTGCCACCGGCGAAGCCTGAGAACCCTGAAAATTCAGAACATCCAAATCCTTGGATCATCTGCGGGGGCACTATCGATCGTTGTTAGGTAAATGAGATGACCGACTACAAAGATATAAACCTGAATCGTGAGACACTGGATGAACACATTCAGGACTTCATGAAGTCGTCGGGTTACTCAATTGACGGCGAGATTGAAGTGTTCGACAAGCGCAAAAGAGTGGTCTTTGGCCGTGCGGGCGCTCAGTTTGCAACCGTGGACTTGCACCTCAATAAAACCGGCACAACCACCATCCAGTGGAAGATCGGAAAGAACCAGCCGATAGGCGAGGAACTCGCTATCCACTTGAAGGCCACAATCAATCCCGCGGAATTCGAGAGTGTAAATTACTCCCTCGAAGGAATAACCCCTGATTCATTCGATTCAATTTTGGATCTCATGGGCGATGGCATTGAAGTTGAAATAAATCGTGATGAGAAGCTTATAAAGCAAGTAACGTTAAAGAGTGTTGAGCATCAAGACTCCCTCAAACTTACTCATCATCGAGGCACAAGATTACTACAGATTCAGGGCAAGCCGCTTTCCTGCTATCGGCGCGTCATATTTATGCTCACCGACCTTCTGGACCTCAAAGGACTTGAGCGAGTTTTGTATCGTAAAGATGAGAGTAGCGCAGATATTGTCCGAAAAGAGATGGCCGAAGATTACCTCAAGGCCATCTTCCCAGAGAACTACGCCAAGATCCCGAAAGATATCAGGGACCTTTTGATTTCCAGCTGCTGCGTCAAGCTTGCTGCGCCTAATTTGCCGGACTACTGCCTTCTTCTCTACCCTGATTTGCGATCACTCGAGGGCATCCTGAAGCTCAAGATGGCTGAACACAATATGTCGGTCCAAGTCGCCGAAAATGGATTCGGAGATTTCTTTGATGTTGCATCTGGAAAATGCACCCTGAAACCCGAATATCGGGAAAAAGTCCCAAGAAAAATGGTCGAGCCGCTAAGCAATGGGTATACGTTTTATCGTAAACATCGCCATGCTATTTTTCACATGGAGGAATTTCCCGGCGGCAGCAGGATGATAAGCACCTTGGACTCAGCTATTGACCTGTCGAAAGATGCGTATTTAGCAATAGATGCGCTGATTCAATAAGAATGGGGCAATGATTGATACAGTTCGCATAATTGGTGAAGTCGCTGTGGTTACGGCCACGGCAGATTTTCACCCCTTGCGTGAGATTAAATCTCTCACCTCGACGCTCCGCAGCTTAGGCTTCCAGGGCATTGTGCTCTTCGACTTGCTTTCGGTCAACGGGCTGGCCCCAAATCGGTTTGCCTCCATGAGGTTTGAAAGCAACGGGTTTGATCGCAGCTCATTTTCAGTAGAGGCCAATGTAAGTACAGACATTCAAGAGCGGCAAGATTTAATGGCGAGAAGTGATCAAGAATTCCTTCATGGCAGTGTCCTCTCCTCTAGAGATGTGAAGAGGTTCATGCAGTAACAGCCTTTGGTACCCAGAAGTTATCGTTTAGGTCGTTCGGCAAACAAGGTCAGAACAATTTCAAGCACATGAGAACTCATTGCTTTTTAAGGGCTTGAGGGCTAATGAGTTTAGGGAGAGGGGCAACCAATCCCTGAAACACATGATTTGCTCAGCACAATGAGCTGATAAACGGGCACCGTATTTCATGCTCTAATAATGAATCTCACTTCCGGAACATTTTAATATAGCCGTTAGCCCTGAGACCGCGGCTACCGTGTTTCCAGAACGTTGCGCAACGCAAACAATCTCCGCCATACTAAATGCTGCAATGCCAAAAGTTACCACAGGCAACGGCTGCGACCGGTCATGCCCAGCGCCTGGCGTGAAGGTCAGCTATGGGCCGATCGCTACTGCCGGAACGGAATGACGTTCGAACCGCCGTTGGCGAAGGCGACCGCACCTTCACTGCGAATGGTGCTAATTGCCTCCTCGAATGCCGCTTGGTCGTCTTCGAAGAGATCATCCCAAACAATGGATGTCCCGTCTTCGGTAACGACTTCCAGAGATCAACCGTCCCCACCTTCGAGTTTGTAGATATCCACCTTGAACGGCACGCCATCCTCGACGACGCGCTGGGAGGCGCTGGAGATGACAAAGTTGGGTTCGCGTTCCATGTGAGCACCTCTTGGATCTTCCGCGGATGATAGAAGCACTGATGACGGAAGCCAAGTCCGCAAAGCGGGATGCTGTCGCAGCATCTGCAGTTACCTGCCGATGGCGGCTCTGGGCCGACCGCTGACGCCCGGCCCGGCATATTAGCGTTCCAGCGCTTCCGCGATGGCGAGCGCATCTCCGAGCCGGACGGCGAGGTGGCGCACAATCCTCTCAATCTTCGTGTGGTCGAGCACCGCTGACCACAGCATCCTTGGTCTGCTAGAAGGGCCTGGTGAAAAGTGCAGGAGCCGGGGGCGAGTCAAGATAGGTCATGCCGTCGGCACGGTTCCGCCATCGATCACATATTCGGTGCCTGTTATGGTCCCTGCGCGGTCCGACGCGAGGAAGGCGACTAGGTTCGCGATCTCGCCAGGTTTTGACGGGCGCCCGATTGGCACCCCGCCCAGCGAGTCCATGATCATGCGGTTGCCCACTTCCACGTCGCCCCCATGCTCTATCGCGAGGCGTCTGGCCAGCTCGACGGAGGCCTCCGTCTCGATCCAGCCAGGAGAGACGCGAACGACCCTCACCCCCCTTGGCGAGACCTGCTTCGACAGGCTCTTACTGTAGGTGGACAGGGCGGCCTTGGCGGCGGCATAGGCGGTCGTCGCCTCTGGCAGCGGCAGTTCGCGCTGGATGGATGTGACGTGGATCACGACGCCGCTGCCCCGCGCTTCCATGTCCGGAACGAGCGCGCGGTCGAGGCGGACCGCCGGCATCAGGTTGAGGTCGAGCTCGCGCTGCCATTCTTCATCGCCAAGCGCCCTGTAGCCGCCCGCGGGCGCCGAGGAACCGCCGAGCATGTGGACGATGATGTCCACGCCACCCAGCCTCTCGCGCACGGCCTCGGCCACCTTGGCGCAACCCTCGACCCGGGTCAGGTCCGCCGCCACGAACCGGTCTTCCGGCATCTCCGGCGGTCGTGTCCGTGCCGTCGTCAGAACGTCGGCGCCAAGCTCCTTGAACAGGGAGACGGTCGCACCTCCGGCACCGCGCGTGCCGGAGGTGACGAGGGCCCGCTTTCCCTCGAGGGTCAGGAAGGGGCTCATGGCACGATCTCCAGTTCGGCGATCTTGCCCCCGCGAAGGACGAAGAAATACCGCAGATCGACCGGGCTCCCGGGGAAATTGCCGACAAGATGGCTGGTGACGATCGTGCGTTGGCCGTCTTCAGCGATGTCGAACGGCTCTACCGTGTAGGTGTATTGCGTGGATGCATTGGCCATCCACTGCCGGATCGCGTCGCGACCGGTGTAGGTATTGCCTTCGTCGATGACCGTGGCGTCCTGCGTGAAGCCCTCGGCGATCGCCTGCGCGTCGCCTTTCTTGTCGGCTGAGAAATAGGCGTCAATCGCCTCTGGCAGTTCGATACTCATGGCGGGTCTCCTGTCTGAATAGGGATCAAGGGTCGCTGCCGATCTCGCCGCTCGACCTCTTGGTCCGGATCGGGACCGGCGCCCTGAGCATGAAGTTAGGGCTTTGACACTGTACGGATAAGCGGGATTAATCCGGATGTGGAATTTGGGTTTTCGGGATAATGGCGACCTACAAGCTGGCCGATTTCGACGCGGTCCTGGCGATCGCCCGCAGGGGATCGTTCCGGGCCGCGGCGCTGGATGTGGGAATGTCCACGAGCGCGCTCAGCAGCGCGGTCTCGAAGCTTGAGGAGCAACTCGGCGTGCGGCTCTTCAATCGCACCACCCGCAGTGTGTCGCTGACCGCCGCCGGGCAGCGTTTCGTCGAGCAGGTCAGCCCGGCGCTCAAGGACATTCACGGCGCGATCGACACGGTCCGCTCGCAGCAGGAGACGCCTACCGGCACTCTGCGCATCAACACCTTCGCCACGGCGGGCCGGGAGATCCTGGCGCCGCTCATCCTCGAATACCTGCGCCGGTTCCCGGGCGTGCAGATCGACCTGGTGACCGAAGGCAACCTCGTCGACATCGTGGCAGACGGTTTCGATTTCGGGGTGCGTAGCCAACCCCTTGTGCCAAGCGACATGATCGCCATCCCGCTCGGGCCTGCGCGGCGCTTCGCGGTCGTTGCGACACCCACCTATTTCGAAAGCCGTGAACCGCCCAAGGTGCCTTCCGATCTGATGGCGCATGCCTGCATTCGGACGCGCCTGCCGAACGGCGCCCTCTTTCGATGGCACTTCGAAGCCGAGGGCCAACCGGTCCATGTCGATGTCGAAGGCCCGATCACGCTGGACGAAGCCAGCCTCGCGCGCATTGCCGTGCTTGATGGTCTAGGGGTTGGGTTCTTTATGGAGTCGGACGTGCGAGAGGATATCGAGACGGGGCGGCTGGTGCGTGTTCTCGACGCCTGGACGCCGCCGCTGGCGCCGCTTTGCCTTTACTATCCCAGCCGGCGCAACCCGCCGGCGGCCTTCAAGGTCTTTGTCGACCTCGCACGGGAACTCGCACGATCCTCGAGAGCGATTTGAAGGCGTCGTGCTCATCCCGTCGCAAAAGCACGCAGCGGGAGACCAACATCAGTGCAGCGAACGATTGAGAGGCCCCTCACCGCTGCCCTTCGCGCATCCGATTTTGCCGCACAATGTCACGAAAGTCTGGTCCGGGGAAGCTGCGGCGCAGCGATGACCACCTAGCGAATGTCGCCTGTGAGCCGGGAGCAGCGGCGCGTCCGGTTGAGGTCCCACACCTGCACATCAAGCCCCTAGCCGACGACTCGCAAAGGTCCCGAGGCGAAGTCACTTCGCCGCTGTATCGTCAGCCGCCGTCGAGAGAAGTGCTTCAAGGAGCCCTGGTTCAAGCCAATTCCGGTCTTCCAGAATCTCTGCATCGACAACGGTCGGCTGACGCTTCAGCTCGTCCAGGCCAGACGCCATGATGCGTGACATGCGATATCCGCCGCGATGGCATAGATAGACGGAACCTGATCGACCAAGGAAGCGGTATCCGAGGTCATCCGCATGAACGGCCTGGATGCCTGAGTTTATGCGCCACGCATCCCCACTGAGATACCCTCCGCGCCAGCCGCCCAACACTCTGAGCTGGGTGAAAGCTCTGTCCCGCATGGCAAGCGAAACTTTCAGGATCACCCAGTCGTCAGGTGAATAGTCCATGTGCGTCTTCTCCATAGTTCGTTGTCGGGAGTGCAATATGTGGTGGGCGTGACACCGCCGGCCAGAGATGAAGCCTGATGCAAAGACTGCATCGGGGTTTGCGCTCGTTATGCCGTGAAGCGGGGTGACCGAGGGCTTTGGGGGATCCCGTTACAGCTCGACCGCAATGCTGGCCAAGTGGCCTGGTCTGGCTCGCAAGTGGTATGCCTCGCGTGGCGAAGCCGCTCGTCACCTACTTGTCGTCGAACGGAGCCAGGATCGTTCGCAAGAACTCATATGTCTCTTCGGCTACATCCTCCGCAGCTGAAGCAGGCAGGTCGTGATACCAGAACGACATTGGCAGGGTTTCCTGAATCCAAGCGGGTTCCGCGTAGGTGTTGCGGAGACGAGCGATAAATTCCGCAAACTCGGCCTCATGGGCTTTGATGGCTTGGCTCCGGGGGCCAGTAAGTTTTTCGCAGTGGACGAAGACAGTACATTTTTTGCCCAGCACCAGTGCGTAGATGCATGGGATCTGATGAGCTTCGCAGTAGTTGGCATGATCCGTCACATCATTGCGGTCATATGTCGTGATGAGGTAATTCATTCCCCGTCGTTCTCCTTGTTTTGGTGGCTTCTTGGTTTCGTGGAAGCAAGGTCAGCGGCGGTAGCGACATTGCGCTCGAAAACCGCACCGTAGTCCTGCCCGTCTGGACTAAAGGGCTCGATCCCCGCAGCCGCCAGCTTGGGTCGGAGTGCTTGCCAGGGCATGCCAAGCTCGACGGCCAGGCCGCGCAGGGTCACGAACCGATTATGGAAAGCGGCGAGGTCGCCTGGCGCCAAGAATCGCTGCCGTGCCTTGGTCTTGGGGTGTCGGCCTTCTGTGGACGGGACATGTCCCTCGCGCACCAGCCGCATGGCGGCGGAGCGTGTCAGACCGGACTGGCGGGCGAAGACATCGATACTGAGACCCGGCGCCTCGGGGCGCTCCAGAAGACGCTCGATCTCGCCTTTCGTGACCACGATGCTGGCGTAGCCATCACGGTTGGTGTGCCGACCGATCCGCTGAACCTTGCCGCCCTCAAGCAGCTTCAGGACCGTGCCGGGGGAGACCTTCAGGCTTTGCGCGGTCGTCGGGATGTCATCCCAGCCGTGCATGTTCACGTAGATCGGCTCGGCCCCGGTCAACAGGCTTTCCAGGTGCAAGTGCGCGGCACGGATGTCCCAGAGTGGCTTGTGATCTCCACCGTCGATCGCGGGCGGGAAATGGCCCTCTTTTCGCAAAAGTTCGAACTGCGAGCGGGACATGTTCAATGCTTCCTGGAAGTCCTTTGCGGACACCAGGGTGTTGATCCGGTCGAGATGCGGCTGCGCCGCCTTGACATCGAACAGCTCCCACTGGTCATCGCGGCCGGTCTCGGCGGGCCGGACGAGATCGACATCGACCAGCAGCTTCCGCAGGCGCCGGGGATCCATGCCAAGCTCGCGCGCGGCGGTCCGGACTGAGTGGACCTTTCGCTCCAGCACAGGCTCTCCCATGAGATCGTCGCCCGGACCTAGTGGCCAGGTGCTTGCGATGTGGTCGCGGAGAAGCTCCCGGAATGGAGCGTAGGCCTCGCCCAGGAGGTCGAACGCGAGCCTGTCGTAGAGCGCGCCGTACTTCTTCTTGGGGCCGTCGGTCGCCTCGCCAATGGTCTCCTGCAGCTGCATCAGGGTGTCGCGGACTGTCGCTTCGCCTTTCGTCGCGAAGCGGAAGCCCATCTCGAAGGACATCCAGGCACGTTCCGGGCCGAACTTCTTCCACTTCGGGAACCTGACCGCCCAGATGGCGCGGCCGAGCAACTCGCAGAAATGCGCGGCGGCGTAGAGGTCGAACTGATCCAGCCAACTCTCCGTGGGGGTGCCCTTAAGGCGGGCCTCGGTCCATTCATCGAACGGGTTGGGGGCGCGAAGCTCCTTGTCCAGTTTTCCGGCCCATACGCCGGGTGCGATTTCGGCCAAGCGAGCGGCCGTGTCGTAGCGCCGGCCGACATTGGCCTCGGTCCAGAGCGGAACGAGAGGATGGTGATGCTTCAGGCAGAGTGTCACAGGCCGGAAGAGCCAGTGGCCCCTGATGTACATGTCGCCTTCAAAACTGTCTGGGGCGGCTTCCGCATCCTCCCGCAGACAGGCAGGGCAGCCCCGGACGGTGCTTTCCTTGATGGCCTTGGCATGAAGGC
The DNA here is from genome assembly GCF_043556915.1 of Sulfitobacter sp. 1A15299. Taxonomy (NCBI): domain Bacteria; kingdom Pseudomonadati; phylum Pseudomonadota; class Alphaproteobacteria; order Rhodobacterales; family Roseobacteraceae; genus Sulfitobacter; species Sulfitobacter sp. 1A15299. Next base: position 239,161 of record NZ_JBIFFJ010000002.1, on the reverse strand, counting down.
GATTGCCGCGGAACTCATGCTCCCGGTTCCCCAGGTAGCGCGGCGACCAACGCCGCAGCTCCTCGACATCAGTCGCGCTGAGATCTGCCAGACGGGCCAAGGCTTCGGGCTTGCCGTCGATCACCTGGCTGAAGGACAGTCCCATGTCGGTGCAGAAGCCCGCAGTATCGACGCCGTTCATCGCGGCGAGGCGCGATACGAAGGAGAAGGCAGTTTCCCGATCCAGGAGGTCGGGCGCGAGGGGGAGTGGTGTGGTCAACGCGGCGCCTCGTGGTCTTTTGAGTCTTCCTCAGCAGGCTCGGCCTCTTGCGCGCGAGAGGGCCTCGCTTCGGGGCATTGATCCTGATGAGCGTAAAGCAGGTGGCCCGGGATCGGCGGGGCGCTTTCGACAAAGCGCTTCACACGCTCCGGATCAGGTTCAGCCGAGCGCGACGTCCGCCGGTAGGCGATGACGACATGAACAAGGCCAGCAAGGCAGGCCAGCATCCCCGAGATCGAAATGATCGCATCAAACGGCATCATTCAGAACCTGGCCGTGTCCGGCCGAGCGCGACGATGACATCGGTTGCGTAGTACGCGTCTCCTTCCGGCACGACAGGGCAGGCGCAACCCCTCAACGCGCGGCGCAGAAAGGTGCGCGTTGAGGGGGAGAGCTTGTCCACCAGAACAGGAACGCCGGTTTCGCTGCTCCGAAGCGCGTACTCGAAGTCCTGCTCGAGTGCCTGTCGGTCGTCCGGCAGTTCCCTAACCTCATTCGAGGACTGCGTGTTCAGCGCCGCCGCAATGAAGCAGACCTCCGCCAGGTCATCCTCGTCGTCGCCGTGATCCTCGTCCGGGTAGCCGATCGAGATGTTCTGAATGCGTGTCCCAGCAACCACGGAAGACAGCCGCCGGTGGGAATGCCCGAAGAACCAGATGTCGATGTCGCTCCGCTCGAGGACTTCGGTCAGGTCTGAGTGGAACGCTGGCGTGAGACCATCGATTGGCCCTGCGGCGGACGCGTGCGGGCCATGATGCGTGATCACGAAGGTCCTGCCATTGCCGACGAAATGTGGGGTCGCTAGTCTTTCTTCCAGCCAAGCGCGGTGTTCCCGATGCACGGCGACTATGTCCTCAGGTGTAACCGGGACTATGCGGCGCGGCAGCACCTCGTCCGGGTCAAGCCACTCATGACCAGGGGCTTCGATGGTGATCATGTCGAAGTCGCGCATGAAGCGGCGGGCGAAGTTCTTGGCAGCCTCCTGATCCCTCAGGAGGTCAAAGTCCGTCCAAAGCGTGGCACAAAGATACCGGTCGCTGCGATGGCGGAGTTCGGACTTCTGCGCGAACCAACTCCCGCTGGCGTGAACCAGGTCACGCAGCCGGTTCTCGTAGTCCAGGCGCCCAGAATAGTAGTCATGATTTCCGGGGACGATGTAGATGCGATCGGCGGGCACATAGCGGGTCAGATAGGCGAGAGCGTCCTCTAATGGCGGACCGAAGGTGTCGGACAGATCACCCGCGACGATCAGGGCATCAACGTTTTCCCCGAGTAGCCGATCTTGCAGGCCATAGAATTGGAGTGGGTCGCTGCCCAGCCAGAAATGGGATCGGAGATGCAGGTCGGCTATTACTGCGAGGGGTCCGCCATTGTCCGGGATTTCGATAACGGTGGGGCTCGGCAACTTGCGCTCCTGGACGACCTACATTCCCCCGCAAGGGAGAGCGGGAATTGACATGCATGATGGGCTATGTAAGGGCCTGATCCATCAGCATTTCTGTTAGGTCTGTCGCAGCCTTGTTATGTGTGCAAGCCCCTCGCAGCGCCCGCAATTTTTTCGCAAAGGTCGCGATGCTACCGGGGGCCAGGAGCTGCGGGCCGTAATCAGCTTTCAAAAATATTATTCGCAAACGCTCTGAAAGCCGGCTTTCGGAGTTTTTCGCAAAAACCGGCGCAGCCGTGGTCGCGAAACACGGGTCAGAGGTGTCAGTTTACCCCAAATCTGACGGCATTGGCCGAATCGCGTTTTCCTGCGTCACGGCCGAATGCAATGCGCGATCCCGCGCTGGCGGCGCCCGAACGAGGAGGGTATCTGGGGCATTGTCAGCGGTATCGTCTGGCAGTGTATCGAGAAGGATTGAGGCACGACATGACTACCCCTACCGCAGCCGAGATCCTAGCAATGCTGCGTGCGGCGACCCCGCGACCGACCTCTGAAGCGCCTGATGATGCGCGTGGCATCTACGGGCTCTTCGACCACACCGGAGCCTTCCGCTACATCGGTTCGACCTCTTCGGCGTCCGAGACCTTACGCAAGCGCATCCATCGGCGCCACCGCACCGGGTCCGAAAGCACCAGCCACTACTTCTCGCGCATGTACAACACCGGGCGGATGTGGCGGTTGCGCAATGACCCGGCCACGAAGGCAGATGGGGACATCGCCAAGGCCCTGCGCAACGCCTTCATCGCGCGCCATTGTGCAGCCGTCTGGGTGCCGCTGCCGGATGATGCGGATATCGCCGGCATCGAGGCCCAGGTCATCGCCCTTGCGCCGCAGGACATGATCGCCTGGAACCGCCGCGGAATGGCCCCCTACGAGGAGCCGACCGCGCTTGTCGATGCCCTGATCGAGGAGCTGGACCTCAGCCCGTTCGAGCGCGCGGCCCTCGGACGGCAGCTCGCGCGGTCCCGTGAGGATGTTCAGGCAGCTGGCCCCCGCGATGTCGCTTCCACGAGCGGCGCGCTGCCGAAGCTGCCCGATGGCCCCTTCAGGTTCTTCGCCCTCGATGTGGAGACTGCAAACCATGATCGCGCAAGCATTTGCCAGGTAGGGATCGCCTGCGTTCTGCCCGATGACCGCATCGAGACCTGGGTGACCCTTGTCGACCCGGGGACGGATCGCTGGGTCTTCAGCGGGCTGCACGGCATCACGCGCGACATGGTGGCTGGGGCGCCGACGATCGGGGCGGTTCTTGACCTGTTGGAGGAACGGCTTGCGGGTTGCCCGGTCTATCAGCATTCGGGCTTTGACCGCAGTGCGATCCGCGCCGCCTGTGCCACGCTTGGCCGGCAGGAGCCCGGCTGGAACTGGCAGAACAGCGTGACCGTCGCCCGCGCGGCATGGCCCGAGCTGAAGGGGAATGGCGGGCATGGCCTTGCCTCGCTCAAGCAGCACCTTGGCCTGAAGTTCGAGCACCACGATGCCGGCGAAGACGCGCGCGCCGCGGCGGAAGTCGTGCTGAGGGCGGAAGGCGGCGCGCGGGCTGTGGTGGAAGATTTCGATGTCATCGACGAGGAAGATGCCGGGAGCTCGCCGCGTGAGGCCTCCAACGTCCGTTCCGAGCTGTCCTCCTCTCTGGCTGTCCAGGCGCTCGAGGCCGAGCCGCCTATGCGTGGTCCCATTGGGCGGAGCGTGCTGACCCAGGGCAACATCAACAACAACCACTTCTACCTGCGAGATTGCATCAGCTCTTTTCCGAAGGAATCCCTTGGCGGGAGCAATCGGGCAAGTGCAGCGGAGAAGGCCCTGACCATCAATTGGGGCGGAGCGCATCCGGTCGTCACCGATATCGACTTGACCAAGAAGATTTTCCGTGACCGATCCTGGGTACGTAGCTTCTTTGCAGACAACGGTGCGCGTGCCGGAGATATCGTTGAGATTACCGAAACTGCACCCTTCTGCTATCAGGTGACACTTGTGCGAGCATCGGCGGGAAGTGAGCAGAGCGTTCGAGCGCGGCAGCCGTTTGCGTAGGCGTCTTCCAGGTTCTTCTATTGGGTATGAGGGATAAGATAAGCTCCAAATTCCGTTGGTTCTGACCTGAAATACTGAGTTTCCGGAGGCCAAGCGTCTGAAATTTCCTTCTGCGACTTCGTCAGATCGCGGGAGCATAGGCACGTTTCTCAATTCTTCGGCGAAACGACCGTGCAATTGACAGACACATGCTCGTATGAGTGACTGACTTGGGGATTAAAGGGCCAGGTAGCGTAAGAATGTCGTTTGATACGTTTGGGGAAGAGTCGCGTGACCAGCTCGTTCTGGAGCTGTCCGTCGCTCAAAAAGTAAACTTTGCATCGTCCCAGAACGGCGTCTCGGTTCTGAAAAGTGTCGTGTTGGAGAACCTTTCAGATGAGCCGCTGGAGAATATCACTCTCGAACTGACTTGCAGTCCCGGTCTGATCCGCCCGAAAAACTGGACGGTGGATCGGCTGGCGCCGGGGCAACGACAAGAGCTGCGCGACCTGGAAACGCCCCTGGACACGGTGATCCTGGGCGGTCTGAACGAGGCAGAGTGGGGAGAGCTGCAGTTCGTTGTGAAGCACGGCGAGACGGAGCTGCTGCACGAGCAGCGCCCGATCGAGATGCTGGCCCGAGACGAATGGGGTGGTGTCGGCGACATGGCGCATCTGCTTGCGGCCTTCGTCTCTCCCAATGACTCAGTTGTCGCTGGTGTCCTCAAGGAGGCCAGCCGACTACTGGAGGGGGCCGGACAGAGCGGTGCCATGGATGGCTACCAGTCCCGAGACCCGTCCCGTGCATGGATGCTGGCCGGGGCGATCTGGTCGGCCGCGACCGGCATGGGGCTGACCTACGCGGTGCCTCCGGCAAGTTTCGAGTTGCGCGGCCAGAAGGTGCGTGACCCCGGTCGCATCAAGTCTGAAGGACTGGCTACCTGTCTGGATAGTGCCCTGCTGCTGGCCGGCTGCTTCGAAGCCGCTGGTCTCAACCCCGTCGTGCTCTTCTCCGAAGGGCATGCCTGGACCGGGGTCTGGCTGACGGAGCGGGATTTCGGAACCATCAGCGAGCCCGACGTGATGACGGTCCGGAAGGCCATCGATGCGCGCGAGTTCGTGGTCATGGAGACCACCTTGCTGACGAAGAAACCCAGCGTCGGGTTCGAGCAGGCGGTTGATACGGCGCGCGAACTGACCTCCGAGCGCAATGAGCACAGCTTTGTCATGGCAGTCGACATCCGGCGTGCCCGGGCGGCCCGGATTCGCCCGCTCGCCAGCCATCGCTCCGAGTTGGAGGCCGAGGCGGAAGATGTCGCTGCAAGTCCGGCAGCCCTGCCGCGCCCGCTGGATCTGGGCCTGCTGCCCGGCGAACTTATCGAGGATGAGGCCTCGACGCCAGCGGACCGGATCTCTCGCTGGCAACGCAAGCTTCTGGACCTGTCGCTGCGCAACCGGCTGCTGAACTTCAAGGACAGCAAGCAGACGCTCCCCTTCCTGTGCCCTGATGTCTCGGCACTAGAAGATCAGCTGGCCGACGGCAAAAAGTTCCGCGCGCTGGCGCTCAAGGACGAGGACCCTGTCGGCGCGCGCGACCTTCTGGCGAAGGAAGAGCCCAAGCTTCTTGAAGAGGTCGCGCAGGATGCATTCGCGAAGGGCCAGATTGCGGTCCCGCTGACCCGCAAGGAAAGCGAGCGCCGGTTGCTGGAGCTCCACCGGCGCGCCAAAAGCGACATGCAGGAAGGCGGCACGAACACCCTGTTCCTGGCCGCCGGCTTCCTGCGCTGGAAGAAGTCCGAAGGAGACACGCGCAGCTACCGCGCGCCGCTGCTGCTGGTGCCGGTGAAGATCTCTCGCAAGTCTGCGCAGTCGGAGTTCGTGATCGAGCATCACGAGGACGACGTGCGCTTCAACACCACGCTGCTGGAGTTTCTCAAGCGGGACTTCGACCTGAAGGTGCCCGAGCTGGAGGGTGATCTGCCGCGGGATGAGAGCGGTTTCGACTTGCCGCGCATCTTCGAGATCATGCGCCGCAAGGTGCGCGATGTTGCTGGATTCGAGGTGGTAGAGGAGCTTGCGCTTTCGACCTTCTCCTTTGCAAAGTTCCTGATGTGGAAGGATTTGGTAGAGCGGACCGACAGCCTGCGCGAGAGCGCGCTGGTGAAGCATCTGGTGGACAACCCGACCGAGCCCTTCCTGGCCGAAGGGACGCCGGGACTGCCGGTCGCGGTCGATGTGGACCGCAGGCTCGCGCCGCGCGATCTGTTCACGCCGCTGCCCGCAGACTCTTCCCAACTTGCCGCCGTTCTGGCCGCGCAGGAGGGGCATGACTTCGTCCTGATCGGGCCGCCGGGCACCGGCAAGAGCCAAACCATCGCCAATATCATCTCGCAATGCCTCGCCATGCAGAAGACGGTTCTCTTCGTGGCCGAGAAATCGGCGGCGCTGGACGTGGTGCAGCGGCGGCTTGCGTCGCATGGGCTTGGCGATGCGGTGCTGGAGCTGCATTCAAACAAGGCGGATCGGAAATCGGTGCTGTCTCAGTTGGGCCGCAGCTGGGCGCGGGCGGCCAGCGCGTCGCACGCCGACTGGATCAAGGTGACCGATGACCTGACGGTCACACGCGAACAGCTGAACACCTATGTCACGGCGCTGCACAAGAAGGGGACGCAAGGCTTCAGTGTCTTCCAGGCGATCGGCAAGGCTGCCGGTCAGGAACAGCCGTTCAGCCTGAGCTTCCCGAACAAGGATGCACATGATGCGGAAAGCTATACGCATCTACGGAAGTTGGCCGAAGCCCTTGGCCGGTGCCAGGAGATCATCGCAGGCCGCAAGCCGCTGCCGCTGGTACAGGCGGAGGAGTGGTCCTTTGGTTGGCAGGCGGAACTTCTAGAACGAGGCGCGAAGCTGGGCACGGCCACCCGTGAACTGACTGAGGCCGCCGAGGCGCTCGCGCTCCATGCCGGGCTGACCTGGGCGGGCGCGGGCGAGGCTTCCGAGGTCGCGCCGCTGCTGCTCCTGTCGTCGATCCCCGAGACGGGCGAGGATGTAAGCTGGTCGCTTACGAGAGATGTCGTCGAGATGAAGGCGCAGGCAGAGATGCTGACGGACAAGCTCGCTGCCTACACCGCCGCAGCCGGTCGAACCTCTGCCAGCTATCCGATGGCGCGGCTTGAAAGCATTCCGCTGGATCAGCTCGATGCCAACTGGCGACTGGCACAGACGAAGATGTGGCCGTTTTCGGTTTTTGCCAAATCCTCGGTGCGCAAGCTCTTGCAGACCTATGCGGAGGGCGGAAAGGCCGATCCCCAATCCGATATCGCCGCGCTTGCGGACGCCAAGCGCGCCCGAGCCGAGGTTGAGGCAACTCCGCTCACCGGGTGTCCGATGGTCAAGGGCGTGGAAACGGATCCGGCGCGCCTCGCTGGCTGGATCGACCAGGCGCGGGCGATGAAGACGATATTCGCCGAGATCACGCCCACGGTCGCCGATCCGGCCCGATGGGATCTGGCCTGTCAGAGCCTTGCCCAGCGAAGCGGCGGTGACCTGCGGAACGCGCTCACGCTCTTCCAACGCAAGAATGAAAGCTGGCAGGAGCATGCCGGGGACTTCGCGCAGACGGCGCATACCTCGCCGCCTGAGGGAATGGCCCTGTCGGAGCTGCTCGCATCTCTGCAGGCCATCCAGGACAACAAGGAGCACCTGCAGGATTGGACCCGGTGGGTCGAAGTCCGCACACAAGCCAGTGGCGCAGGGCTTGAGCCCCTCGTCCATGCAGTCGAAGAAGGCCAAATCGAGGGCGATGTCGAGGATGCCTTCGCCTCGGCCTATGCGGCCTGGTGGTTGCCGCAGGCCATGGATGCGCAGCCTGAATTGCGAGGGTTCTCCCATTGGTCGCACGAGGACGCAATCAAGCGCTTCCGGGAATTGGACGACCGCGCAACGGACATGGCGGCCGGGCAGGTCCTGTCTCGCATTCAGCATGGCTTGCCAGCCCAGGATGCTGTTGCGCGCCGGTCTGAACTTGGCACGCTGCGGCATCAGCTTGGGCTGCAGCGGCCCAGTATGCCGATCCGCACGCTGATCTCGGAAATGCCCGACGCCTTCACCAAGCTGGCCCCCTGCGTGCTGATGTCCCCGCTTTCGGTGGCGCAGTACCTCCCTGCGGGGCAAGCGGCCTTCGACGTGGTGATCTTCGACGAGGCGTCGCAGATCACCACTTGGGACGCGATCGGTGCGATCGCGCGGGGCAAGCAGGCGATCATCGTCGGCGACCCAAAGCAGCTTCCCCCGACGAACTTCTTCGGGCGCAGTGACGCCGGTGAGGACGAGCTGCCCGAGGCAGAGCGGGATCTGGCGTCCATCCTGGACGAGGTCGCCGCGGCAGGCATCCCGACGCAGCAGCTCGATTGGCACTATCGCAGCCGGGACGAGGCGCTCATCGCCTTCTCCAACTGGCATTACTACGGCGGCCGCCTGGTGACTTTCCCGTCTCCGGCGACGGCGTCGGAAGCGGTGAACCTGCACCAGGTCGATGGCGTCTATGCGCGGGGTCAGGGCAGGACCAACGAGGCCGAAGCCCGCGCCATCGTACGCATGACGGTGCGCCGCCTGAACGAATGGCTGACTTGGCCGGAGGAGGAGCGGCTGACACTTGGTGTCATCACCTTCAACGCCGAGCAGCAGGGTCTGATTCTCGACCTTCTGGACGAGGAGCGGCGGAAGAACCCGGATCTGGAATGGTTCTTCGAGGATGCACGGGAAGAGCCGGTCATCGTCAAGAACCTGGAAAACATCCAGGGGGACGAGCGGGACGTGATGCTGTTCTCGATCACCTTCGGTCCTGACCATGCAGGCAAGCTTTCGATGGCCTTCGGCGCTCTGAACGGAGACGGCGGCGAGAAGCGCCTGAACGTGGCGGTGACGCGCGCTCGGGCGGAGCTGCACGTATTTGCTTCGATCCGGGCCGATCAGATCGACCTGACGCGCACCAAGGCCATCGGGGTGAAGCACCTGAAGGGCTTCCTCGATTTTGCGGCACGTGGTCCTGTCGCGCTCCCGGCGCAAGACGACGGCTCGCTTGGGCCGGTCGAGAATGTCTTCGAGGCCGCGATCAAGGCGGCCATCGAGGCCAAGGGATGGGAGCTGCGTCCGCAGATCGGCGTCTCGGGCTTCCGCATCGACCTAGGCGTCGTGCATCCGGATCATGCGGGCGTCTATCTTGCCGGGATCGAGTGTGACGGGGCGACCTATCACGGTTCTGCCACGGCGCGGGACCGGGACAAGGTGCGACAGGCGGTGCTGGAAAACCTTGGTTGGACGATCTTCCGGATCTGGTCGACCGACTGGTTCCGCAATCCTGCCGCTGTGGTCGAACGCATCCACACCGCGCTGACGGAGCACCTCGAGGCCGATCGCGCCAAGCGGGTCGAAGAAGACGCATTACGCGACGCCATGCTCGCCGAAGATGCCAATGAGATCGAGGTCTCACATGAGGCCGAGGAAGCTGAAGCCGCTGAGGTCGAGCTGCCGGTCGCGGAGGTTGGCGTTGAAGGAGACATCGCACCGTCAGAGCCTGTCCGGCAGGAGGCACAGTTTGCCCGTGCAGCGCCGTCAGCTGCCAGGCCGGAGGTGGGAGAAACTGGTTCGAGTGAAGCCAGCCCCGATCCCGAAAGATTCTACGATGCGGAATACATTCCCGTCCTTGAGCGCCTGATCGCGGGCGTGGTCGAGCGCGAAGGGCCCATGCCGATAGCCTTGCTGGGCAAGCGGGTCTCCGGAATGCATGGCTGGCAACGGACGGGGAGGCGGATCTCCGAGCAGATCTCCAGGGCGCTTGGCCAGGTTGAGCTGCATCCCGAGAATGGTGTCGATTTCGTTTGGGCGGTAGGAACGAAAGCCGACAGGGTCGGTTTCCGGTCGGGACAGGATCGCTCTATCCGGGATATTTCCCGCACGGAGATCGCGGAGCTTTATGATCGCCATGTTTCCGAGCTGAGCAGGAGCGAGGATCCAGTTCTCGATCTGGCGCGGTACGCGGGGATTGCCAGATTGTCAGCGGATGCGCGTTCATACCTTTCGGAGTGCATTGGATGGCGATCTATTGCCAGTGAGTGAGGAAGGGCGATCGGGTGGCCACATCATCAACGCCCATCTACGTCGAAGATTTCCAAGACTGATAGAAGAGTGCATCGGCCACGTCGGGGCTAGGAGGTTGGGCGCGCGATGGATTTCATAGCGCCTGCCCATTTTGCCTTGCCAGCACTTGTTGCACTGGTTCTTGAGCCGCATTTGACTTGGTCATAAAGGGGGCGTCGCTTAGCCGTTTGTGCAAATTCATCATTCGCTTCTCAGCTTGTCCGATAAACGTGTTGTATAGCATTGGACGAATAGTGGTTCTGTCTCCATGCTTGGAAGGCTCGCCTTCTTGGGGCGCAATGCTGTCGCCTAGCAGAAAGCCGGTGACACGTGTTTCTGTCGATATTAGCCCTTTCTGGCGAAGCTCCTTGATATACCCCCAAACTTGCATCTTTTCTTCTTGCCCCAGTGGAACGCCGGGCTTTTTGAGTTCCACGATTACTAGCGTGTCTACTCCATTTTGGTTATGGTCTTCATCAAAGGCAGGTCGATCATAGAAGCCAACCGTACTATCAGGGAGGACTGCAAAGTCAGGTCTCTTTCTAGATCCTTTTTCTGTGACTTTAAAAAGCTCCTTGATGACTCGAGTCATGCCTTTGTTCGATGTGAACTCTATGCTTTCGAACTGAGGCCCGAATATCCAAAGCGCTTCTCCAAAAAGGGGCTGTAGCTCCTGAACTTCTTGCGTGTCAGTAGAAGCGGTCTTCGCCCGTATTTCCTCAATCAGCTTCAGGCGGCTTGAAACCTCATCCAGGGCTTCCTTTGCGGATTTCAATGTCCACTCTTCTAGCAAGCCATTCCATGAGTCTAGGTCGCTAGGCGTTAGATTGTGCAGCTTTTCTAGAAGGCTATATTGGGACTCGGCCATCTCAAGATTAGCCAAAACGCCCATCACCTGTTCCAGCTGCTGCTCACCAAGTGTCGGGCAACGCTCGACCAACTGAGTCAACATACCGTTCCATCGATCTTGGCTTAGCCTTGGAAGAGCTCGAACTGTCGAGGCGTGCTTTGAAGCGATATTGGTTCGTGTCTGAGTGCGCTTCGTTTTCAGCAAGCTCGTGAGTTCATCGCGTATGCAATCATGGACGATCGACTTTGTTGTTTTCCACTTAATGTTCTCTTCGCGGAATGACGACCAATCAGGCATTATTTCGGATGGAGTCAAAAAATCCGCCTCAACCACGAACGAGTAACGTTTTGCCTCTTCCGTTCGTCCGTCGATCAGTTTGTCTGAAAAGCTGTTCCATCCAGCTTCACCGACCAGACGGCGGTTCACCCACCATGCAATTCCGTGTTGTTTGCTTGTTCTGTCAGCACGCGAAGAATCTAAGACGCGCAGCTTTGCAGTGCCGTAGTCAGCAACCTCGACCGACACATCCTTGAGAAGGTTGGTCGGCACGTCTTCGAACGAAACGGCAATACCATCCACATCGACTTTGAAGCTTGGATCCAGAAGAAATCGAGTGCTCAATACGGAACGCACGTCCGCAGGCGAAAATGTGCTTCGCAAGGTTTCGAGCGCGACGATTTCGGTGCCATTTGGGAAATCGCCCTTTGTCTCTTCGATCAACTCGACTTCAATCGGATTTCGGACGCCCTGAGAAACATCAAATACGCATCTGATGCCATCTTTTCTCGTAATGACGCGATAGGGTGAAGAGAAGTGGAAAGCTGCGTGGCGTCCTCTGCCATTGTGTCCATAAACACGCCGAGGTCGCGAGTTTTTTAGATTCTGGGGCGGCTCTGCAATATCACCTTGATGAGTTGTTCTGTCGTAGTCCAGGGTTCGCCAACGTGTTGAGAACTCGTTTCTCGTCATTCCTGACCCATTGTCACGTATAGTGAATGGCGTCTTCGATGAAAACTCTGGCCATTGAATGCTTACTTCGGTTGCGTATGCATCCCAAGCGTTCGCTACCAATTCCACCAAGGCAGTAGTCGGGTCCGATATGATTGATCCCGCATACTTACCTAAAAATCGCTCGTCAAAAAGTGTGCCCTGAGAGCCGCCAGAAACCACTGTTCATCCTTCAAAAACCAAAGCATTTTCGAGATCATATGTCATGGCAAAGCCCTTACCAATCGCTTTTTGGTTGAACATGTACGAAACATTGGAATCTCTTTGTACACCCGTTTCATTCTCAAGTAGGGCAATGTCCAAGCGATGTAAGCCGCGCCCCCTCTGTGTCGGATACGCATGGCTCGGCGGCGCCAGCCTGGCGGAATGTCCACTTCCGTGTCACGGTAGGTATGCGTACGCATTTGCAGAGAAATTCCGCAAACGCCCGGTGTACACGGCGATCTGCGCGTTAGCGTCCTGCAGTTCATCTAACCTCGTGCCTGGCGAACGGCTGCATCTTGCAGTTTCAGCCGCCCATCAGGCCACTTCGCAAGAAACGCATAGGGCGTCGGGTTTACCATCGAGCGAGTTTGTTCCCACAATGGCTACAAACTGCCCGATCTTCAAACCTCCGGATTTTCCCCGTTCATCGGCTCGCCACTCGCTGGTGACCTGGGTGTGCGACTTGTTGCGGCATCGTCGACACCGGCACGGAACGCAACCAAAGCGAGATCTGGTAGCCATGCTAATTGCGCCGTGGCTGATCGCTCGGGCGAACCGTGGCAACTTTCTTCTCGCGCGATCCTGCTCTTCACCTTGCGAGAACATGTCCGCCATCGTCGCGCCGGCCCCGAGAACGTGACGCCGATGGCTCCTGAAGTGGTCATATGAAGAAAATTCAGAGGATATTTTTTCGCATTTTCAGTGGGTTGACTCAAATTCAGCAAGAGCCTTCAAGGCCGGGCGCATTTTTCTGTTTTGGATTTTCAGCGGATTCGCGGACCTTCCCCTTGTGCAAGGTCGGCGGTCCATGACGTCCACGTCCTGCGCAAAAGAAAACGCGCACCCTCGGGTGCGCGCCTGGAAGTTGGGGCAAAGATCGCCCGTGTATCACTTGCCACGCTAGAGGCCGAGAACGGTCCGGGCAAGTGCGGTCTGAGCTCCAGGATGAAAAGATGACTACCCCGGAAACGCCTCGTTTCCGGGAACGGAGACGGCATGTCGAATTACGAAGAGTGGTTGCAGGACCAACCGGCACCCAAGAAGAAACAGGCAGCCCTGGTGGTGGCGCCGATCCACGGGGTTCTGCCCTATGCTGGTGACCGCAATCCGTTGACGCGCAGCGACACGGTCAAGCGTGTGTCGGCCGCGCTCGCAACGCCGATGACGGGCGGTATCCGGCAGGTTTATCATTTCGATGGCGAGTCCGAATACGCCGTCGCCCTGGATGCCCTTCGCAGCCCCGAGCTCTATGGGCTGGAGGTGCAGCTTCCTCCGCTCAGCTTCTACTGTCGGCAGAAGCGCAAGGTGCGGACCCATCGGTTCGACTTGCGGCTGACGTTCAGGGATGGGTACCGGCGCGCGGTCTTCGTGCGCAACGCGACGAGCTTGGCGAAGCGCGAAACCCAGGACGAGATCGACGACATCTTCGCGGCGGTCACCGAGGACTTCGCTGACGACTGCATGGTCGTCTGCACCGATGACTACACGCGGGCCTATCGCGACAACCTTCGCCGTATCTGGGACTATCTGCAGCTGGCAGATGCCGAAGCTGACAAGATCGTCGAAGATGCCGCACGCAATTCCAGCTACTGGTACCTGGGCGACCTGATCGCGAATTGCGACATGGAGCCGTGGCGCTGCTACCAGGCGGCGATGCGGCTCATCGGCCAGAATGTGCTCTGGACGGACATGCATGGGGTCATCGACTACCCCTCGCGGGTCGCGCTGAACGCATGACTTCGCAACCGCTCTATAACATCCCCAAGGGATCCATCCTCCAGCTGGATGGTCGCGAACTGACTGTGTCGGTTCGCGAGGAGAGCGGCTATGCGGTGGAATGCAAGGAAACCGGCGAGTGTTTCACGCTTTCGCTGGAGCGGGTTGAGACTGCAATTCGGAACCGGGATTGCGAAATCATCAAGTCGGCTGATGTCGAAAAGCGGATGGCATTGCTCGAGCATACCGACGGCCTCGAGTTCGTCGAGCAGCTGTCGGACAAAGACCAGCGAATTGTCCAAGCGCGTCTCGCCCTTGTTGTCGCCCAAGACGAGCTGCGCGCCGAGGGTGTGAAGCTCACCCAGCGCAGCATGAACAAGAATGGTAAAGATCGCCGTCTGCTACTGACCCGCGCGGAAGAGATCGCACCGGGCCACAATTTCCTTGGGACACGCCGCGGCGGGAAACTCGCAAGCGGCTTCGATGTCCCGCAAGGGCGGACCTTGGCCAGCTACCGCGACGTCTACCATCGCTTCGATCAGAACCCAATTGTCTTGGCGGATCGTGACCGCATGAAAGGGCGTCGGGAGCCCAGGCTCTGCGAATGGCAAGAGCGGTTCATCGACTATGTCCTGAACCGTTGGCTTGATCTCAGGCAGCCGAAGCTGGCATCCGTTTTCAAGCTGGCGACAAAGGTTTTCCACCGGTCTGCGCGAGAGATGGCGCAAGAGATCAATTTCCCCTCGATCACGACGGTCCGTACGCGCGCGAAAGCGATTTCAGATGTCGTCGCCGTGCTCGGTCGAGGTGGGACGCGGCACGGGACTAACACCAAGGGAGCTGGGTCGACCGACGTGCGTGCCTTGGCGTTTGGCGAGAAGTTCGAATGGGACCAGTGCCTGCTGTCGATTTTCACCTCCGGGGACGGTGTCGTGCGTGCTGAGGTGATCAACCCTAAGGAAGCCCCTCAGGAGCTTGCGGACAACGAGATCCGCCGCTGCTGGCTCCATGTGATCCTCGATGTCGCGACCCGCGAGGTACTTGGCTGGATCATTTCAGAGACAGCCGACGCTGACCACAGCAAGGCTCTGCTTCGCATGGCGACGCGCGACAAGACTAAAGAGAAGGTGCGGTACGGGTGCAAGCAGGACCCCGCTCCTCCGGTGCGGCTGGGCCTCGCCCTGGCGGACAATGGCACTGCAACTCGAAATGCCGAAGTCTACGCCAGCCAGCTTGGCATGGGGATGACCGTCATGACAGCGCGTGCCTATCAGCCAATGGATAAGCAAATGGTCGAGCGGCTTTTCGGTACGACGCAATGGGATGTTCTGAACTTCCAGCCTGGATATACGGGCAGCCGTCCGGGAGAGCTGACCGGCTATGATCCCAAGGGATCTGCCGAACTCAGCCACGATCAGCTCTACGGAACGATCACGCGGTACTTCGTCGATGAATACCCCTTCCGTCCGCACCGTGGCACTGGGATGTTTGGCGCGACCCCTCGTCAGAAACGGGAAGAAGCCCTGCGGCGCTATGGGCCTATTGAGGCGCCCTCCCAGCGAAGCCGTTGTTTGCACCTAGGTGAAAAAGTCCGGGCAACCACGACATCCGAAGGCGTGAGGGCATTCAACATCCCATTCAACTCGAAGGCACTTCAAGACTTGGCGGCCGGCACCGCGAAAGAGGTCACCGTGCATCTCGATCCAGACGATCTTCGCAAGGTCTATGTCACCGCAGAGGGTGTCGAGGAGGTCGCGGAGACCCGTTTGAGCATGACGATTTTCAAGGATCAATCGCTCGAAGAGGCCATCGAGATCATGGAGAACGCAATGGCATCCAATCCCAGCCTGCGTGTTCTTCATGAGGAGAACCTGAGCGAAGCCATGCAGCGCCGCGCAACCGAATCCGGCTTCTTCCCAGATTCTCGTGATCCCCTGAGCTACCGGAAAATCGAGCAGCTCAGGCGTCGCGCTGACAAGCTTCACCAAGTGGAAGCGCGCCCCGCCGCCTACATCGGCGCCACTGCTGCTCCCGGGCAGCTCATGAGCAGGGGGCGCGCATCGGGTGTGGTGCCGGCACGCCCGGCCGGTACGGCTCCGTCTAAACCGCCATCCGCTTCGACGCCTCCTAGGGCGAGTACATCGTCGCCGCGGTTCGCTGGACAGGCGGATGGGCCCTCAGAGACCGGGGCAACTTCGGCGCCAGACCCTGACGACATCAAGGCCATGACCTTCGGCCCCATCAAGGATAGCAAACTGTGACCAACCCCTTCATCATTCCCTCGTTGGCAAACCTGAATGCGGACCTGGCGCAGCGGCACTTCCCGCTCGCCAGGGGCGAGGAACTTCAGCAGACCTTCGCGCAGCTCTTCAGTCGTCACTTGGGGCGTCTGCGCTCCGGGAAGGGCTTCGAGGCACGTAGCCTCCTTGTGACGGGGCTGTCTGGTTCTGGCAAGACCGCCGAGATCTCGGACATGCTGAACCGCTTCAACGGGACCGCCGTTCTCTTGCCAGACGGCAAGGACGCGCGGTTTGCAAGCTGCGTGCTTGAGGCGAAAGGGTCCTGGAAGGACCTTGGCCGCAAGACGCTTCACGCCTTGGGCTATCCGATTACGAACAAGACGCGCCGGACCCAGTTTGAGATCTGGGATCTGGTCATCAAGCAGGCCAAGCTCCAGGGCGTCATCGGGATCTACTACGACGAGGCGCAGCATATCATGCGCGGAAAGTCGGATGCCGAGGTTCTGAGCGTCCTGGATGCGTTCAAGACGCTCATGAAGTCACACGACTGGCCGCTCATGTTGATCCTTTCGGGTGTTCCGGAACTGGGAGACTACGTGCAGCGCGAGCCACAGCTCGATCGACTGATGACTAGGATCGAGTTCCAGGAAATCGATCTGAGCAGTGCGCCCGGGCATCCAGCGCAGGACTACGAAACCCTCAATGAAATCGTCGGGAGCTACGCCATCAGCGCGGGGCTCGATGTCGATGCGAGTCTACCGACGGGAGATTTCCTGCACCGCCTTGCGACTGCCGGCGCATTCCGGTGGGGATTGGTCATCGACATGGTCGTCGATGCTGTAGCGCTTGCCGTTGCCAGGAGGGAAGGGGTGGTTGAGCGGTCGGATTTCGTGGCGGCCTGGTGCGAGAAAACCGGAATGAACCAGCTGGCGACACCATTCACCCATGAAAGCTACGAGAGGATGTTCCGGAGGGACAAGCCGTTCCGGGCCGCCATCGGCACCTGATCGTCCAAGACAATTCAGTCTTTGAGAAACCCGCGCTTCGGCGCGGGTTTTTTCATGCCTGGATGCTGGCGCCCGGATGTCAACGCGAGCTAAGTCGCTGATGCTGCGCAGTTTTTTGGTTTCTGCGCAGGCATATGCTTTCACTCTGGAAATCGTGTCCGGCAAGTTGTTGAAAATGTTTATGGATTCCTGGCGCCGAATCGGAAGTGATTGATTTTGCGCATTCATCTGCTTTCTCTGACTATTGTGTGACTGAAAGCAATTCTAGCCCATTACGCCTGAAGTTTTGACCGCTATGAAACCAAAAAAACCATCGGGTTCTCGCCCGGTGGTCTTTTTGGTCTCAAACCCGATGCTGTCCCCACAAACCAGTCATCGCCCGCGCGGCCTGTGCTGTCGCGATGTGTCTTTCGCTTTTTCTGGCCAGAAGTCGAGCGCTCCCCCCCTCGCATGCCTGTTCGATTACGCACAGGAGATGTTGACGGTTGAGAGTTGCTGCAATTCCGCAGGGTGCTTATCCCAAGGAGCGTAATGAATGCACCTAAATCAGGGAATGAAACCGATATGAAGAACGTCCTTCTCTCGACGGCTGTGGCCGCAACGCTCGCGGCGGCGGCACAGGCTGAAACCGTGACCTATATGCTCGACCCGTCGCATAGCCAGATCGTCTTTAGCTACAATCACCTGGGCTTTTCCACCACCACAGGCATGTTCTCCGGGTTCGAGGGCAGCATTGAACTGGACGCAGAAGACCCCGCGGCCTCAAGTGTTGCCGTTTCCTTCCCCGCAGAAAGCCTCATTACCGGCTGGCCCGCCCGCGAAGCGCATTTTCTGACAGAGGATTTCTTCGGCGCCGAAGCGAACCCAGTGGTGACCTTCAAGTCGACAAAGATCGAAGTGACGGGTGAGGATACCGGTTTGATCACCGGCGATCTGACGCTGAACGGGATCACGAAATCTGTGGTGCTGGACGCCAAGCTGAACCAAATGGCCGACCACCCGATGGAGAACCGGCCCTGGGCGGGCTTTGATGCCACGACCACGCTGTTGCGGTCTGACTTCGATATGGGCCAGTTTGCCCCGTTTGTTGGCGATGAAGTTGCCATCGACATCTCGATCGAAGCCATGGTTCCCGCCGAGTAACCGGCATTCGCCGCAGCAATTCAAGGGCCGCCCAAGCGTTGGGGCGGCCCTTCTTCGTTCAGGCAGCCTCTGGCCTATTCCGCTTTGGTTGCGACAAGTTCGATGAGGGCTGTCACGCTGAACCCGACGGTGCTTTCATCCGGATAGCCCGCCCCCATGCCGAAATCGCGGCGGTCCAGAGCTGTGCTGCCAGACACGGTGGCCCTGTCGTCTGCCAGATCGAGGTCGAAATCAAGGGTGACGGGCACGGTCTGCCCGACCAAGGTCAGCGCCCCTGCGGCACTGTGGTTCGATCCCCCGACCCGCCGAATGTCGCCTTCGAACACCGCCTTGTCATGGGTTGCGACATCAAAGAACTCTGGGCCTTTCGCTTGCTCTGTCACCGATCCCAGCTTGAGGGAAGTGGTGTCGATGACCGCCCTCACAGTTCCCGCGCCGCTGTCGGGGTCATATTCGATACGGGCATCCCAATTTGCGAAACCACCCGTTACCTCGGCCCCCATTTGGGTGACCGAGATAGCCAGGCGACCCTCCTGCACCACCCAACCTGCTGTGCTTTGCGCGGGCTGCCTTGCGGCTATCTCGCCCTCATGCGCGGGAGCAAAGACGGTAAGTGCCCCGCCGATTGCAATCGCCCAAACCCCCATCGCGGCAAGGGTCGAGGCGGCCTTGCCCGCGTGGGCGGCCTTCGCATCCCCGGCGGCCCGGCCGTTCCACATGCGGGCCAAAGTACTGTCCCGGTCGATCAAAGCATGCTTGAGGGCCCCGCCAATATGCGCCGCGACGGTGGCCGCCAATACGATCCCCGCGATCCAGTGAACATTGGCCGCCAGTTCCGCCAAACGCTCTGATTTTGGAATGAACGGCAGGTCTTGGGCAAAGGGCCACCAGATCGGCGCAAAGCCGACCTCTGCCGAATGGATCACCCAGCCGGACAGGGGCAATAGGAAGATAGCCGCGTATAATACCCAATGGGCTGTCTCGGCGGCAAAGGTTTCAAGGCGGCGTTCGGGGTGAAGGGGCAGGGGGCGCGGTTGCGTCACGGCCCAGATCACACGCAGCACGGCGAGCGCCAAGACGGTAACCCCGATGGTCTTGTGGGTCGAATACAACAGCTGAAGGAACCCGACGGTGTCACCGGAACGCGGCGTATATTTTCCCGCTACCCCGAGCCCTAAGTCGAGCAAGACCAAAAGCGCAATGCTCCAGTGAAAAAAACGGGCGACGCGCCCGTAGCTGGCGGCAGTATTTCGTATCATTGAACCCTCGCGTGGTTGTGCTGGAGGTTCGATACATCAACCACATGCCGCCTTCATCATGCGGTTTCACACAGCCAATGTGCGCGAAAGAGGGAAACGCGCGGCAAATGGCCTGCGAAACCTCAGGATGCCCCTTTCATTGACATCATTCTGCGTTGCCGCAATGGTCCGCGACAGTCAGATTGGATGGACAGTAACGTGACGAAAATCAAAAGACGCACCTTTGGTGTCGTTGGTTTGGGCAACTTCGGAAGCTCCGTTGCGAAGGAATTGCAACGTTTCGGCAACCATGTCATCGGCATCGACATCTCGGAGGCGCGCGTTGCCAACCTCGCCGATACCCTTTCGCAGGCCATGATCGTGGACGCCCGCGATGATGCCGCGCTCCGTGATGCCGGGTTTGGGGACTGTGATACCGCCGTGGTGGCCATGGGGTCGGACCTAGAGGCCAGCATTCTATCGGCGATGAACCTTAAGCTCGTGGGCGTTCGGGTCGTCTGGGCCAAGGCCACGACCCGCACCCATCACCGAATACTGAAAAAGCTCGGCGTGGACAGGATCGTGCATCCCGAGGTCGAGATTGGCCAGCATATCGCCCAGATCCTGCACAACCCGCTCTTGCGGGACTATGTCAGCCTCGGCAACGGATACCATGTGGTGAACTTTCGTATTCCCGAAAGCCTTGAGGGCAGGCGTCTGACCGAACTGCCGCATGGGAAAACCTATAATCTGCGCTGCATCGGCGTGATGCGAGGGAGCGAATTCATCGGGCAGGATGGAGATGAATGCCAGTTGCAGCGCGATGATCTGCTCTTGCTGTTGGGCCAGCGCAAAGACCTGCACAGCTTTTCGGCCAGCCTCTGACAATGGCCCTGTCAGTTCGGTCCCTCCTGCGGCGGAAAAAGACCCTGCGGATGCCGCCGCCTGCGCTTTTGTCGCTCTATTACATGGCGTTTATCATTCTGGGAGCCGTTCTGCTGTGGCTGCCGATTTCGCATCACGGTGACATCGGTCTGGGCGAGGCGCTTTTTACCTCGACCTCTGCGGTGACGGTCACCGGGCTGGTGCTTGCCGACACCGGGGCGGCATTCACGGGCTTTGGTCAAGCGGTGATTGCGGCATTGATTCAGCTTGGCGGTCTTGGCCTGATGACCTTTGCGGTGCTGTTGCTGGGGGCGCTTGGTATTCCCATCGGCATGCCGCAACGGCTGATCCTGCGCGAGGATTTGAACCAGACATCCCTGTCGAACCTGTCCTATATTGCGCGTATGATCTTGATCATCGCCATCGCTTGCGAGGCGGTAGGTGCCGCGCTTTTGGCCCTTGTCTTTGTGCCTGAGTTCGGCTGGGCCGGGCTGTGGGAGGCGGTCTTTCATTCCATTTCCGCCTTCAACAATGCCGGGTTTGCCCTGCACCCCGACAGCCTGTCGCAGTGGGTGGGAAACCCGATCATCAATCTGGTGATCCCTGCGCTTTTCATCCTTGGCGGGCTTGGGTTTATCGTGGTCGGCGATGTCTATCGCAACCGGAGTTGGCGCAAACTGACCCTGCATTCCAAGCTGATGCTGGTTGGCACGGCACTACTGATCACTTGGGGCAGTGTCATGTTTGGCCTTCTGGAATGGGGCAACCCTGAAACCCTCGGCCCTTTGGGTGTCGTTGAGAAACTATGGGCAAGTTGGTTTCAAGGCACCACGCCGCGGACCGCTGGTTTCAACACGATCAACACCGGCGGGATGCATGACAGCACCTCCCTGCTGACCATGACGCTGATGCTGGTGGGGGGCGGCAGCACCTCAACGGCGGGTGGCATCAAGGTGACCACGCTCTTTGTCCTGCTGCTTGCCACGATCGCATTTTTTCGGCGTCAGACAACACTGCATGCCTTTGGCCGGTCCTTGGGGCTGGATGAGGTGATGAAGGTCTTGGCCCTGACGACCATTTCCATGCTGCTGGTCCTGACGGGGGTATTCGTCATGACCATCAACCATGACGGCCAGTTCACCGATATCGCCTTTGAGGTCACTTCCGCTTTTGGAACGGTCGGCCTGTCGCGGGGCATTACGGCAGAGCTGGATGGCATTGGGCGCTTCATCATCATGACGATCATGTTCGTCGGGCGGGTCGGCCCCCTGGCAATCGGCTTCTTCCTTGCCACCCGCAACGTGCCAAAGGTCAAATATCCGGCGGGACAGATTTATCTGGGGTGATGGGGTGATTGGCTTCGCGCCACGGAGCCTGCGCTGGCGTCAAACCGGTCAGATCGTCTCGTCGTCGTAAGGTAGGCTGTCGAGGGGGCGGTTCACGAAGTCAGGCGGCGGGGTCTTGGCGAAGCGCACCGCCGGGATCTGGGTGCGGCCCTCTGCAATCGCCTTCACGACACGGTGCATTCCATCCATCAACCGACCATCGGCACAAAGGATAATCGGATGCCGGGGATCGAGGTCGCCGATCAGGGATAGGTGGCCCGCAATTGATCGTGGGGTGGGTATGGCATCGGCCCCGCCATACCACCAATTCTCATCCGCCTCGGCAATAGCGTCGGGCGATACCATCTGCACCTCTAACCAACGCGCCGCGCGCATCAGCCGGTGCACGTCCCAAATGTGTAAGTCAGATCCGACTTTCCGAGAGTGGTATTGCTTTCTGACGGGCTTTTTGTCCGAGGTCTCCATCTTCAAAAGGGTAGATGGTGATCGCGTGGGCGCAAGGGCAGGGGGACATTGCCGCCCCCGCGAGACCCCGTTTGGCGATGAGGCGCCCTAACAATAGCGTTCCGGCCCCTGCCACTGCGCCTCTGAATAGCGGTCTCCATGGGCCCAGCCCACGGGCAGGACCGCCTCGATCTGCTCAAGATCGCTGGCCGAAAGCGCCAGTTCCGCGCCCGCGGCACACTCCCGCAAATGTGCCGGATAACGGGTGCCGGGAATCGGGATAACATGCTCGCCCCTACTCAAGAGCCAGGCTATGGCGAGTGCGGCTGCCGAAGTCTCCATCTCTGTTGCCAAGGCGCGGAACCTGTCCGTGATGGCGAGGTTCTCGCTCAGGTTCGGCTCTACGAAACGGGGGTTGCCCGATAGGAAGGGCAGTTGCGAAATGCGGTCCTTGGGGATTGGATTGTCGGTCAGCAAAGACCGCCCGACCGGAGAGAAGGCAACCATGGCGACACTCAGTTCCGAGCAAGCCTGCACCAGACCGAGGTCCGGGGCGCGGGTCGACAAGGAATATTCGGATTGGACCGCCGTAATCGGATAGGCCCGATGGGCGCGTCTCAGCGTGGCGGGAGAGACTTCGGACAGTCCGATCGCCCTTGTTTTTCCTTTTTCGACCAGACGGCCCAGATTGGCCGCCGTTTCCTCAGGGCTAAACCGTGGATCCCTACGATGAGCGTAGAACAGATCGACACAGTCCACGCCGAGGCGCTGAAGCGATTTGTCCAACTCCGCTTCGAGATGCGCGGCGGAGTTGTCGAGGATCCGGTTGCCATCGTCGTCGCGGGTGATCGTCGCCTTGGTGGCGATCACGAAGTCTTTGCGCGCGCCCGGGTTGGCCTTCAGGTAGCTGCCGATGGCGCTTTCGGATCGGCCCATGCCATAGATATTCGCGCTGTCCAGATGGGTGATGCCAAGATCGCGGCAGCTATCCAAGATCGCATGGCTTTCGCCCTCGTCGGTGGGGCCGTACATGTCGGAAAATGACATGGCGCCATATCCGACGCAGCTGATCTCCGGCCCGTTCTGTCCCAGTTTGCGCGTTTTCATGAAAGCCTCTTTGGTTCGGAATGATCTGTCGCGGGTGTCATGATGATGAAAAGACCCGGCCTTGTCGAACGGTCATATTTTCGGGTCTGTGAGGCACCGCGTCCCTGTCGGAGGCCAAGTAATATCACCTTAACCGGTCTTCTTGACATTTCTTATAAAATTAGTCAGGAATTCGGGCAATCCTCTGATCTGCCAGAAATGTCATCCTCATGCCGACGTCCTCACTGTCTGAACTGCGCAACGCGCGGGCCTTCATCCCTCGTATGGAGGCGCGGACAAGAGACCTTCACACCCTCAAACCCTTGAAGTTCAGGCCGCTTTCAGGGGCTATCGCGGATGTGTGGCACGTCTCCGGTAAGCGGGGCGGGGGCGGGTATTACATCGCGCCCGATCCGCGGCTCGTCGTGTTTCTCGACGATGTGCCGCCCTCGATCCAATTGCGAACCTCCGAGGAAGGGGCCGATGGGACCGGGCTGCGCGCCTTTTTCGTGCCTGCCGGCGTCCCGCTCTGGAGCAAGCTTGCTAAGGCACAGAGGCTCAGCCATATCGACTTTCATTTCGACGCGGCCGCCTTGCAAGCGCGGCTGAGCGCCAGTGGCCTTTCCAGTTTGCCGCGCTGCCCCATTTTTGCAGGCGACGACAGTATTTTGCTGACCCTCGCCCGGCTGGCCGCGCGTGAAGTCGAGGCACCGCAGCGCGGTACGTTGGTTCTGGACGGATTGCTGCAGGCGCTCTTGGGGGCCGTCGTGGCACCGCCTCTCGACACCGCGGCGCCTGCGTCTGGTGGGTTGACGCCGCAACTCATGTCGGCAGTGCAGCGGCATATGGCCAAGAATATCTTTCGGGCCGTCAGTGTCGCGGAACTGGCGCATGTGGCGGGGCTTTCCGAAAGCTGGTTTGGCCGGACGTTCAAGCAAACGACGGGCATGTCGCCGCAGCGTTGGATCGCCGAATGCCGCGTCGTTGCCGCAAAGGAAATGATGGCCGACCAGCAGCGCCCACTTGCCGATATTGCGGTGGCAACCGGCTTTTCCGATCAATCCCACCTTTCGCGGGTCTTTCGACGCTCGGTCGGTCTGTCGCCCTCACAATGGCGCCGCCAGACGCAATAGTTCCTTTGCAACGGATTGAGGCAAATGACGGCGGAAACGTTCAAGACGCGTCGAAATAGTTGAGTTATTCGCTCGGGAAATTCACAGACGGATATGAGAACATGAAATCCACATTCTTCCTGATGCTGGGCACCAGCGTATTGGCCGTGTCGGCAGGTGTTGCCGCCGCACAGGATGCCGTAGACCTCGGCGAAATTGTCACCCAGTCCGAAGAAGCCCCGACCGGCCCTGTTGTCGGCTACGCGGCGGGCACGACGGCCTCGACCAAGAGCGGGCGATCCTTGCTGGAAACGCCGTCGTCGATCACGGTCGTGACCACGGATCAGATCGAGGACACGGCGGCCAACAACCTGTCCGAGGCACTCGGCTATTCCGCGGGCGTGGTGACCGAGGCTTATGGGGCCGACCCGCGGTTCGATTCGATCTCGGTTCGGGGGGCGGGTTTGCAAAACCAGATCTACCTCAACGGGCTTCCTTTCAGCCGTTCCACGCGCCCGAACTACGGTGCGCCCTCGCTTGATCTTTACGGAATGGAGCGGGTCGAGCTGTTGCGCGGGCCGAACTCCGTCCTCTACGGGTCGGGGTCTCCGGCAGGTCTGGTGAACCTGATCCAAAAGCGGGCTCAATTCGATGGTGACACGAATGAGGCCGGTCTGCACACCGACAGCAACGGCTCTTACTATGCGTTCGGCGACGCGAACCGCGTGGTCAACGAAAAGCTGGCCTATCGCATTGTCGGAAAGGCGGGCAATCGCGTTCTGGGCATCGACGAATACGACAACCCGGGCGCCTACCTCGGCTTCGCCGCGAAGTACCGTCCGACAGATGCCACCACGGCGGAGTTTCTGCTCTCTTATCAGGATGACGACCCGGATTCCCCTTCGGGCGCGCCCAATGGTCTGATCGGCACCGCATCCGATGAAACCCTGCGCGATTTCTACTTCGGCAATGAGGCGCTGGAATACGGCGACCGCAAGACACTCAACATCGGAACCCAGATCACGCATGAATTCGACAGCGGGTGGCGGCTTGTGGGCAATGCGGGGATCACCAAGTTTGACTGGTCCTATTCGAACCTGTCCGTCGGCGCGGTCAACGGAACGAATGTTTCCCGCACCCAGCTGTTGCAGGACGAAGATGTGACCTCCTATGCGGTGGACCTGCGCCTTGAAGGGGCGGCCTATACAGGTGACCTGCGCCATAACCTCACCTTTGGCGTGGATGCGCGCAGGTTCGAGGAATCCGCCGTCAGCCTGTTCCACTACGGTCAGCAAGAGATCGACTTTGCCAATCCCGATTACAGTCCGATCACGCCAGAGCGTAACGGCGCAAGTTGGTACGCCAACAAGAATGTGACGGTGCAGCAAACCGGTTTCTATGTCAGCGATGAGATCGACTATGGCAATTGGCGCGCGGGTCTGGCCCTGCGCCATGACCGTAACAAGTCCGAAGGGCAGTCCGAAACGCTCTATTCGGTGCCGGGGTCCGGCGATTTTCCCGGCACGGTCGATCTGACGCGCGACGACAGCGCGACCACCGGGCAGGCCAGCCTTGGCCATGTCTGGGACAACGGTCTTTCGGCCTATCTGTCCTACGGCACTTCTTTCCAAAGCTTCGCGGAACCCGGCGATACCGGCAGCGCGCTTGAGCCGACAACGGGGGAACAGTGGGAAATCGGCATGAAATACCTGCCCGCCACGGTAGACGCCTATGTGTCGGCAGCCCTCTACCAGTTGGAAGAGAAGAACCGCGCGGTCTATGTGCAAAATGGCGCCGGGGTCCGAAGCTACGAGCAGGTGGGCAAGTCCCGGGTGCGTGGGCTTGAGTTGGAAGGCCGGGCCAATCTTGTCAACGGTTGGAGCCTGACAGGCGGCTATTCCTATACCGACAGCGAGATCATTGGCGGCGACGAAGATGGCAATGAGTTGGGTTTGACGCCTGCGCATACCTTCAAGCTCTGGGCCTCCAAGGAAATTCAGGCCGGGCCGCTTGCCGGGCTGACCATCGGGGCAGGGGCGCGCTACATCGGGGAGCGCTATGCGTTCAACGCCAATGCCAACCAACTCGACGCTGTAACCCTGCTGGATGCCGCCGTGTCCTATGATTTCAATGACGGGACCGAGTTGCAGGTCAATGTGACCAACTTGACCGATGAGGCTTATGTATCCTCCGTGGGCTACTTCTCCACCTACTATGGGGACGGGCGCACCTTCTCGGCGACGCTGTCCAAGAAGTGGTGAAGTCGAGCCCCCTGACGCGTCGCGCATTCATTGCCACAGGAGCCTGCGCTCTTGTGGCATCGCGCGCGCGCGCCTGGGGGGTGTCGCGGGTTGCGGCGATTGATTGGGCGATGGCGGAAACGGCTGTGGCTCTTGACCTGCCGCTGGCGGCGGTGGCGGAGAAGCGGCAGTTCCTCCGCGGCGCGGCGGTAGCGCTGCCCGCGGGCTGCGCGGATGTGGGGCTGCGCGGCAGCCCCAACCTCGAAGCGCTGAGCCTTGTCGCCCCCGACCTGATCCTGTCGTCGAATTTCTACAGTTTCGTGGAACCGCAGCTTGGCCGCATCGCCCCGGTGATCACCCAAAACATGTTCATCCCGACCGAACCGGCCTTGCCAAAGGCCCTGTCAGCGCTGGAAACCTTGGCGATACAATTGGACCGCGGGGCAAATGGCCACCGGGTGCGGCGGGACTATGAGACCGCCTTTGATGCCCTGCGCGCCCGCGCGACACGCTTTGCGGGACGGCCCTGTCTGGTGATGACCGTGGGGGATGCGCGCCATGTGCAGATCTATGGTTCCGACAGCCTGTACGGCGGGGTGCTGCCACGGATCGGGCTGACCAATGCCTGGGGCGGCGATACCGAGTTTGGCTTCAATGCACCGGTCCCGCTGGCGAAACTGGTCGATTTCCCCCATGCGCAACTGGTCGTCGCGGGCCCGGTGCCGCTTGTCGCGCGACGCGCGCTTGCGCAAAGTGCGCTTTGGGCCGCCCTGCCGCCTGTGCGGGCCGGTCGGGTGGCCTATCTGCCCGATCGCATGCCCTTTGGCGGCGCGCCCTCCGCGCTGCGTTTCGCCACCCATCTTGTGACCGCGCTGGACGCTGCATGATCCCGCATCGCGTCTCGACACTGCCCCTTGTGGCCGGGCTGGCTGCGGCTTGCCTTTGGTCCCTTGCCGCGCTCAAGGCGCTGCCCGCCGGGCAATGGGTGCTGCCCTTTTCAGGGCCGCAAGACCTGTCGCCCGCACAGATCCTCTTTGCTTTCGGGCTGATGCCGCGGGCGGTGATCGCGCTGCTGATCGGGGCGCTTCTGGGGTTGTCGGGGGCGCTGATGCAGGCGGTGCTGCGCAATCCGCTGGCCGACCCCACAACGCTGGGCGTGGCCTCTGGCGCGCAGCTTGCGCTGGTCTGCGCCACGCTTCTTTGGCCGCAGATGTTGGCCCTTGGCCCCGGTCCCGTGGCACTGGCGGGGGGCGGTCTGGCGGCGCTTGTCGTCATGGCCTTGGGCGCGCGGCGCGGCTTTGCCCCTGTCACGGTCACCATCGCGGGAATGCTGGTGGGCATGCTTGCCTCTGCCATCTCTACCGCCCTGACGCTGGGGCAGGGGCATTACCTGCTGTCTCTGGTCATCTGGAACGGCGGGGCGTTGTCACAAGACAGTTGGCACGGGGTGGCACGGCTTGCCGTGGTGTTGCTTTTTGGAGCGGCAGGGGCTGCGCTGCTTTTGCGCCCCTTGCTGGTCCTGAGCCTTGGCGGGGCGACGGCCAAGGCCCTTGGCGCGCAGGTCGGGGCCATCCGTGTCGCGGCGCTGGCATTGGCGGTGTTCCTTTCGGCCATGGTCTCTGCCGAGGTGGGGCTGGTCGGCTTTGTCGGCCTTGCGGCCCCCGCCTTGGCCCGCCGTCTGGGGGCACGCAGCGTGGCGCAGGTACTGCTGGCCGCACCGCTTGCAGGTGCACTGCTGCTGGCGCTGGTGGACAGCGGTCTGATGGCCCTTGCCGCGTTGGGGCTGCCGGAGTTGCCCACGGGCGCGCTGACCGGGTTGCTTGGCGGCCCGCTTCTCATCGCGCTCCTGCCGCGCTTGCGCAACATCGTTCCGCCTGACGCCGAACGCAACGACAGCTTTTCCGCCCGCGCGCGGCACCCGTGGCAGCGGGTTGCCATGCTGGTCGGTGCGACGGTCGTCATGGCCCTGCTCAGCCTTTTCGGCACCCGCGGGCCTGATGGCTGGAGCGTAATATCCGGCGCGATTGCGACGACCTTCCTGCCGTTGCGCGCCACCGCCATTCTGGCCGCCGCCGCTGCCGGAGCGCTCTTGGCCCTTTCGGGGTCCGCTTTGCAACGGGTGACGGCAAACCCAATGGCCGCGCCCGAGGTTCTGGGCGTGACCGGCGGTGCCGCGCTTGGCTATGCGGCCACCCTCTTTGCGGTGCCCGCGCCCTCGCCACTGGCGCTGGCAATCGGCTCTTCCTGCGGGGCGGTGGCGACGCTGTTCCTGCTGTCCGCCTATGCCGCGCGCAGCGACATGGCCCCGGCGCGTCTGCTCTTGGCGGGGCTGGCGATCGGTGCATTCGCCTCGGCCCTGCTGGCGGCAATCATGGCCTCGGGCGATCCCCGGGCCTGGACCCTGCTGGGCTGGCTTGCGGGCAGCACCACGCGGGTAACGCTGGCCGGGGCGGTGGCGCTGTCGCTATTGGCGGTCGTGGCCCTGATGGCGGCGCTGCTCTTTGCACGCTGGTTCGACATCCTGCCGCTCGGAGCGGGGATTGCGCGGGGGCTGGGAATGCCGCTTGGCACCGCAAGGCTCGCGGTCGTCATGGCCGCCGGGCTGGCCACCGGGGCCGCAAGCGTGCTGGTCGGACCGGTCAGCTTTGTCGGTTTGATGGCCCCGCATATCGCCCGCGGCCTCGGCCTGCTGAGGCCCGCCCCATTCCTCGCCGCCAGTTGGTGTCTGGGCGCGCTGCTGATGAGCCTCGCCGCCTTTGGGGCTCGCACCGCCAGCTACCCCTACGACCTGCCTCTGGGGCTTTTCGCCACGCTGGTCGGCACGCCCTGGCTGTTCTTGGCCCTGCTCGGACGGAGACACGCATGAGCCTTTTTACGCTTGATCATATCACCTTCGACGTGCCCGGACGACGGTTGGTCGATGACCTTTCCCTGCGGATCGAGACGGGGATCACGGCGCTGGTCGGGCGCAATGGATCGGGCAAATCGACACTGCTAAAAATGCTGGCGGCGCAAACCCGCCCCAATACCGGCAGCATCCGCTATGGCGGGCGCGATCTGCGCGCTTGGAAATCTCGCGATTTCGCCCGCGATCTGGCCTTTCTGCCGCAGGTCACGCCGCCCACCGAGGGGCTACTGCTGGAGGAACTGGTGGCACTAGGCCGCTACCCTTGGCGCGGAGCCTTGGGCCGGTTGGGGCCGGAGGATCGGCGCATGATCGACAGCGCCATTGCGCAATGCGGGCTTGAGCACAAGCGCGGGCAGATGGTCGACACCATGTCGGGCGGCGAAAGACAGCGCGCTTGGATCGCCATGATGCTGGCCCAAGGCGCGCGGAGCCTGCTCTTGGACGAGCCGATCTCGGCGCTGGATGTCGCCCATCAGATCGATGTGCTGACGCTGTTGCGAAAAACCGTCGACGCCGGTGCGCTTTCGGCGGTGGTGGTGCTGCATGACGTCAATATGGCGGTGCGGTTTTGCGACCATGTCATCGCCCTCGACGGTGGTCGCGTCGCGCTGGAAGGACCGGTGCAGCACCTGCTCGACCCGCATGCATTGCAGCGCATCTATGGCCTGCCCATGCAGGTGATCGAGACCAGCCCGAGCCCGGTGGTCCACCCCACCTGAGCGCCTCTCCCTCTCACCTCTCTCTTCTCCCTCCCCGTCGAAAGCCAGCCCATGTTACGCCAGTTTTTCCAATACTACCGCCCCCATATGCGCCTATTCTGGGTCGATTTCGGCTCTGCCGTTCTGTCCGGCCTGCTGGAACTTGCCTTCCCGCTCGCCATTACCGCCTTTATCGACCACCTGCTGCCGCTTGGCGATCTGCGGCTGACCGTTCTGGCCGCGATCGGGCTGCTCTTGGTCTATCTGGTCAATACCGCGCTGATGGGGGTGGTGATCTATTGGGGGCACCGTCTGGGGATCGAGATCGAGACCGAAATGCGCCGCCGCGCTTTTTCGCATCTGACCCGACTGTCTTGGCGCTGGTATGACCGGGCACGCACCGGCAAGCTTGTCGCTCGGGTCACCCGCGATCTGGAAGAGATCGGCGAGGTCGCGCACCACGGGCCCGAAGACCTGTTCATCGCCATGGTCACCTTCGTCGGCGCCTTTGTGTTGATGATCAATCTGCATGTCACCCTTGCCCTGATCACCGTGGTGATCGTGCCGATGATGGTCTGGGTGGTGGCCGTCTATGGCGCGCGCATGACCCGCTCTTGGCGCGAAATTTACGCTCGGGTAGGGGCGTTCAACGTCCGCCTCGAAGAGGCGGTCAGCGGCATTAGGGTGGTGCAAGCCTTCGCCAATGAGGGGCATGAGGAGGCGCTCTTTGCCCGCGACAATGCCGCCTATCGCGATACCAAACTGTCGGCCTATGCAATCATGGCCAAGGCCAGCGCGATCCACTACATGGGGCTGCGCTTCGTGCAGGTCGTGGTAATGGTCGCTGGGGCGGGATTTGTGCTCCAAGGATCGCTCAGCACCGGGGGCTTTGTCGGCTTTCTGTTGCTGGTCAGCGTCTTTTTCCGACCGCTGGAAAAAATTGCCGCCGTGATCGAGACTTACCCCCGCGGCATTGCGGGGTTTCAACGCTATACCGAATTGCTAGAGACCGAGCGCGACGTCGCCGACCGGCCCGATGCGCGCGCCGTGACCATCACCCAAGGCACCGTGTGCTTCGAGGACGTCTCTTTCGCCTATGACAGCCCGCTGCCGATCCTGCATGGGGTGAGCCTGACCGTGAACGCCGGAGAAACCGTCGCTTTTGTCGGCCCCTCGGGCGCGGGCAAGACCACGCTTCTGGCGCTGCTGCCGCGGTTCTACACCCCCTCGGGCGGGCGGATCACCATCGACGGCGTTGATATTGCCGATATGACGCTGGAAAGCCTGCGCTCGCAGATTGGGCTCGTGTCTCAGGATGTGTTCCTGTTCGGCTCCACCTTGCGGGAGAATATCCTCTATGGGAAATTGGATGCCACGGCGGCGGAACTTGAAGCCGCGGTTGAGAATGCCCAGTTGAGCACGCTGGTGGCCGCCTTGCCCGAAGGCTTGGAAACCATCGTAGGCGAAAGGGGCGTGATGCTGTCGGGTGGGCAAAAGCAGCGTGTCGCCATCGCCCGGGCTTTCCTGAAGAACCCGCCGGTGCTGATACTGGACGAAGCCACCTCTGCCCTCGACCGTGAGACGGAGAGGGACATTCAAGCAGCGCTCCTGCGGCTGTCACAGGGGCGCACGACCCTGATCATCGCGCATCGTTTGGAGACGGTGCAGCATGCCGATCAGATCGTTGTTATGGATGCCGGGCGCAAGGTCGAGACCGGCACGCATGACAGTCTTTGCAGGCGCAACGGGCTATATTCGCGGCTGACGGGAGGGGTGTGACCGGACTGGGAAAGGGAGCGCCCGTCAGTCCCGCGCCTTTTCCAGCAAAGCAACCAACTCACGAAACTTCTGCCGCTGTTCTTCACGGTCGCCTGAGAGGATCGCCTCTTCCATACAGTGGTTGGCGTGGTCTTCGATCACCAAGCGCTCCACGGCGCGCAGGGCCGAGCGGACGGCGGCGGTTTGCACCAGCACGTCGACGCAATAGCGCCCTTCGTCGACCATCCGCGTGACGCCGCGCAATTGCCCTTCCAACCGCGCCAGCCGCTTGAGGATCGCTGCCTTGTTTTGCTTTGCTTCCACGTATGATGCCTCCACCTATCGGAACTATGACGAATGTGGCCGGTTAACATACCACAGGGGGGTATCTGGGGCCGCCCCATTCGCATTCTGCCGGCGCGTCGCAAAGGCCCGCATTGGCGCTGGTGATCATAGCCTTCCATGGGGCTGATTGCCACGGAGCCAAAGGCATCGCGCATAAAGTTGATAAAGGAGACACCCATGTCCTATTGGCGTTTCGCTGCAATGATCGCGACATCCACCATCGTGATGTTTGGCCTGATGTATCTCAACACCTACGCCTTCGAACATGTCTTTTTCAGCGAAACGCGGACCTATATGGCGCTGCTGATGGGGGCGGTGATGGCGGTCATCATGCTTAGTTTCATGCTCTCTATGTATTCGAACAAAGCCATAAACATCGCCATCTATATCGGGTCCGTCGTGGTTTTTGCGCTCACCCTTTGGCTGGTCCGCAGCCAGGTCACGGTCGGCGATACTAGCTATATGCGCGCGATGATCCCGCACCATTCGATCGCAATCATGACCTCGGAGCGGGCAGAGCTTTCCGACCCGCGTGTGCGCAAACTGGCCGATGACATCATTGCGGCTCAGCGCAAGGAAATCGCCGAGATGCGCAGCCTGATCGCCGATATCGAAGAGAACGGCGATGCGGTTGACCCCGAGCTTGGCAAAGCGACATCTCCGGCGGAGATCGGCACGGTGGAAGAGGCGCTGTCGTCGGCTGATGTGGCCGCGGTCGACCCGGCAGCATTGACCGCAGAGGATGTAGACAGTGTGCTGGGCGCTGAGGCGATCTGTCAGTTCAGCCGCACCAACGAAGGCGATCCGAGCCTCGTGATGGCGGGCAAGACCGGCGGCATCAAACTGTCGGGCACTTTGATCGAGTTGCAATCCAATGAGGCCATCGACCAAGACGCCCTTGCCGATGGTGCCGCTTTCTCCGCTGAGGGCGTCGACGTGACTGTTGCCCCCCTCGCCGGGGCGGAGTGGACCGACACGGACGGCGACCTGAGCCGCTCGGAAGCCGAGTTGAAATTCCACCTCGACCGCGGGTTGACCGTTGGCTACCGCGGGTTCTTGGACTGCAAGAGCGAATTATAACGCGTTCGAGGGCGGGGGGCAGGTCGCGTTGGCCGTGCCCCCCCCCAGACCCTGCTGCCACGGTAGAGAGGCCTAAAAAGTTGCCATCCTTCCAGCGCTGGACGCGTTGACAGGCTTGGCCACATGGGACACTCCTGTTCCTCATGCGTCCTTTGGCAAACATATTATACCTCTGTCGCGCCCTGCTTGGCGTGATTTTGGCCTGTAGTTTGTTGCTGCTGCCGCCTTCCTCGGTACATGCCCAAAGCGGCATGCATGACAGCGCGCAGGCGCTGCATCACGCTGACGATCATGGGGCGGCAATGCCTGTGGCGCAGCAGGATGCCGCGCAATCCGAGCATCTGGATTTGTCAGGAGAGCTCGACGGCGAACCTTGCTGCGGGGGCATCTGCCTAACGGCCGCGCTCAATCCCTCGCAGGATTCCAGAATGTCAGATCTGCGGTCCGTCGAATTCACCCGCGTTTCCCGGTCCGTCGTTTCGGGCCAGCCTTCCCGCCAGTTGCGCCCGCCGCGCGTCTGAGTTGATCCCGGCCCGAACACGGCCTTCCCATTCGCAGTGTCCTGCTGCGGGTTAGATCACCTCATTCTCAGGCAAATACCAATGAAACGACCACTGATCGCAGGGACCATGTCCCTGACCCTTGGCGCATGCGCCACGGCGCTTCCGCCCCTTCCTGACGTCACCGCCGCCTATGTTCAGCACCCCACGCCGCTGCCCAATGTCGCCGCCATGACCGCCGCCGACAATAGCGCGCGCGGCAGCGTTGCGCCCACCGCCGAGCAGCCCTTCGCGGGCTACCGTCGCCGCGGCGTTGTCGAGCCGCTCGACTGGCGCCGGCTCAATGCCGAACAAGCGCCGATGCAGGGGATGAACCACTGATGCGCTGGAAATTGAAAACCGCGGCTGTCATCACCCCGCTGATCTTGGGCGCCTGCACGACAACGGACCTGCCGGTGAGCTTCTCGGCCCGTGATGCTGGCTTTGCCACCGTCGAGGCGCGCACCTCCAAAGCCATCGGCAAGCGCACCGTATGGGCACAGTCGCAGGCCGAGACCGTCGCCACCTCCAAACAGGTGCGCGCCATGGTGCAGGGCAAAACCATCAATGCCGAAACCGCCGTGCAGGTGGCGCTTTTGAACAACAAAGGGCTTCAGGCGTCCTATGCGCAGATCGGCCTATCGGCGGCAGAGGCGTGGCAACAGTCCACGCCTGAGAACCCGGTCGTGTCCATCGGACTGTTGGGCATCGGCGCGCCCGAGGTGGGGCTCTATCGTGCTTTGGAAAGCATGATCGCCGTGAACCTGCTGGATGCCCGCACCCGCAAACAGCGCATCGCCGTAGCCGAGGCAGAGTTCCAGCACGCCCAGATGCAGGCGGTGAGCGACACGCTGGCTTTGGCCAATGAAACGCGGGAGGCTTGGATCAATGCCGTCGCCGCCTTCGAGACGGTCAGTTACCTGAAGCGGGCCTCGGTCACCACCGATGCCTCGGCCGAGTTGGCGCAGCAGTTGGGCAAGACCGGCGCGCTCAACAAAGCCGCGCAGGCCCGCGAACAGGCCTTCAATGCGGAAATGGCGGGGCAACTGGCGCAGGCACGGCTGGACGCGGAACTGGCCAAAGAGCAACTGACCCGTCTCATGGGGCTTTGGGGGCAGGACGTGGCCTATTATGTCCCCGATGCCCTGCCGCGCGTGCCGAATACGGTCAGGGGCCACGGGGGCATCGAACGGCTGGCGCTGGCCAACCGGGTCGACCTCGAAGTCGCACGGCTGGGGCTCGCCGCCACGGCGAAAGCCTACGGTCTGACCGATGCCACCCGCACGTTGACCGATCTCGAAGTCATCGCCGGGGTGGAAGTCGAGCGCGAGGAAGAGAATGGCGAGATTGAGACCAGCGCCTCCCCGCAGGTCGAGTTCGAGTTCGTCATTCCGATCTTCGACAGTGGCAAGGCACGGCTGCGCAAGGCCGAGCTGAGCTATCTTCAAGCCGCCAATGTCCTGGCGGAACGGGCGGTGAATGTGCGCTCCGAGGCGCGGGCGGCGGCCACGGCCTATCGCTCGAGCCACCAGATCGCCCGGCATTACGCGGAGGTGGTGCTGCCGCTGCGCCGCACCATCGATGAAGAGGCGCTGTTGAGCAACAACGGCATGATCACCAGCACTTTCGACCTGCTGAACGACGCCCGCGAGAAGATCGGCAGCCAGCTTGAGGCGGCCAATGCCAAGCGCGACTTCTGGCTGGCCTCGGCCGGGCTGACCGCCGCGATCTACGGCGGCGGCAGCGGCGGCGCGAGCGCGGGCGGAGAGACACAGATCGCCGCCGGTGGCGGCGCCGGACATTGAGACAAGGAAGCAAACAGATGATCAACAGACGTCAACTGCTGGGCGCGGGTGCCGCGGGGGCGACGCTCGTCTCCTCCAAGGCCTGGGGCCAGACCCTCAACATGGGCCTGCCCGAAGCCGCGGTCATGGACAGCGCGGCGACCCAAGCCCCGACCCGCCCCACCTCGGGGCCGGATTACAACCCCGTCGTCACGCTCAATGGCTGGACCCTGCCGCACCGGATGAACAACGGGGTAAAGGAATTCCACCTCGTCGCCGAACCGGTCGAGCGGGAGCTGGCCGATGGGATGGTCGCGCGGCTCTGGGGCTACAACGGCCAATCGACCGGCCCGACCATCGAGGCGGTCGAGGGCGACCGGGTGCGCATCTATGTCACCAACCGCTTGCCCGAGCATACGACGATCCATTGGCACGGGCTGATCCTGCCCTCGGGGATGGACGGTGTCGGCGGGCTCAGCCATCCCGGCATCCCGCCGGGCAAGACCTTTGTCTATGAGTTCGACCTGACCAAATCGGGCACCTTCATGTATCACCCGCACGGCGATGAGATGGTGCAGATGGCCATGGGCATGATGGGCATGTTCGTAGTCCACCCCAAGGATCCGGATTTCATGCGCGTGGATCGGGACTTCCTGATCATGCTCAATGCCTTCGACATCGACCCGGGCAGCTACATCCCGAAAATCATGACGATGACGGATTTCAACCTGTGGACCTGGAACAGCCGGATCTTCCCGGACATCGACCCCCTGGTCGTCAACCGTGGCGACAGGGTGCGGGTGCGGGTCGGCAACCTGACGATGACCAACCACCCGATCCACATGCATGGCTATGACTTCAAGGTCACCTGCACCGATGGCGGCTGGGTGCCGGAATCGGCGCAATGGCCCGAAGTCTCCATCGACATCCCCGTGGGCGCGATGCGCGCCTATGAGTTCGTGGCCGACCATCTGGGCGACTGGGCGATCCACTGCCACAAGTCGCACCACACGATGAACGCGATGGGGCACGATGTGCCGACGCTGATCGGCACCAACAGCACCCAGATGACACGTCAGGTCCGCCGCGTGCAGCCCGAGTTCATGCCCATGGGCACGGCGGGCATGGCGGATATGGGCGAAATGTCGATGCCACTGCCCGACAATACCGTGCCGATGATGGCCGGCTGGGGGCCGCATGGCCCGCTGGAAATGGGCGGCATGTTCTCGGTCGTGAAGGTGCGCGAGGGCATCGACGCGGACGATTACGAAGATCCCGGCTGGTACGAAAACCCGCCGGGCACCGAGGCGTATGAATGGACGGGCGAACTGCCTGACTTTGCGCAGAACCACAGTGCGAAAACCCAGATCACGCCGAAACCAACCTCCAAGGGCTAAGCGGCCCTCGGACCGCAACGACAACCAAAGGATACAGGAAACACCATGAACAAACTTCTTCTTTCGACCGCCCTTAGCCTTCTGATCGGCGCCCCCGCCTTTGCCGCAGGCACCCACGGCGGCGGCCACGGCGATGACGGCCATGGCGAGATGCATGAAGAAATGGCCATCGGCATGCCCGGCAAAGCCGAGGCCGTTGACCGCACCATCGAAGTGACAATGCGCGAGACCGACGACGGCGAAATGATCTTTGAGCCGGCCGAATTCGACATCCAGAAGGGCGAAACCATCCGCTTTGCCGTCACCAACAAGGGCGAGATAGAGCATGAGTTCGTCATCGACACCATGGAGGGCAACGCCAAGCACAAGGAAGCCATGGCCAAGATGGACATGGAGCATGACGATCCAAATTCCGTGCGCCTCGACCCCGGCATGGAGGGGGAGGTGATCTGGACCTTCGCCAACGAAGGCGCCTTTGAGTTCGCCTGCCTGATCCCCGGCCATTACGAATCCGGCATGCATGGCCCGCTGACCGTGGCGCAGTCCGATGCGGCCGCCGAGGCGCCGCTGGTCTATTCCACCGGCAAGGTCAAAAAGATCGACAGTAAGGGCAAGAAGGTCACCATCATCCACGGCCCGCTGGAAAACCTCGATATGCCGTCGATGACCATGGTGTTCAAAGCCGATGAGGCGCTGATCGCCAGGATGAAGGAAGGCCAGAACATCGAATTCGTGGCCGACCGTGTCAAAGGCAAGCTGACCGTCACAGCGATGAAGTAAGCGCGTCTTGCAGGGCCGGTCGCTGAGGTCGGCCCTGCATTCCACCACAACAACAAGGCGTATCGAGCTATGAAAACGCGTGGAACCATCGCCCTTTGGGCCATCGCGGCGCTACAGGCCGTCGTGGCGATTTTCTTTACCACCTGCTTCTTGCTGGACGCCATCGGCATGGAGCCTGATTTCCTGATCTGGCAGAGCCATGAGTACCAGCAAACCGTCTTGGCCATCGGCCTGAACCTCGGCGTGGCTCTTGGCTGGGTCGCGCTTCGCACCAGTTTGCAACGGGCGCGGCTTGCCGAAGAGAAGATGCGTCGGTGCACCTCGGAGTTCTCAATCGTGATGTCTCAGCATTTCACCGATTGGCGGCTGACCCCGGCAGAGCGGGATGTCGCTGTCTTTCTGGTCAAAGGGCTCAGCACCCGCGACATCGCGGAATTGCGCGGCACCTCCGAGGGAACGATCAAGGCGCAGACCAACGCGATCTACCGCAAGGCCGCGGTCACGGGGCGCACGCAGCTGCTGAGCACCTTCATCGAGGACTTGATGGATGACGTCCTGCTGCCCGAGGGCCCGCAGCGACCTGCACCGACAAAGGGCGCTAAGATTGCCGCCGCAGCATGACATGACCCTACGAAGAGAGGTGCCCGCCTTATGATCCAAGCAATGCTTTTGTCAGCTCTGGTCGTGACAATCTGCACAGCGATTCATTATTTCGTCCTCAAAGGGGTCTCCGACACGATCGCCCGGTGCCGTGCAGGGGGGCAGGGCCAGAATCTGGGCCTCGCGGTAGGGGCGATCACGATCGCGCATGTGATCGAGGCTTTCATCTATACGCTCTTCTTTCTCTGGGCTGTACAGGGGTTGCAGATCGGCGTGCTGAACGCGTCCGGCCCGGGGGACAAGCCGATCACCTTGATGGACTATTTCTATTTCTCGCTGGTCAACTTCACCACGCTGGGGCGCGGAGACCTGAGCCCCGCAGGGCATTTGCGTTTTCTTACCGGCATCGAAGCCTTTCACGGGTTTCTTATGATCACCGCCTCGGGAAGCTTCCTTTTGCAGGTCATGGGGGGCCGTGCCCCCTTGTCAGAGAGGGGATGACCCGAATGGTTCGGCACAGTCCCCTGAGCCAGATTGCGCGCATCGGCGGTTCACCTCGCACCCGAGTTGGAAACGGCTTGCGCAGCCAGTACCTTTGTCTGAACCCCGGCGGCCCGCGCATCGACAGCAGCATGAATCTCAAACATCCCGATAAGGCATGACATGAACAGAAGACACTTCCTCGCCAGCGCTTCAGCCGCGATGGTCCTGCCGCGCCCAAGCTTTGCAAGCGCGCTGCCTTTGACGCTCAAGGCCCAGAGCGTGACCCAACAGATCCTGCCTGAGGGCGAAGGCACCACCGCGATGCTCGGCTTCAACGGCTCGACGCCCGGCCC
This sequence comes from Sulfitobacter sp. 1A15299, assembly GCF_043556915.1. NCBI lineage: Bacteria > Pseudomonadati > Pseudomonadota > Alphaproteobacteria > Rhodobacterales > Roseobacteraceae > Sulfitobacter > Sulfitobacter sp. 1A15299. The sequence goes on along the minus strand of NZ_JBIFFJ010000002.1, from coordinate 200,067 downwards.
AGAGCTTCGGCTCAAACGCGGCGCGCAGGCTTCGATCAAGGTCGAGAATGCGTTGCAAGAGGGCACAGCGGTTCACTGGCATGGCATTCGGCTAGAGAACCGAATGGACGGCGTGCCGGTCTTGACCCAAGACTTGATCAACCCCGGCGACAGCAAGACCTACAGTTTCGTGCCGCCCGATGCGGGAACCTATTGGTATCATTCGCACTACATTTCGCAAGAGCAGGTCGCGCGGGGCCTCATGGGGCCGTTGATCGTCGAAGACGACATGCCGGTCGATGTGGATCACGATGTGACTGTGATCCTGTCAGACTGGATCCTTAATCAAGACGGCAGCCTTGTCGATGAGTTCACGGATATGCATAGCGTCGCACATGCGGGCTATATGGGGAACTTCGCCCGCGCCTTCCTGTCGCGGGATGAGGTCCGGCAGGGCGACCGTGTGCGCCTACGCCTGATCAATGCGGCGACCAACCGGATCTTTCCGCTGATGCTGTCGGGGGTCTCGGGGTCGGTGGTGGCCTTGGACGGTATGGCGCTGAGCCAGCCGCGCGACCTGTCCGACCTAGTGCTGGCCCCCGCCCAGCGGGCCGATCTGATCGTCGATATCACGGGGCCGGTTGGCTTTGACATGCAGACCGGGCAGGGGGGCTACAGGCTCGCCGAACTGCGCGTTTCTGGTGAAAATAGCGAGCGCAAACCCGGACCTCTGCCCAAGCTCACGGCCCCGAACCTCCCCGCGCCGGGCAGCCCCGCGCAGCATCTCACCCTCACCATGATGGGCGGCGCGATGGGCGGGCATCACGGCGGCGCGAATATCTGGTCCTTCAACGATGTCTCGGACCTGCCGCCGGACCCTTTCGCCACCATAGAGCGCGGGGAGACCGTGCGGATCACCCTAGCCAACGACACCGCTTTTCCGCATGGCATCCATCTGCATGGCCACCATTTTTACGAAGTCGCCGCCGATGGCAGCCTTGGGGACCTGCGCGATACGACATTGCTCGCAGCCCGCGAAAGCCGCGATGTGCTTTGCGTGTTCGACAATCCCGGCCGCTGGCTGATCCATTGCCATATGCTGAGCCATGCCATCGGAGGGATGCGCACTTGGGTTGAGGTCACGTGATGCGTTATCTGTTTCTAGTCTGCCTTTGGGCGACCGCCGCACAGGCGGAGCACGAACTTGAAGTCCGCGATATCGAAGCCGGTCGCGGGCTCTATGCCGAGACCTGCGCGGCCTGTCATGGGGCCGATCTGGAAGGCCAACCCGAGTGGCGCACACCGGACGAGGACGGCATCCTGCCCGCGCCGCCCCATGACGCCACCGGCCACACCTGGCACCACGACAACGCGCTGCTGTTCGAATATACCAAATTCGGAGGCCAAGCCGCTTTGGCCGCGCGCGGCATCAATGATTTTGCCAGCGGCATGCCCGCCTTCAAAGAGGTTCTGTCGGACGAGGATATCTGGGACATCCTCGCCTACATCCGATCAACTTGGCCGCCCCGCGAACAGGCTGTTCAGGCAAGCCGCAATCGGGCGCATTGAAACGCTGTTGCTGGAGGGCGATGTCGGTGAGAAAGCCTTTTGCAAAGATGCCGTAAGCCGCACGATGGCAAGCTTTGGCAAGATCGACATCCTCTTCAACGATGCGGGCGAACAACACGCGCAGGAAAGCCTCGAAGACATCGAAGAAGCGCAGATCGAACGCACGTTCCGCACCAATATCATCGGCATGATCTTGGTGACGCAGGCGACGCCGCCGCATCTGAAAAAGGGCGCGCGGATCATCTGTGTGACGTTGATCACCGCCTACAAAGGGCAGGTCTTCTCATCGACTATGCCTCGACCAAAGGGGCGATCCTGTCCTTCCTGCGCGCGGTGGCAAGCAAGCTGGCGCCCAAGGGGATTCTGGTCAATGGCGTGGCCCCGGGGCCGATCTGGATGCCACCGATCCCGGCTTCCTTCCCGGCGGAAAAGGTTGAGGGCTTCGGGCAGAACGCCCCGCTTGGCCGCCCCGGGCAGCCGAATGAGGTGGCCCCATCGCTGCTGTTCCTCGCTTGCGAGGACTCGTCATATATGAGCGGACAGGTGCTGCATCCGAACGGCGGTACGTTGGTCGGGGGCTAAACCAGATGCCTTTCGCCTCGCCCGCCATGGCGCGGGGCGGGCGCGATACGGGGGGCGCGTCCGTGGTTCAGCCCGCCGGACGCCGCCGGGCACCCGAACGCAGCGGCAAAGTGCCGTCATCCGCGCCTTCGATCGTGACCGACCCTGCAATCTTGGTTCGCGGCATGATTGAGATGTCATGAATGCGCCAATGCAGGTCGAGCAATTCGGCCTCCGCCGCCTCGACCCTTTCGGGCGTGCCGCCGTTATCATGCGCCACGACATAAATCGTACCGGTCAGAAACCGCCCTTCTTCGCGCAGCCGCAGGCGGCTTTCGCAGACCCATGGCAGCGCGTTGAAGGTCTTTTGAACCTTCTCGATCAGAGGGTCGAACTCTTTATCCTCAATCGTGCGCGGCATCTCATCGCTGAGGTCGCGGATCGCCGCGCCCGTGTGTTTGAACCCGTCATGCAGCACGTCCAAGGCAATTATGATCGCCGCGACCGCATCGGCCCACCACCAGCCCATGCCAATTCCGAGGATGCCCACGATCCCGGCAAGCCCGGTCATCCAATCCGCCTTGTTCATCATGGCATCGGCATAGAGCGTCTTGTCATGGAGCATCTTGGCAGGTTTCATTTTCAGATGGCCGAAAATGACCGGCATCACGACGCTATAGGCCAGCGCCGCGATCATCACCCAACCGAACCAAATGGTGGTGCCGAAAAGCTCGACACTGCCGATGCTGGGGTGTTCTTGTTTGAGCAGCGCGATGGAAGAGTCGACGATAAGAAAAATCCCGACCCCGCCGAGCGACACGGCGCTGATCAGATAAGCGATTGATGTGACGCGGATATAGCCCAGTGGGAAACGGCGGTTGGGCTTCCACCCCTCGATCCACGAGCCAACCAGAAAGGCGATGGGCGGCACGAAGCTGAGCAGGTCTTCAATCCAAGCAGTTTTCATCGCTTGGCTGCCACCCACCACAAAGTAGATCGCCGCCACGATCGACACCAAGACCGCGATCCAGATGGCCTCAAGCCAGCGCGCGCGGTGCAGCGCCTTTTTCTGCGCCTCGGGCATGGTGCGAATGGAACGGCTCATGGGGCAGATGCGCGCAAACGCGCCCCGATGGTTCCGGCCTCATCTCGAAGGAAACCTTCGATCTCCATCAGCCAAGCGTTTTCGCCCTGCTGCACGGCAACGACATGTTGCGCTCGCTTTAGGGTCACTTCGCTGGCGGTAAGGTCTTTCTCCTCAAGCTGCCAATGGGGGAGGGCGGCAAAGCTGAGATCCTCGGCCCATTGATCCACCGGAATGCCGCCTTCTTTCTCGACCAGTGCGGCAAGCGGCAGGTCGGGCGGTACGAAAACCTGTTGTCCTTTGATGTCATCAGGCAAAGCGTCTGGCCCGCGGCTGCCGATGACAAAGGACTCTTCGAAATAGACGTAACTCGGCGCGGCACTCTTGACTGGTGTCACGTCCTTGCGGGTGAAACCCCCGATGGCGAGGTCGATGTCACCCTTTTCCAACCCCTCCAAGGCTGCGAAGGCGCCGAGGGGCTTCCATTCGATGGACACCCCCAAAGCCTCGGCAAAGGCGCGGGTCAGATCGGCTTCGACCCCCTGCGGCGGGTGGCCGTCTGCCAGCACGACCCACGGCGGGTTTTCCGATACCGCCACGGTCATTTTCTGTTCGGCAAGAACGGTTTCGAGGGTTTCTTCCACATCCCGAGGGAACTGCAGGTCCTCGCATGCGGCGAGCATGCTCAGGGCGGCGAGGGGGAGCAAAAGGCTCAAACCAGTCGGATATCCTACGCCTTTCGCATGCGGCGTAGCTTTGCGGGGCGTCATCACATTATTCCTTTGAGCCGGATCGCAGGGGGATAACCGGCGGTTACCCGAAAGGTTCCTGTAACGGTCAACCTCACCCCCGCGGCCCGCTCGGTTAATTTTCGTAGGAGGCGTGGATTGGGGGCGCATCTTTGGAGCGCCTGTTTCTGCACCCGGGCGCGGCGCGAAGCCCGCGCGTTTCGGGGACTGTGCCGTCGGCGGGCGCAGGGTGACCATCGACCGCCCGCGCGACGGGCTTTACAGTCACTGGCATTTGCGAGGCTGTCGACACAGTTAGGGGTGCGCAGACGACCAAAGCCGAAGGAATTTTGCGGCAGCTTTATGCGCCGACCAACCAAAGGTTTTCAGGGCACGCAGCAGGGGGCGGCGGCTGGGCTGCACCGCCCGCCACCCCTCAACATCTTGATCTTCCCGTAAAACTTCACTAGCCGTAACGTAATTTCGCGACAGGCGACCGGGGTATCTATACCGCGGTGTCGGAACCGGCTATGCCTATGGGAAAGAGCGTTGCGGCAGGCGAATTGCCGCGATGGATCGCACGCAGAGGGGCGCGCACCGTCTTTTGTCCGCGCCTGCGGCTGGGGCGGATGGCCCATGCCAGTGCGAGGGGGGCGACCAATAACGCGGCCCCGCAGCAAGATGCCGAGCGCTTTGTCAGGCGTTTGACCAAGAAAACAAACAAGGGGGATACAATGACCAATTTCACAAACCGTCAAAACGGCCCGAGCCGTCGCAGCTTTCTGGCCGGGAGCGCCGCAGCCGTGGGGGCCGGTCTGATCCTGCCGCGCGGGGCGCGGGCACAGGCGCAGCCCAAGAAGGGCGGCACGCTGCGGGTGGGCTTCACCCAAGGTTCGACCTCAGACAGCCTTGACCCTGCGACCTTCAACAACGACTTCATGTTCGCCAGCGGCTACGCGGTCTTCAACACATTGACCGAGATCGCCCCCGACGGCACCGCCCAGCCCGACCTTGCCGAGAGCTTTGAGGCCAGCAGCGACGCCGCCACATGGACCTTCCGCCTGCGCGACAATGCGCAATTCTCGGACGGCAAAACCGCCACGGCGAATGACGTGATCGCCTCGGTCCGTCACCACATGGGGCCAGAGTCCAAATCTGGGATCAAACCGCTGCTTGAGCAGATCACCGACATCCGCGCCGATGGCGATAAGGTGGTGGTGTTTGAACTGGCTGCGGGCAACGCGGATTTCCCGTTCATCTTCAATGATTACCACCTCGGCATTCGCCAAGACACCGGCGACGGCACGATCGACCCCAACAGCCGCATCGGCACCGGCGGCTATGTGATCGACGTCTTCGAGCCGGGCGTGCGGGTCGAACTGTCGCGCCGCGATGACTACTGGAAAGAGGGCCGCGCGCATTTCGACAAGGTCGTGATCCTGAAAGTCGGCGATCCGGCGGCCCGGATGAACGCGCTGATGACCGGTGAGGTCGATCTGATCGACCGGCCCGACCTCAAGACGATCAACCTCTTGGGTCGCGCACCCAACGTGAAGATCCACACTCAGGACGGCACGCTGCATTACATCATGCCGATGCAGACCAACACGGCGCCCTTCGATGATCTGAACGTGCGCATGGCGCTGAAATACGGCATCAACCGCGAGGACATGATCGAAAAGGTTCTGCGCGGCTATGGCACCGTGGGCAATGACCAACCGATCTCGCGCTCCATGCCCTATTACAACGACGATCTGGAACAGATCACCTATGATCCGGAGCGGGCGAAGTACCACCTGAAACAGGCGGGGTTGGAAAGCCTCGACGTGACGCTCTCGACTTCGGATGCGGCGTTCAACGGGGCGGTAGATGCCTCTGTGCTCTTTGCCGAAAGCGCGCGGCCTGCTGGCCTGAACATCGAGGTGAAGCGCGAGCCGGATGACGGCTATTGGTCGAACGTTTGGCTGCAAAAGCCCTTCTGCTGCTCCTATTGGGGTGGCCGCCCGACGCCTGACCTGATGTTCTCGACCGGCTATGCGGCGGATGCGGAGTGGAACGAGACCAAATGGGACAACGAGCGTTTCAATGAACTGCTGTTGCAGGCCCGGCCCGAGCTCGACCAGACCCGCCGCGCCGAGATGTACGGCGAGATGCAGAAGATCGTGAAAGAACAGGGCGGCGCGCTGATCCCCGCCTTTGGTCAATATGTCTCGGCCATGAGCGAAAGCGTGCAGATGCCCGAGGAAGTGTCCGAGATGTGGGATCTCGACAGCCAGCGCTTCATCGAACGCTGGTGGATGTCCTAAGCCACAGCTTCACGCGGGCGGCCCCCGAGGGCCGTCCGTTTCCCGCACCAATGGCCCGCCCCGGGCCGGAGAAAACTTTAAAATGTCCCGGCTTCAGAAGCTTGTTATTGGCCGAGTGTCCCTTGGCATTCTGACCCTCTTTGTCGTATCCGCCCTCATGTTCGTTGGCATCGAACTTTTGCCCGGTGATCTGGCGCAGCAGATCCTTGGCCAATCGGCGACTGAATCGACCCTCGCCGCCTTTCGCGCCGAGCTTGGCCTCGATCAGCCCGCGCATCTTCGGTATTTCGATTGGCTTGGCGGTGTGCTGCGCGGTGATTTCGGCACCTCTCTGGCTTCGGGGCGCGAGGTGTCTGAGCTTTTGGGCCCGCGGCTTGCCAATACCATGTTTCTGGCCGTCTATGCCGCCGTCATCGCCGCCCCGCTGGCGGTGATCCTCGGCCTTCTGGCGGCGCTGTGGCGCAACACGCTGTTTGACCGCGGTGTCAACCTGACCGCGCTTTCCGCCATCTCCATGCCCGAGTTTTTCGTGGGCTATCTCCTGATCCTGTTTTTGTCGATCAAAGCGGGCGTCTTCCCGACGCTGGCACGGATCGACAGCGCCACGGGGCTTTGGGACGCGCTCTATCGCAGCTTTCTGCCCGCGCTGACGCTTATTCTGGTGGTCGTGGCGCATATGATGCGGATGACGCGGGCGGCCATCATCAATGTGCTGGCCTCGCCCTATATCGAGATGGCCCGCCTCAAGGGCGTGCCGCGCTGGCGCATCATTCTGCAACACGCGCTGCCCAATGCGCTCGCGCCGATCGTGAACGTCGTGGCGCTGAACCTTGCCTATCTGGTGGTCGGCGTGGTGGTGGTTGAGGTCGTCTTTTCCTACCCCGGTCTGGGCCAGTTACTGGTCGATGCGGTTTCCAGCCGGGATTTCCCGGTGGTGCAGGCCGTGGGGCTGTTCTTTGCCGCTGTCTATATCACGCTCAACGTTCTGGCCGACATCATCTCGATCATGTCGAACCCGCGTCTGCGGCACGGGAGATAACGATGAAATCTTTGCTAAAATCCGCGCCGCCCTCGGCGATCTTTGGCATGGTGGTGCTGGTCCTCGTGGCGATCACCGGTCTTTTCGCCCCGTGGATTGCGCCCTATGGCGAGACGGAGGTGGTGGGCGACGCCTATCTGCCGTGGAGCGCCGCGCATCCGCTCGGCACCGACAATCTGGGCCGCGATATGCTGTCGCGCATGATCTTTGGGGCGCGCAATACGGTCGGGCTGGCGCTGCTGACCACGGCTATTTCCTTTTCGGTCGGGGCCACGCTGGGGATGCAGGCCGCCCTCAAGGGGGGATGGCTGGACGAAGTCCTGTCGCGGCTCGTCGACGTGTTGATGGCGGTGCCGCCGCTGATCTTGGCGCTGATGCTCTTGGCCATTGTCGGCCCCTCGATCCCGAATATGGTCGGGGTGATCGCGGTGATCTATGTGGCCCCGGTCTACCGTCTGTCGCGCGCGGCGGCGATGAATGTGGTGGGCCTTGATTTCGTCGAGGCCGCCAAGCTGCGCGGGGAGCGCACGCCATGGCTGCTGCGGCGCGAGATTCTGCCCAATATCTGGTCCACCCTGATCGCTGAATTCGGCGTGCGCTTTTGCTTTGTGTTTCTCTTTATCGCGGCGCTGTCCTTTCTCGGCATCGGGATCCAGCCGCCGACGGCGGATTGGGGGTCGATGGTGAAAGAGAATGCCACCCTGATCAGCTTTGGCGATATCACCCCGCTGATCCCGGCGGCTGCCATCGCCTTGCTGACCGTCGCGATCAACCTGATCGTCGATTGGATGCTGCACCGCGCCAGCGGTCTGAAAAGTTAACCAAGCAGGGGCAGGCCTATGGGAAATCTTCTGAACATTCGCGGTCTTCGGCTTGAGGCGGGCAGCCGTGCGCGGCCCAATGTGATCATCAAAGGGCTCGATCTGGAACTGGACCGGGGCGAGGTGCTGGGTCTTGTCGGCGAAAGCGGGGCGGGCAAAAGCTCCGCCGGCTTGGCGGCGATGGGCTATGTCCGCGACGGGGTGCGCTTTGCCGGGGGCAGCGTCGAATTCGACGGGACCGAGTTGATCGGCATGGGGCGCGGGCAATTGCGCCGGTTGCACGGCAAACGCATCGCCTATGTCGCCCAGTCCGCGGCGGCAAGCTTTAATCCCGCCAAGACGCTGATCGACCAATATACCGAAGCGCCACGCCTGCACGGTGTCTCGGGCCGCGCGGCGGCAGAGCATGACGCTGTCGCGCTCTACCGTCAGATGCAATTGCCCAACCCCGAAGAGATCGGATTTCGCTACCCGCACCAAGTGTCGGGCGGCCAGTTGCAGCGGGCGATGACGGCGATGGCCATGGCCTGTCGCCCCGACCTGATCATTTTTGATGAGCCGACGACCGCCTTGGACGTGACCACCCAGATCGAAGTGCTGGGCGCGATCCGCGATATCGTCGAGCAATATGACACGGCGGCGATCTATATCACCCATGATCTGGCCGTGGTCAGCCAGATGGCCGACCGCATCTGCGTGATGAAGGATGGCGCGGCGGTGGAGACCGCGCCGACCAAGACCATGCTGGACGCCCCGCAAGAGGAGTACACCCGCTCGCTCTGGGCCGTGCGGTCCTTCCGCCGCCCCGACGCCGAGGCGGGGGAGGCCCCGGCGCTGATCCGCGGCGAGGGGGTCTCGGCCGCCTATGGGCCGATGACGGTTCTGGACAACCTTAACTTCACCTTCCCGCGCGGCCAGACCACCGCCGTCGTCGGGGAAAGCGGGTCGGGTAAATCGACGCTCGCGCGGGTGATCGCGGGGCTGTTGCCCCCCGTCGCCGGGCAGTTTTTCTGGAACGACGCGCCGCTAGAGCCGCGGTTGGCCAAACGCGGGGCCGAGACGCTGCGCAATATCCAGATGATCTATCAATCGGCGGATACCTCGCTGAACCCGCGCCACAGTATCCGCGAGATTTTGGCCCGCCCGGTGCGCAAGTTCACGGGCCGCAGGGGACAAGAGCTTCAGGCGCGGGTGGCGGAACTGATGGATCTGGTCGACCTCGACCGCGCCTTCCTTGACCGCAAACCTAGCGAACTCTCGGGCGGGCAGAAGCAACGCGTGGGCATCGCGCGGGCGCTGGCAGCCGAGCCCGAATTCATCATCTGTGACGAGGTTACCAGCGCGCTGGACCAACTGGTGGCCGAAGGAATCCTGCGGCTTTTGGTGCGTTTGCAGGCCGAGCTGGATCTGACCTTCATGTTCATCACCCATGACTTGGCCACGGTTGAGGCGATTGCTCATAAGGTGATCGTGCTCAAGAATGGTCAGATCGTGGAACAGGGCGGGCGTGATGAGATCTTCGGCGCCCCAAAGCAGGCCTATACCAAGCGGTTGCTGACATCGGTGCCTCAGATGGACCCGGAATGGCTGACCGAGGCCCGCGCGCGGGAGCGGTCCCTGCGCGAGGCGCAGTAGGGCCGCGGGGTTAAACCCCCTCGGCCCGCGCGGCGGCAAAGGCGGCTTCGGTCGCGTCGAGGAACAGCGTAGCCTCGGCCTGCTGCAAGACAAGCGGCGGGCGGATTTTCAGCACGTTGGCCCCCGGCCCGGTGGCGCTGATCAAGACGCCATTCTGGCGCAGGTGGTTGACCACGAATTTGGCGCGGGCGGCATCGGGGGCGTTGGTCTTGCGCGCGGTGACGCATTCGACCGCCAGAAACAGCCCCGCGCCGCGCACATGGCCGATCTCGGGGTAGCGGGTCGCGATATCCTGCAAGCCGCGCTTGAGAAAGCCGCCCACCCTGGCGGCATTGTCCTGCAATCCCTCATCCGCGATCACGTCGAGCACCGCCATGCCCGCGGCGGCAGCCACGGGGTTGCCGCCAAAGGTGTTGAAATAGCGTGCCTTTTCACCAAATTCTTGCACCAGTTCTGGCCGCATCGCGGTGCCGGAAAGGGGGAAACCATTGCCCATCGGCTTGCCCATCGTGACCATGTCAGGCACCAGACCGTGGCGCTGAAACCCCCAGAAAGCGTCGCCGGTGCGGGCAAAGCCGGGCTGCACTTCGTCAGCGATGAAAAGCCCCCCTTCGGCGCGGATCAGATCGACCGCCGGTTGCAGGAACCCTGCCGGATCGGGATGCAGCCCGTCGCTGGAAAAGATCGTATCGACGATGAAGGCCGCAGGCTCGATCCCATCGGCGCGCATCTCGGCAATCGCTTGGGCCAGATCGGCGGCGAGTTTCGCGCCCTGCTGGGCCTCGGGGATGCGCAGCGTGTCAGGCGCGTCGATCAGCCGGATGCGCGGGCTGCGCGGGGTGAATTCGCCTAACGAGGGGGAGAGTTCGGCCACCGCTTCGGTCAACCCGTGATAGGCAAGCCGGGTGACGATGACGCCCTCGCGCCGGGTATAGCTGCGGGCGATGCGCAGGGCGATGTCATTCGCCTCGGAGCCGGTGCAGGTGAACATGACATGGCCGAGTGCGTCGGGCATGGTGGCGAGCAGCCGTTCGGCATAAGTGAGTACTTTTTCATGCAGATAGCGGGTGTGCGTGTTCAACACGCCCAACTGCCGGGTAATCGCCTCGACCACGCGGGGGTGGCAATGGCCGACAGATGCGACGTTGTTATAGGCATCGAGGTATTTGCGTCCGTCCTTGTCCCAAAGCCAGACACCCGCACTGCGCGTGATATGCAGCGGCTGATCGTAGAACAGCCGGTAGGCGGGGCCGAGCGCCTTGGCGCGGCGGTCGATCAGGGCGCGGTCTGCGGGGCTGAGGGCCTCGGCTTGGGCGCTGTCATAGGCGTTGATCATGGTCATCGGTCACTCCGTTCCCGCAGCGTGGTGCAGGGCTTTGATCGCGGCGGCGTCGCCCACATGGTCGAGTGCGGCCAGCCCGCGCTGCGAGGCGGCGGCGTTGCGCAGGATATAGGCGGCATTCTCGGGATAGCGCCGCGCGCGAGAGGCACCGATCGCCAAGGTGGTGGCATGGCGCAGCCGGATCAGACTGGGCAGAAGCGCGATTTCCTCGGCCTCCAGCGGCAGCCGTGCGGCGAAGCCCGCGACCATCTCGCAGATGGCGGCCAGTGGGTCTGTACCTTGGCCGAGTTGATAGGAGCAGGCTACCGCCAGATCGCAGGCCAGCGGCGTATGCACCATGTCACCGAAGTCGATCAGCCCGACGGGGCGCAGTGCCTCTGGTCCATCGACCAAAATATTGTGCGGATTGAAATCGTTATGGACGACCTGTGCCCGCAGATGTGGAAGCTGGGGCGCGACTTCTGCATCAAAGTGATCGAGGGTGCGCCCCAGTTGGGCGCGCAGCGCGGCGTCCTGCACATCCGCCAACAGAGGGCGCAGATGGCCTGCCTGTTTGATGTCCCATTGCAGAAAATGCCCGCCCGCCGGGTGAAAGAACCCGCGCAGCCCAAGGGTGACCCGCGCGTGGAAATCGCCCAAGGCGCGGTAGAGGCCGGGCTGCGGGGCCGCATTGCTGAGCACGGTGCCGCCGAGGAAGGACATCAGGCGGACCACATGGGGCTGTCCGTCGGCGGCGGTGACGACCTCGGCGGCTTTGCCGTTCAGGCTGGCGCAGATGCGTTGCACGGGCAGTTCGGGATCGGCGGCGGCCAGATGCATCAGTGCGGCGGTCTGCATGTCGGTCACCGCACGGTCTTCGGCGGCGTTGGTGATCTTTAGCAGTGCCTTTTCGCCCGTGGCGAGGGCAATGAGGAAGTTCGCGTCTTTCTCAGCCGCAAGCGGTTCGATCTGACCCGAGATACCATAGCAGCGCCGCGCGACCTCTGCCGCGCGGGCCGCGTCAAAGGCGGGCGGGTCTTGCGCCAGCAGGTCGGTCTGCGCCCCGGCCTCTTCGGCCAGCACACCGCTGAGAAAGGGGGGCAGACCGCCATGGGGCGTGATCCCGGCCTCGGTCATGGGGTGATGTCCTCGGTCCCGCACCATTCGGCGATGAACAGCGCCATGGCTTGGGTGATCTTCTTGACCGAACTCAGGCTGACGGATTCATTGATCCCGTGAATGTTGCGCGACTTCGGCCCGTAACAGAGCGCGGGGATCTTGTTGTAAAGCGCATAGACCCGCGTATCGAGGTAGCCCGCCGTCATGAAGGATTGCAGCGGCGCGCCGATGGCCTCTTCATGGGCGCGTTCCAACACGGCTTCGGCTTCGCTGCCCGGCGCCAGCACATAGCCTTCGGCGTGAAAACCGTTGAAGACCACCTTGGGCGGATTGTTCGACAGGAAGTTGTCGCTTTGGGCGAAGGCTTTGACCCGCTCGGTGATCTCGCGCGCGGCATCCTCGGCGCTGCGGCCCGGATAGATGGAAACGCGGCAATCGATGTTGCACCATGACGGCACCGATGACGCCCAATCGCCGCCTTCGATCTTGCCGATGTTAAGGTTGATCGGATGGGTCTCGTCTTCGAAATGCGGGTGCTGGTCTTTCTCGGCGTTCCAATCCTCCTCCATTTCGCGCAGGGCGGTGATGACGCGGGTGGCGGCATCAATGGCATTGGCGCCTTCGCCCATTTCGCGCACATGGACGGGCACGCCACGCAGCTGCACCTGAAACCAGATGACGCCGGTGTTGGCGCGGACCAGCATTTCCTCTTCGGGTTCGGGGATGAAAACCGCATCGGCGGTGTAGCCTTGCAGGAAGGTCTGCAAAGCGCCGTTGCCGGTGGATTCCTCCTCGACCACGGATTGCACATAGACGGTTGCCGCCGGTTGCAGCCCGATGCGGCGCAGCGCGTCGAGCGCAAAGAGATTCGCAGCCGCCCCCGCCTTCATATCGCCCGCGCCCCGGCCATACATCCAATCGCCGTCGATCTTGGCCGAAAAGGGCGGATCGTCCCACATGTCGTGCAGCCCCTCGGGCACCACATCGAGATGCGATTGCAGGATCAGCGAGCGGCCCCGCTCATCGCGCGGGCGGTGGATGCCCACGACGATGGGCGCATCGGAATGATCGTCCGAGTATTTCGACCCGCCGGGATGCGCCTCAATCGCGGCGCGGTCCATCTTGAAACGGTCCATCGCGTAGCCACGGCTTTGCAGGCTGCGAAACAGCAGGTCTTGGATCGCATGTTCATGGCCGCGCAGAGAGGGCATTTGCACAAGCTTTTGGGTAAAGCTTACCTGTTCGGCAAATCCGTCTTCGACAGCCTGAAGGATGCGAGACTTGAGGTCTGGATCGAGGGGCATGGCGTGTCCTTTCGGTGGGTTACAGCATCGCTTCGATGAGGAAGGGGCCGGGCTCTTTTGCGGCCTCTTCGATGGTGCGCATCAGATCGGTGATGTCTTCGACCCGTTTGCCGGGCACGCCCATGCCCTTGGCCATGGCGACGAAATCCAATTGCGGGCGGTCGAGGTTCAGCATGCTCAGCGCGTCAGGGCCGGGCTGGGCGCCGACATTGTGCAACTCGCCCTTGAGGATCTCATAGGACTGATTGGCCAGAATGATGGTGGTGACGTTGGAATTCTCGCGCGCTTGGGTCCAGAGTGCCTGAATGGTGTACATGGCCGAGCCATCGGCTTGCAGTGTGATCACCGGGCGGTCGGGGCAGGCGATGGCGGCCCCGGCGGAGAGGGGGATGCCGATGCCAATCGACCCGCCGGTCAGCGCGAGCCAAGTGTTCGGCGCAGCACTGTCGCCCGCCGGGAAAGTTGCCCCGCCGGAAGAGACGGCCTCATCCACCACGATGGCGTCTTCGGGCAGCGCATTGGCCAAGGCCGCGCCGAGGTTTTGCAGGCTGATGCCGCCCGCCTGTGGTGCCGCGGGCCGCGCGTGGTCGCGCGGGGTGGCGGGTTTCGCACCGATGCGGTCGGCCAGAGCGGCCAGCGCGGTGGCACCATCGCCATCGACGGCGGCGAGTGTCACGGTATGGCAATCGACCGGCAACAGCAGGCTCGGCTTGCCGGGATAGGCAAAAAAGGCGACCGGGGGCGGGGTTTCGACCAGGATGGCGCGGCTGTAGGGGGCGAGGGATTCGAGCGCTGCGTTGATCGGATAGGGGATTTTGTTGACGGCAAACCGCCCCTGTCCGCGCTCCAACCGGCGGTTCGAGGTCGGGGCGAGGATATCGGCCCCGGTCTTTTCCGCAATGCCATGCAGCAGGGCCATCGCCTCTTGGTTTTCAAGCACACCGCTGCCGACCAGAAGCACGGTCTTCTCACCGCTTTCCAAGGTTTTGACCGCGGCATCGAGCGCGGCTTCGTCCAGCGGGGCAGGGGCGGCGGGGGCGACGGCCTCGGCCATCTGGCCGCCCGCGTCCCAGCCGATGTCGGCGGGCGCGATCAGCGTGGCGACCTTGCCCGGCTTGCCTTGGGCGACCGCGAGGGCGGTCATCGCATCGGCGGCAAAGCTGCCCGCGTCACGGCCCGAGCGCACCCAATCGCTGAAGGGCGCGCAGGCGCCTTCGACATCCGCCGACAGGGGCGCGTCGTATTTCTGGTGCCGCAGCGCGTGATCGCCCACAAGGTTGACCATCGGCACCCGCGCCTTGCGGGCGTTGTGCAGGTTGGCGGCGGCATTGGCGAAACCGGGGGCAAGGTGCAGCAGGGTCACCGCCGGTTTGCCCGCCATGCGCGCATAGCCATCGGCGGCGCCGGTCACCACGCCTTCGAACAGGCCCAGAACGCAGCGCATCAGTTTGGTGCGGTCCAGCGCGTCGACGAATTGCATTTCGGAGGTGCCGGGGTTGGCGAAACAGACCTCCACCCCGCCCGCATGCAGGCTGCGCACAACGCTTTCCGCGCCGTTCATCTCTTGGGGTGTCTTGCTCATGCTGTGGCCTCGCGGAATGTCGTGAGAAATGATTTTGCGTTATCGGCAAGGGAGGGGCCAAGGTAGCCGCCCTCTTGGATCAATGCGGTGGGAAGGTTCAGCGCCGCCAAGCGCCGCGCCATCTCGGCAAAGCCGTCGGGGTAGACCTTCACGGCAGCGAGCGGATCGTCGGCGGCCATGTCAAACCCCAGCGAGACGACCAACGCCTCGGCCCCGAAATCACGGATCGCGGCGATGCCCTTTTCGAGCAGGGCCAGCACCTCATCTTGGCTCGCGCCCTGCGCCAGCAGGAGGTTTAGCGATTTGCCCGCCCCGTCGCCTTCGCCCGTCTCATCGGCATGGCCAAGGTAGAAGGTGGGGTAGGTGGCCGGATCGGGATGCAATGAGCAAAAGAAGATGTCGCCGCGTTCATAGAGGATGTCGAGCGAGCCATTGCCGGTGTGCACGTCGATGTCGATCAGCGCGACCTTCTTATAGGTCTGGGTAAGGTGCTCTGCCGCGATACAGGCGTTGTTGAAAAAGCAAAAACCATTCGCGCAATCGCGCATCGCATGGTGGCCGGGCGGACGGCAGAGCGCATAGGCCGCGCGGGCACCGGTTGCCACCGTTTGGGCCGTTTCAATGGCGGTTTGCGCCGACCAATAGGCCGCGTCCCATGACCCTTCGGTCAGCGGGGTCGAGGTGTCGGTCATCCACCAGCCCAATTGACCGTGAATATCCTTGGGCTCTTTCCCGCGCCGCACGCCGGGGTGCATGGTGGGGATGGCCAGCGCCTCTGGCCCCGCGCTTTCGACGAAACGGGCATGGGCATCGGGCAGAAAGTCGACGTAATCGGGGTTGTGCACCGCTTTGATCGGCGCCAGCCCGTGGTCTTGGGGTTTGCTGATCTCGAACCCTTCGCCGATTAACATATCGCGTAGAATTTCAGCACGTTGGGGCTGTTCTTGATGCGGCATCGCCGCGCCGCGCCGAAAGTAATGTGTCGGCGCATGGCCAAGCTGGCGTTCGTCGAAAAAGACTTTCATCACATTCCCTGTGGTCTGATGTCGTTGCGGCGGAGCATTGCAGTTTTAATTTGCAGGCTCAATAGAAATGATGCATCATGCATCAAAACTGGCAGCAAGTCGGCCAGTAAGGATGAGGGCGCGATGGCCGAGATCAATCAAGTTTCATTAGGCGATGCGATCTATGATCGGGTCTGTCAGGACTTGGTGGAAGGCAGGCTGCGCCCGAATGAAAAGGTCACCATTCGCGGCTTGGCAGAGCGGTTGGGCACCAGTTCGACCCCGGTGCGCGACGCGGTGCAGCGGCTTTTGCGGGATGAGGCTTTGGTCCAGCGCAGCGTGCGAGATGTGCGCGTGCCGGTGCTGACAAAGGCGCAGTATCTCGAAATTGCAAGCATCCGGCGCGAGCTGGAGGGTTTTGCCGCAGGCCGCGCCGCTGAGGTGGTCGGCCCCAAGGAAATCCGCCGCCTGAAGAAGATTGTCGAGCGCAACGAGGCCGCAGCGGTGGCCGGGCGCTGGCCGCAGGCGGTGAAGTTCAATCAAGAGTTCCATTTTGCGCTGGTAGAGGCGGCAGAGATGCCGATCCTGCTGGCCATTCTCAGCGGGCTATGGCTGCGCATGGGGCCGTTGATCGCGGGGTACTATGCGCGAGAGCAGATGGGGCTGGTTCGACATCATCAGGCAATTATTGCAGCCTGTGAGAATCGCGATCCCGCGGCCGCGGCTGCGGAGATGCGCGCAGACATCGATGACGCAAAGGAGGGGATCATAAGATACATCCAATCATTCACCACAGGTGAATGAGCCATCAAGGCGCCGCATATCGCGCGGCGACCACCCAAGCGACTGCAAGAAGCCGACATCAGATCGGACGCCGTCATTGGGCGAGTTTCAGCAAAACCAATGGGGATTTACATGCTAAAAACAACTAAATTAACCGCAGCCGTTCTGGCGCTGGCGCTGGCCGGGCCTTTGGCCGCGCAGGATGGTGAGCCCAAATCCGGCGGCACGCTTAACGTCGTGATCCAGCCCGAGCCGCCCAGCCTGATGATCGGCCTTGTGCAGAACGGCCCGACACAGATGGTCGGGGGCGATATCTACGAAAGCCTGCTGCGCTATGATTTCGACCTGAAGCCCGAAGGGCAATTGGCTGAATCATGGGAGATTTCCGAAGACGGCAAGACCTATACCTTCAAGCTACGCGAGGGCGTGGTGTTCCATGACGGTGAGCCCTTCACCTCGGAGGATGTCGAATTCTCCATGGATAAGTTCCTGCGCGAGAGCCACTCGCGAATGCGCACTTATATGGAACATGTCGAAAGCATCGAGACGCCTGACGACCACACGGTTGTCTTCAACCTCAAACAGCCCTTCGGCCCCTTCATCGGCATCTTTGAGGCGGGCACCGCGCCGATGATCCCAAAGCACATCTATGAAGGTACGGATTACGCCAATAACGAGGCGAACAACACGCCCATCGGCACCGGCCCCTTCAAGTTCGACAAATGGGAAAAGGGCAGTTTCATCCATCTGGTGAAGAACGAGGACTACTATATGGAGGGGAAACCCTACGTTGACGAAGTCTACTACCATGTGATCCCCGATGCGGCCTCCCGCGCGGTGGCCTATGAGACCGGCAAGGTCGATGTGTTGCCCGGCGGCTCGGTCGAGAATTTCGATGTGGCGCGCATTCAGGCGATGGAGAATACCTGCATCACCGACAAGGGCTGGGAATATTTCGGCCCGCTGTCTTGGATGTGGGTGAACAACGACAACAAGCCGCTCGACGATGTGAAGGTGCGCAAGGCGATCATGCATGGCATCGACCGCGAGTTCGCCAAGGACGCGCTGTGGAACGGTCTGGGCAAGGTTGCGACCGGCCCGCTGTCCTCCTCGACGCGCTTCTATGACGGCGAGACGCCGGACATCTCCTATGACCCGGAAAAGGCCAAGGCCCTGCTGGAAGAGAGCAGCTATGACGGCGAAACCATCCGCATCTTGGGTCTGCCTTACGGTGAGACTTGGCAGCGCTGGGCCGAGGCGGTCAAACAGAACCTGAGCGAGATCGGCATGAAGACCGAGATCGTGCCCTCGGATGTGGCGGGCTGGAACCAGAAGGTTGCCGACCGCGACTTCGACCTCGCCTTTACCTATCTCTACCAATATGGCGATCCGGCGCTTGGCGTTTCGCGGACCTATATGGGCGACAATGCCGCCCCGGGTTCGCCTTGGAACAACGTGGCGAACTACCAGAACCCCGAGACCGACAAGCTCTTTGCCGAAGCGGCCCTGATGGCCAGCCCGGAAGAGCGCAAGGCCGCCTATAAGGAGATCCAAGACGCGATCGTCGAGGATGTGCCGAACATCTGGCTTCTGGAGCTGGGCTTCCCCACCATCTACCGCTGCGACGTGAAGAACCCGGTCAACACTGCCTTTGGCGTGAACGACGGTTTCCGCGACGTGTGGCTCGATAAGTAACAAGAGCGACAACGCTCATGGCCCGAGCCGCCACGGCGGCTCGGGCATCTATCAGAACAACACGGGGCGGATAGCGTGATACGTTTCATATTGGGCAGGTTGGTCAAGGCAGTGTTTATCCTGCTGGCGATCCTTGTCTTCAATTTCCTGCTGATCCATGCGGCACCGGGTGACCCTGCGGCGGTCATGGCGGGTGAAGCCGGGGCGGCGGACGAGAAATTTCTTGCAGACCTGCGGGCGCGTTTCGGCTTGGACCAGCCGCTCTACATGCAGTTGTGGATTTACATCAAAGGCGCGGTGCAGCTCGACCTTGGCTATTCCTTCCGCCAGCAGATGCCGGTGGCCGAGATGATCGGCGACCGCCTGCCGGCGACGCTTTTGCTGACCGGAGTGGCCTTTGTGCTATCGCTGGTGCTGGGCGTGACCGCCGGGGTCGCGGCCTCGGCCCGGCAGGGGCGGTGGGGTGACACGATCATCTCGACCTTCGCGCTGCTGTTCTATGCAACCCCGCTCTTTTGGGTGGCGCTGATGGCGACGCTGGTGTTCTCCGTCTGGCTCGAATGGCTGCCGGGTTTTGGCTATTCCACCATCGGCGCGGGCTATACTGGCCTCGCTCATGTGTTGGATGTGGTGAAACATCTGATTTTGCCCGCGTCGACGCTGGGGCTGTTCTTTACGGCGATCTACATGCGCATGACGCGGGCCTCGATGCTCGAAGTCTCGCGGCTCGATTTCGTGAAAACCGCCCGCGCCAAGGGGCTGAACCGCGGCGTGATCCAGCGGCGGCACATCCTGCGCAATGCGCTTTTGCCGGTGATCACGCTGGCCGGGCTTCAGGCCGGGCAAATCTTTGGCGGGGCCATCCTGACCGAGACCGTCTTTGCATGGCCCGGCATCGGGCGGCTGATGTTCGAGGCGATCAACCAACGGGACTACAACGTGATCCTCGGGGTCTTCTACATCTCGGCGGCCATGGTGCTGCTGTTCAACCTGATCACGGATGTCATCTATGTCATTGTTGATCCGCGGATAAGGCTGACGACATGATGAGCTTTTGGAAACGTTTCAGCTATAACCGTGGCGCGGTCATTGGTCTGGTCATCCTGACCTTCGTCATAGCCGCTGCCATCCTCGCGCCCATCCTCTTTCCGCAAAGCCCGTGGAAAATGGTGCAGCGGCCCTTCCTGCCACCCTTCACCCAATATGGGCTGCTTCTGGGCACCGATGCGCTTGGCCGTGATGTCATGGCGGGGCTTGCCCATGGCGCTTATGTGAGCCTGCTGGTCGGTCTGGTCTCGACCATTGTGGCGCTGGCCATCGGCGTGCCGGTGGGGGCCGCGGCGGGGTATTTCGCAGGCCGGATCGACGACGCGCTCATGCGCTTTACCGAGTTCTTTCAGACCATCCCGAGCTTTGCCTTGGCGATCGTGCTTCTGGCGATCTTCCAGCCGAGCCTGACCTTTGTGATCATCGCGATTTCGATCGTGTCATGGCCCCCGGTCGCGCGTCTGGTGCGGGGCGAGGTGCTGTCGCTCAGAACCCGCGAGTTCGTCGAGGCGGCGAGCCTGTCGGGCCTCGGCAACCTTCAGATCATCACCCGCCACATCCTGCCCAACGCGCTGCCGCCCATTATCGTGCTGGCCTCGCTCATGGTGGCGCAGGCGATCCTGTTGGAAAGCTCGCTGTCTTTTCTGGGGCTGGGCGATCCGAACATCATGTCTTGGGGCTATATGATCGGGGCTGCACGCACCGTGATCCGCACCGCTTGGTGGCTGTCCTTCCTGCCGGGCATGGCGATCCTGCTGACAGTGCTGGCGCTGAACCTGATCGGCGAAGGTCTGAACGACGCGCTGAACCCGCGATTGACGAGGAAATCCGAATGACCCTGCTTCGCATCCGTGACCTGTCTATCGCTCTGCCCATGGGGGCGGATCGGCTCTATGCCGCGAAGGACATCAACTTTGACCTCGCCCCGGGGGAGATCCTCTGCATCGTGGGCGAAAGCGGGTCGGGCAAATCCATGTCGGCCAATGCGGTAATGGGGCTGTTGCCGCAGGGGGTTCTGCCCGACAAGGGCAGCATCACCTTTGACGGGCAGTCAATCCTTGGGCTGTCTGAGAAAGAGATGTTGAAACTGCGCGGCAGCCGCATTTCGATGATCTTTCAAGAACCGCTCAGCGCGCTGAACCCGCTGATGCGCATCGGGGCGCAAATCGCCGAGGTGTTCGAGGCCCATGGTGCGCTCACCGGGGCCGAGCGCCGCGCGCGGGCGCTCAAGTTGTTGGAGGAGGTCGGCATTCCCGACCCCGAAGCGGCGATCCGGGCCTATCCCTTCCAGCTTTCGGGCGGGCAGCGGCAGCGGGTGATGATCGCAATGGCCTTGGCGTTGGAGCCGGACATCCTGATCGCGGATGAGCCGACCACCGCGCTCGATGTGACCACGCAGGCGCAGATCCTCAAGCTGATCGAAGACCTGCGGCGCAAGCGCGGCATGGCGGTGATCTTCATCACCCATGACTTTGGCGTGGTGGCCGATATCGCCGACCGGGTGATCGTCATGAAAAAGGGGGAGATCGTCGAGGCTGGCCCGGCCCAAGAGGTGCTGCTGAAGCCCCAGCATCCCTATACCCGCGCCCTCATCGACGCGATCCCCCGGCTGACCAAGACCGAAGCCACGGCAGAGGTCGAACGCACCCCGCTTTTGAAGGTCGAGGGTCTGCAAAAGACCTTCTCCACCGGCTCTGGCACGCTTTTTGGCAAGCGCCGGGTGGTGAAGGCCGTGCAGGACGTGAGTTTCGAGCTTTTTGCAGGCGAAACCATCGGCATTGTGGGGGAGTCCGGCTCGGGCAAATCCACCGTCGGGCGCTGTCTGGTGCGGCTGCTCAATCCGGACGGGGGCCGCGTGTTGATGGACGGCGTCGACATTGCAGAGATGTCGGGGCCAGAACTGCGGGCGCAGCGGCGCAAGTTGCAGATGATCTTTCAAGACCCGTTCTCATCGCTCAACCCGCGCGCGCGGGTGTCGCGCATCCTGACCGAGGGGCTGATTGCCTATGGCACCCCGGATAAGGAGGCCAAGGCCAAGGCGCGCGAGTTGCTGGAACTGGTCGGGCTGGACGAAAGCGCGATGAAACGTTTCCCGCATGAGTTCTCGGGCGGGCAACGGCAGCGGATCGGTATCGCCCGCGCGCTGGCGCTGGACCCGTCGATCATCATCGCGGATGAGGCCGTCTCGGCCCTCGACGTCTCCATTCAGGCCCAAGTGCTCGACCTCTTGGCCGAGTTGAAAACCCGGCTGCATCTGTCGATGCTTTTCATCACCCACGACCTGCGCGTCGCGGCGCGGATTTGCGACCGGATCATCGTGATGCAAAAGGGCCAGATCGTCGAGGCGGGGCCGGTCAGCAAAGTGCTGCACGACCCCGATACCGCCTATACGCGCAGCCTGCTCGACGCTATTCCGGGGCAGGAGTATGAATGCGCGCTGGCGGCGGCCGATTAGGGCGCTACCTCAGGCGCTGCGCCCAAGATGGATCAGACGGATGAAACCTGTGGATCACGACCAAAAGACGCTGCTTCTGACCGGTGCCAGCCGGGGCATCGGCCATGCCACGGCCAAGGCTTTCGCCGACAAGGGCTGGCGGGTGATCGGCTGTTCGCGGCAGGCGTTCTCGCCCGAATGCCCTTGGCCGGGCGGGGCGCAGGATCATGTGCAGGTCGATCTCAGCGATCCGAACCAGACGATAGAGGCGGTCGCGCAGGTCAAAAGGCTGTTAGGCGGCAGCCCTTTGCATGCTCTGGTCAACAACGCGGGCGTCTCGCCCAAAGGCGAGGGTGGCGCGCGGCTCAGCACGCTCGACACCGATCTGCGGACATGGGGCGAGGTGTTTCATGTGAATTTTTTCGCCTCCGTGGTGCTGGCGCGCGGGCTTCAGGATGAGCTTTCCGCCGGGCGCGGGTCGGTGGTGAATGTCACCTCCATCGCCGGGTCCCGGGTGCATCCCTTTGCCGGGGCGGCCTATGCCACTTCCAAGGCGGCGCTGGCGGCGCTGACGCGCGAGATGGCCCATGATTTCGGCCCCCTCGGCGTGCGGGTCAATGCAATCGCCCCGGGCGAGGTTGAGACGGCGATCCTCAGCGAAGGCACCGATAAGATCGTGCGCGACATCCCGATGCGCCGCCTCGGCCAGCCCGATGAAGTTGCGCGGGCGATCTATTTCCTGTGCAGCGCGGAGAGCTCCTATGTCTCGGGGACCGAGATCGAGGTGAACGGCGGCCAGCACGTCTGACCGCGCGGCGCGCGACTTTTCTGACAATTGCGTGAGCAGTGCAGTCTTGCGCTGTCATTCCCGGCCAATGGGCCTATCTACAGCCCCTCAAATCAGGGCAGCTATAGGCGCGCTCCCCCCAGGCAAAGCATACCTCAAGGGACACCACCTCATGATAAAATTCGAATTGAACGGGCGGTCGATCTCGGTCGATGCCGACCCGGACATGCCCCTTTTGTGGGCGATCCGCGATGAGATCGGTCTTACCGGTACGAAATTCGGCTGCGGCATCGGCGCGTGCGGCGCTTGCACCGTGCATGTCGACGGCACTGCGACACGGTCTTGCATCACCTATCTGGGGGATGTCGAGGGCCTGTCCGTGACCACGATCGAGGGGCTGGACGCAGAGGGCAAGCACCCGGTGCAGGAAGCATGGCGCAACCTGCGTGTGCCGCAATGCGGTTACTGCCAGTCGGGCCAGATCATGCAGGCGGCCTCGTTGTTGAAGGACACACCCAACCCCAGCGACGAAGACATCGACGCGGTGATGACTGGCAACCTCTGCCGCTGCATGACCTATCCGCGCATCCGCGAAGCCGTGCGCGACGCCGCCACCGCAATGGGAGAGACCGACAATGGCTAATCTGATGTCCCGCCTGAAAGGCTCCGACGCGCAACCGCAGATGACCCGCCGTGGGTTTCTGGTGTCGATGACCGCCGCAGGCGTTGCCTTTGGCTTTCCGCAGGCGTCGAATGCTGCGATGAACCCTGCCGTGCCCGATGGCACGCCGATCGCGCCCAATGGCCAGCCCTTCGAGCCGTCGATGTGGTACTGGATCGACGCCGAAGGTCAGGTCAACGTCAACATCATCCGCGCCGAGATGGGCCAGCACGTCGGCACCGCCATCGCCCGCATTCTGGCCGATGAGTTGGAAGTCGCATGGGAAGATGTGCACATCACCCATGTCGACACGGCTGAGAAATGGGGCTTGATGGTCACCGGCGGCAGCTGGTCGATCTGGCAAAGCTGGCCGGTCTACCGTCAGGCGGGCGCCGCCGGGCGCACCGCGCTGATCGAAGCGGCGGCGGCCAAATGGGGCGTCGACCCCGCGGGTCTGACCGCGCGCGACGGGGCCGTGACCGATGGCACGCAGAGCATCAGCTATGGCGATCTGGTGGCCAAAGGGCTCGACCGCAGCTTTACCGAAGACGAATTGGCGGCCCTGCCGCTGAAACCCCATGCCGATCTGCGGCTCGTGGGGCAGGACGTGCATCCGCTTGATCTGGATACGAAAACCACCGGTCAGGCGATCTATGGGCTGGATGCCAAGGTCGACGGCATGGTCTACGGCGTGCCCATGCTGCCGCCAACGCGCTATGGCGCCAAGGTGAATTCCGTCGATGACAGCGCCGCGAAAGAGGTCAAGGGCTACCTTGAAACCGTGATGCTGGACGATCCATCGGGCACCGTGCCGGGCTGGGTCGTGGTGCTGGGCAAGACGCTCCATGCCGCGCGGACGGCCTCCTATGAAATCCGCGTCGATTGGACGGCGGGAGAGACGGCGGATGTCTCCGAAGACGATATCCAAGCCCGCTCGCGCGCGTTGATCGACAGCGATGCCGGGTCGATTCTGCACACCGAGCAGCCCGAGACCCGCGCCGCTTTCGATGCCGCCGCCGAGACGCTGGAAGCCGAATACACCACGCAATCCGTGCTGCACTTCCAGATGGAGCCGGTGAACGCGACCGTGTTCCAAAACGCCGATGGCATTTGGGAGACCCATGCAGGGAACCAGTGGCAATCGCTTATCCTGCCGACGCTGGCCGCTGCGCTGGAGGTGCCCGCCGATCAGATCGTGATGCGCAGCTATATGCTGGGCGGCGGTTTTGGCCGGCGTTTGAATGGCGATTACATCGTACCCGCCGCGCTGGCCTCCAAGGCGGTAGGCAAGCCGGTGAAACTGGTCTTCTCCCGCGAGGAAGATGCCCAGTTCGACAGCATCCGCTCGCCTTCGGTGCAAAAGCTGCGCATGGCTTTCGATGAGGGCAAAGCCATCACCGGCATGGAACATCACGCCGCCGCGGGTTGGCCGACGCAGGTGATGGCGCCGGGGTTCATGCCCAAGGGCGTTAACGAAGAACCCTATGACCCCTTCGCCATCGACGGCGCGGATCACTGGTATTCGGTCGGGGCGCATCGCGTGCGGGCGATCTCGAACGATCTGGCCAATGCGACCTTCCGCCCGGGTTGGCTACGCTCGGTCGGGCCGGGCTGGACCAACTTCGCCGTGGAAAGCTTCATGGATGAGGCGGCGCATAAAGTCGGTGCCGATCCCTTGCAGTTCCGTCTGGACCACCTGAAGGCCGAGGGTCACAACGCAGGTTCTGCCCCCAATGCGGTGGGCGGAGCGTCGCGGCAAGCGGCTGTTTTGCAGCGCGTGGCCGAGATGTCAGGCTATGGCCAGACCGAGCTGCCCGAGGGCACGGCAATCGGGATCGCCACCACCTTTGGCCAATCGCGCACCATGCCGACTTGGACCGCCGCCGCCGTCAAACTGGCGGTGGATGCCGAAACCGGGGAGGTCGCGGTCGAGAAGATGTGGCTGGCTTTCGATTGCGGCACCGTGGTCGACCCCGACGGCGCGCGCGCGCAATGCGAAGGCGCGGCGCTCTGGGGTCTGTCGATGGCTTTGCATGAGGGCACGCGGATCGAAGATGGCAATGTCATCGACCTGAACCTAGGGTCTTATACGCCGCTGCGGATGGTCGATGTGCCTGAAATCGAAGTCGCTTTCGTCGAGAGCACCGAAGTGCCCGTAGGGCTTGGAGAGCCGGGGACCACGGTCATCGCTCCGGCGGTTGCCAATGCGATCTTCAACGCCACCGGGGCGCGGGTGAGGCATCTGCCGATCACCCCCGATGCTCTGCTTGCGGCGCTGGAAAGCTGAGGGCAAAGCACGGGCGCGGCATGTCGCGCCCGTCTTGGACCCAGTCCGGGCCGCTGTCCTGTGAGGGGCGCGGCACCGAGGCCGGCCAGCACGGCGGCTGCCCAAATTCAACGGCTCGAATTTTAAGCATTCGCGCTTAAAAACTTAGAAAGATTCGCCCTGCGCCATAATTCTGACAGGTTTCGAACAATAATCTAATTGAGCTATCTGGGCGCCTGTGCGGGCGGGTACGAAGGACGATCTGTGGCACCTACCGAGACATATGAACAACGCGTCGCAGCGACGCGAAAGCGCTTCGTCGAAGGAGTGCCGGAGCGGTTGCAGGCCGTGGCCGAGGCGCTGCGCGAGACGGATGGCGCAGACCCGCGCGAGACCAAGGCGCGCAAGGTCCACCGCATGCTGCACGATCTGGCTGGCAATGCCGCGATGCTGGAATATGCCGCGATCGAAGATTGCCTCCGCAAGGGGCTGCGCGTGGCCGAAGATGCCGACGAATCCCTATCACCCTTGTCGAATGATGATATTCGTATAATTGAAACGGCTCTGGCCGATGCCCGCAGCGTCGCTGAAAAAATTTAAGAAAGCCTATCCATGAAGTATCCCGCAATCGGTATGTTGGCGGCCCTGCTGCCGTTTCAAGTTCATGCCCAAACGACCCCGGGTGCGGACGCGGCGAACGCTCCCACAGAGCAGGTCCAAGAGGGGCTGATCGCGCGGAGATTCGATCTGGCGGAGCTTGGCTTTCAAAACGGTCTGTCCTTCCGGCAGCTTTCGGGCAATGCGACGGTCTATATCCCGCTGCCCAATCCGGATGCGCTGAAGTCGGGCAGCTTGCAGCTTGAGCTTGAACATGCCTCCACCACAGAGGTGGATCGCTATTTGCGGGTCTCGGTCGCGGGCCGCCCGGTGACCTCGCAGGCGCTGCCCGATGGGGCAGGGCGCCTGAGCGTTCCGGTGCCGCTCAGCCCCGAAGACGTGTCGGGCGGGTTCATCGCCGTGGGCCTGTCCTATTCCGGGGCTTTCAGCGATAGGGTCTGCGTGGACGAACGCGCCTCGGGCGACTTTCTTGAGATCACGGCGGCCTCTTCCGTGACCTTGCAATTGGACCCGTCTGAGATCGACACATCGGCAGCATTCGCCGGGCTGCGCCCTGCGGACACGCGTCTGGCCATCGGGGGCAACGATTCCCTCGCGGCCTTGGCCGCTGCGACCCGCGCCGCGGCGCTTTTCGATGCCGAGGCCGGGCGGCTGACCTTTGGCGGCGATGGGGGCAGCACATCAGGCGCATGGTCCGAAGGGGTTATCGAACTGGACGTGACCACCTCGGGCGTGGCGAGCGAGATGGCCGTGGATAATCAAGCCGGGCTGCCCGTCTTGAACCTGCGCGGCAGCGATCCGCAGGTGGGGCTGTGGCAATTGGTGTCGGAATGGTCGGCCCTGTCGAACCAAGGCGCGACCGTGGTCGATGTGGCCGGGGGACCGGCCCGTTTTGATGACCGTTTGCCGTTGTCTGCGCTGGAGGGCGACCTCACCCCGCGCCCCGTGGTTTCGACCGAAGATTTCTTCGTGCCGTTCCAATCCTCCGACCTTCCGGCGGGCAAGGGCGTGTCGGGCGTGAACCTGCATGTCGCCGCAGCACTTGATCCCGAAGGGCGGGGGGCGACGGCCTCGGTCTTTCTGAATGACACGCTGCTGGGCAACCGGCCCCTTGGCAGCGGCAAGCCCGAGCAATTGACCTTTTCGGTCCCAAGCGGTCTGTTGGGCCGGGACAACCTGTTGCGGGTGTCGATCCAGCGCCAGCCCACCGGCGGCGAGTGCCGGTTCAAGCCGCAGGGCTATCCGGCGCAAATCCTGCCCGGCAGCACCTTGATCCTTTCGGATGCCACGCCGCAGGATCGCGATTTCTTTACCCTGCGACAGGAATTCGCCGATGGCGTTCAGGTCGTGCTCGACCCCGCGCTTTCGCTGGATTTCGGGCAGACCCTGCCGTGGCTTGCAGGCGTCGCGGGCAGTGTGATCCCCGACCGCGCCCCCATCCTGCCGCGCGCCTCGGTCGAGGCGCTTGAGGGGGATGAGCCTTTCTTTGTAATCTCTGACCAAAACCCCGGCGATGAGGAGCCGCTGATCACCTTCGATCAGGGCCGGATCGAGGTGCGCGACCGTCAAGACAACCTGATCTATTCGGGCGAAGACCTGTCGCGGCTTGGCGTGGTGCAGATCGTCACCCGGGGCGAGACCCGTGGCCTCTGGCTGCGCCCGGGCAATGGCCCCGCGCCAGAGCTGACCCCCGAACGCCCCATGATGTTGGACCGTGGCGATCTGGCGCTGATCGGACAGGAGGGGGTGGTCCTTGCCACCGCCACCGACCGCAGCCCGCTCGTGGAGGTCGTCTACCCCGACCGCACCAGCCTTGCACAGATGCTGGCCAAGTACCGACCCTGGATCGTGGGGGCCATCTGGGTGTTGGTGACGCTGCTTGTGCTGATCGTGTTCCAGCGGGTCTACCGCGCCCGTCGCGGCAAAGACGAGACGTAAGCCACCGTGCCGTTGGATGCCGAAAGCGAAGCCATTGGTTCGCTGCTGATTGACCGTGGCGCGTTGACGGCAGACCAGCTCGACGCGGCGGAGGATCTGGCCGAGGAGTGGAATGTCTCTTTGGTCAAAGTCCTTCTGTCGCGGCGCTGGCTGACCACGCAGACACTCTACCGCGAGATCGCCTTCTACCACGGGCTGCCTTTGGTCGATCTGATCGAAGACCGCGCCGATGACGATCTGATCCGCCAATATGATCCGGTGGTGATGAACCAATATATGACGGTGCCGATTGGCCGGGCAGAGGATGGCACGCTGACGGTGGCCACCTCGCGCCCCGGGCCGCGCACGCTGCTGCACATCCGCGAGGTCTATGGCTCTGGCGTGACCATCGTCGTCGCCTCGCATTTCGATGTGTCATGGCAGTTGCAACGCGCCTTCCGCGAGAAACACTCGCATGAGGCGGTCTTTGCACTGGCCGAGCTTGACCCCGACATGTCGGCGCAGAACGTCGTGACCCCGCCGCAGATCCTGGTGATCTACCTCATGATTTCGGCGCTGCTGCTGGGGCTGGCCTTTGCCCCTGTGGTCACGCTGATCGTGCTGAACGTCCTGCTCACCGTGTTCTACACCGGCAACTTTCTGTTCAAGGCGCTGCTGGTCTGGCTCGGCGGCGCGGCGCAAGAGACCTCATCGCGGGCCATCGCGGCCGAGGCATCGCTGCTGCGCGACGAAGACCTGCCGATCTATACCGTGCTGGTGCCGATGTTCCGCGAGCCCGAGGTGCTGCCGATCCTCGCCCAAGCGCTGCGCAACCTCGACTATCCGCTGGCCAAGCTCGACATCAAGATCGTGCTGGAAGAGGGCGATCACGAGACCATCGACGCGGCGCGCAAGCTTGACCTTGAAGGCGTGTTCGAGATCATCCGCGTCCCGGCCTCCCACCCGCAGACCAAACCCAAGGCCTGCAACTTCGCGCTGCGCTATGCGCAGGGCGATTTCCTCGTGATTTTCGACGCTGAGGACAAGCCCGAACCGGATCAGTTGAAAAAGGTCATCGCCGCCTTCAACCAATCCGCGCCCAATACCGCCTGTATCCAGTGCCGCCTGAACTACTACAACGCGCGGGAGAACTGGCTGACGCGGATGTTCACGCTGGATTATTCGCTGTGGTTCGACCTGATGCTGCCGGGGTTGGAGCGTTTGGGCGTGCCGATCCCGCTGGGCGGCACCTCGAACCACTTCCGCATGGACGTGCTGCGCGAGTTGAACGCATGGGATCCCTTCAACGTGACCGAGGACGCCGATCTGGGCATACGTCTGACGCAAAAGGGCTACCGCGTGGGCGTCATCGATTCCACGACCTTTGAAGAGGCCAATGTTTCGATCCCGAACTGGGTGCGCCAGCGCTCGCGCTGGATCAAGGGCTATATGCAGACCTTCCTCGTCCACAGTCGCAGACCCATTCACCTGTGGCAATCGGTCGGGGCGGCGGGCGTCTTTGGCTTTGTCTTCTTCATCGGGGGCACCGTGCTCTCGGGCCTGTTGAACCCGGTCTTTTGGTCGATCTTTGCCATCTGGCTGATCTTCGGGACCGAGGTGATCACCCCCTATTTCCCGCTCCCGGTGCTGTACCTGTCGCTGGTGAACCTCTTGGCGGGCAATGGCTTGTTGATCTATCTCACGATGGTCGCGCCCTTCCGGCGCAGATGGACCGATCTGGCCCCTTGGGGGATCACCGTGGTGGGCTATTGGGTGCTGATGACCGTGGCCTCATACAAGGCGCTGTCGCAGTTGATCTTCAACCCGTTCTACTGGGAAAAGACCCAGCACGGCCTGTCCAAACACACCGCCAATGAGGTGGCCGAAGCCAGTGCCGAAGCGACGGAGGCCGCACAATGATCCGCGCCGCCTCATGGTCTTTCGGCTTTGTCGCGCTGGCACTGGTGCTTTTGCTCACCTTGGGCTGGACCGAGGCGCATGGCTTCCTGTCGATGGACGTGACCGACCTTTGGGCCAAGTCCATCGTGCAGATCGAAGGGCCGGCGCAGTTCAAGGCGAGCGATGCCTTCTACCCGCCCGTGCCCTATGCGCTGTCGCTTTTGGGGCAGGCGGTCTTGCCCGATACGCAGGTGCCGGTGCCCTTCGTGCTCTCCGCGCTGGTGGGGGCAGGGCTGCTGGTCCTGTGGTTCCTCAACCTGCGCGATACGGGCGGGTTTTCGGGCGTAACCTCGGCGCTGGTGGTGCTACTTTTGGCGCTGAACCCGTTTTTCCTGCGCGCCTTGGCCGATGGGCCGGAGACGATGTTTTGCATCTTGGGCACATGGCTTTTTGCGCGCGGGATCGTCAACCTACGGCTCACGGGCAATGCGCCCGATATGATGAAAGTCGCCGTAGGGTTGTTGGTGGTGGCCCTGTCGGACAGCTATGGGCTGATGCTCTGCCTCGGGGCGATGCCCTTCATGATCGTCGCGGCACGGCCCAGCATGATCGCGGTTTCCTCGACCGGCTATCTGGTGGCGATGTTCTATCCCGTGGCCGCTGCCGTGGGGGCGCTGATGTTCGTCAGCATGATCTTCGACAGCCGCCTGATCCCACTATTGTCGGAAAGCGCCACGCCGCTGACCTTGCGGCAGCATCTGGTCATTCTGGCCGGGCTTGGCCCGGCGGCTCTTGTGGCGATCCTGCGCAATATCATGGTGCCGCGCCTGTTCATGCCGCTCTTGGCGGCGGTGGGGGCGGTGCTGGGTGGCTACACGCTCAACGTCTTTTTCCATGTCGAAGGCGACCCGGCCATGGCGCTGGCCCCCATGCTGGGGGTCTTGGCCGCCGCGATCCGCTTTTGGCCGAACCTGCCCCTGCGCGAGCCGATTGCCATCGCGCTGATGGCGCTGTCGCTGGCGACCTCGGCGGTTGTGATGCGCCATGTCGCCCATGACGAAACCCGCGCTTGGACCCATGCCATGCTCGGCGCGGAAAACGCAGCGTCGCGCCCCGCGCGAGAGGTCGTTTCATTCTTGCGCGACAAGTCCGAAATTATGGTAGATGTTGAGAGAAACCCCGAGATCGTCGTCGGTCTGGGGGATATCGACCGGTTGGTGATCGCCGGACAGCCTGCCTACGACTGGGCGCTCGAAGGGGGCGTGCCGCGCACAGGTTACATCGTGGTTCCGCGGCAGGCGGAAGGGCAGGCCACAGCAGACAGAATTCTGCGTAGGTTCCCGCAGCTGAAGCAATCGCAGATGCCGGGGTATGAGGAGGTTTTTCAAAACAGCCGATGGCGTGTTTATGAAAGAGTTAACGAGTGGAATTAAAACTATGAGCCCACGTATTATCGCAGTCGACGACTCGGATATCGCGCAGGATTTCATCAGCGCGACACTTTCTGAGCTTGGGTTCGACGATGTCGTCAGTTTCATCGATCCGCGCAGCGCACTCGACGCGATCGAAAGCGAAGAAGCCACCGCGGACCTGATCCTGATGGACATAATGATGCCCGATATCGATGGTATCGAGCTTTGTGCCCGTATCCGTGCCTTGGACAGATGGAGCGATGTGCCGATCATTATGCTGACCAGCCGAACAGACATGGGATCTTTGTCCGAAGCCTTCATGGCGGGGGCGAACGACTATGTCACCAAGCCCTTCAACCGGATTGAGCTTCAGGCCCGTATGCGCAGTTGCCTGCGGCTGAAATCCGAGTTGGACCGCCGCCGCTCGGGCGAAAACCGCGGCGCCCGCCGCCGTGCCGCGCCGGGCGTGTCCGAGGCCACGGTGCCCAGCCTTTTGGGCAGCAAATCGGGGTTTCAGGGGCATCTCATGTCGCTGTCGCCCGCGATGCAAAAAGACCTCGGCCTGATCGTCTTTCGTATTGATGGCGACCGTGATCAATCCGATGCGGCGCGCGCGCAGCGGCAAAAGCTTCAGCGCCTCGTGGCCGGGCTTTTCGGCAAGGTCGAAATCCCCGCGCAGGACGGTTTCGCCCATTGGGAGGATGATCTTTTCGTCTATGGCGCGCTCCACGCGGATCGCGCCCAGCTTGAAGCGCGGGCGCAGCAGTTTATCTCAGCCGTGGCAGCGGCCTCTGCCACCGTGAAAGAAGGCTGGACCTCGCGGCCCTTGAGCGTCAGCGCCTGTGTCGTGCCGCCCTCGGACGCGGCTGTCGCCACCTCGCTTGCGCGGGGCATTCAAGGCGTCGAAAATGCTGGAAAAACAAGCGCGCCGGGCAGCATCTGCCTTGCCGCCAACGACATAGGACACCAAGCCTAGAATGGTCAGCACTGAGCCCACCAACAAAGCCGATGCGGAACCCTCTTCGCGTGCGCAAACGCTCTTCTGGGCGCTGATTTCGGCTGCCGTTCTGATCTATTTCGTGGGGCTCGCGGTCCTGACCTGGTCGGACTACAAACGCGCCACGACCCGGGCAGAGGTGAAGCTTGAGCATTTCGCGGAGCTTTACGAGCAAGCGGTCGATGCCTCACTCTCGGTTGCGAATGTGCGGATGTGGGGGCTGATTGATGAGCTGTCGACCGCGCGCCTGAGCGACCCCGAGCAGTTTGAGGCGCAATACGGTGATCTGATTAATGCCGCCGTGCAGGAGACCGAGCAGGTCGATGCGCTTGTGCTGATCGGCGCCGATGGGATCGTGCTTTGGGCCACGGTCAAACCCCTGATGGGGCAGTACCTTGGGGACCGGGCCTATTTTCAGGCGGCGATTGGCCTTGATGTCGATGAATATACGGTCGGGGTGCCCATCGTGTCGCGGGCCACGGGGCGGCGGCTGACCCCGATTGCATGGCCGTTGATCGGCATGGATGGCCGGTCGCGCGGGGTCTTGGCCTCTTCGCTGGGCGAGGATTACTACTCGCAATTGCTGGCGATAGATGGGATGCAACAGGACATGTATGTCGAGGTGGTAACCTCCAACGGAGAGCGGGCCTTCGTTTCGGGGCGGCCTCCGCGCGACCCCGATACGCCCGTGTTCCGCGCCCGGAAGGAGATTCCGGCGCTGGACCTCTATATCGACGTGACGCGCAGCAAACGGGCGGTGCTGCAAAATTACTGGCAGCGCACCTTGGTTTTCGTGGGACTTGCCACGATCCTGTTCCTGACGGTGATCAATGCGGCGATCCGCGCGCGGCGGCAGTCGACCCAATTGGCGCAGGCGCTGCGCAATTCCGAAAGGCACCGCGAACGGATCCGCGTGGCGCAGAGCGAATTCGATGCGATCTTTGAGAATGTCGGCGACGGGCTGATCGTTTATAACGACAACAACAAGCTGCACCGCTCCAACCGCAAGGCGCGGCAACTGATGGGCGTTTCATCGGATATCGAAGCCGTCCAAAAGCTGCGCGGCATGGTCCCGCCCTTTTCGCAGATGGACGATGACGTGGCTGTTCACCGCATTCAGATCACCACCGCCGAGAACGAGAGTGTGGCGGTGCAATGCCGGGTGATGAAGCTGCATCTGCACGGGGATTACATCGCCTATAACGTGCTTCAGGACATCTCTGCCGAAGAGCGTCTGGTGGCCGCGCGGGCGGCCTTTGTCACCTCGGTCAACCACGAGCTGCGCACGCCGCTCACGTCCCTCGCCGGGTCGCTCGAAATCCTGCATGACCGCTTTGGCGACAGCATGCCGAAGAACGCGGGCAAGCTGTTGTCGATGGCCACCCGCAATGCCGACCGGCTGTTGGTCCTGGTCAATGATATCTTGACCCTTCAGGCGATCGACCAGCGCCAACTCAGCATCCAGACCGAGCGGGTCGCGGTGTCGGAAGTGCTGTCGGAAGCCATCGCGGCCAACACCGGCTATGGGGTGAACCGTGACGTGCAACTCGATATTCACACAGGCCCCGACGCGGCGCAGGAGGCCTATGTGCGGGTCGATACCGTGCGCATGCAGCAGATCTTCTCCAACCTCATTTCCAACGCGGTCAAATATACCCCGCGCGGCGGTACGGTAAAAATCGGTGCCGAGGTGGACGGCCAATGGGTCACGTTCTATGTCTGCGATACGGGGCCGGGCATCCCAAGGGCCGCCCATGACCGTATGTTCAAAAGGTTCGCTGACCCTGTGCACTCTCGCGAGAACCAAGCGAATGGGACGGGGCTGGGGCTGGCCATCACGCGGGAGTTGGTGTTGCGACAAGATGGCGATGTGAGCTTTGAGACACGCTCGGAGGAAGACGGCGACGAGAACCCCGGCACCACGTTCTTTGTGCGTTTTGCCCGGGATACAGGCGCGGCGCCCACGCAGGGGGCATCGGCATGAGAGTGTTGTTCGTCGATGACGAGGATGACATCCGTGAGTTGATCGAATTTGCGATGATGACCGAAGATGACATCGAACCGACCTTCGCGGCGACCGGGCTCGACGCGATTGCCACGATGGAAACGCAGTCTTTCGACGTGATCATGCTGGATGTGATGATGCCGCCCCCCGATGGTATGGAGGTGCTGCGCTGCGCGCGGGCCAATGCGGATTTGGACGACACGAAGATCGTCATGTGCACCGCCAAAACCTCGCCCGAGTCGGAGAGGAAGTTTCGCGACCTCGGGGCAGATCACATTCTGCACAAACCGTTCAAACCGCTGAAACTGGCGGATTTCATTCGGTCGATCGTTTAATATCTCATCGCTCAGCCTCTCGCGGCTCCGAACACGCGGAACTTACCATGCGCAAAACTGCGAAAATGCCTTTCGACCTCACGCGGCACTTCTTGTCCGGCTTCGCCATGCTCGCCGCCTTGGGCACTGCAGCCCTCCCGGCGCGCGAGGCCGCCGCGGCGGCATGGCCGCGGGGCGAAGACAAAAGCTTTGTCACCCTGTCCTATGAGACCACCGTTGACGGACCCGACTTTGGCGATTTCGGCGCGTTTTACTACGAATACGGGGTGACCGAGAAACTGACCTTCGGCCTCGACATCGGCAAGAGCCAGAGCGCGGGGCAGGTCAGCGCCATCGCCTTTCTGCGCTATCCGCTGGAGCTCTCGGGCGGGGACAATGTTTTCGCCGCCGAAGTCGGTCTCGGCTGGGCCGAACGGGATGGCAGCGCGGTGGCAGCCCTGCGGCCCGGCCTGTCTTGGGGGCGTCCGGTATCGGGGGCTTGGGGCAGCGGCTGGCTGGGGGTGGAAAGCACCTTTGCCATTTACGAAGACGGCGAAACACTGGGCAAGATCGACAGCAGCTTTGGCATCAACTATAAGAATGGCAGCCTGTCGATCTTCAAGCTGGAGTTTGCCGCCCCGTCAGACGGGGATGAGACATTGGCCTTTGCGCCCGCGCATGTGATCAAGGTCTCGGAAAACAGCTTTCTGGAACTGGGCCTTTCGCATGAATTCACCGACGCTGTGACCAAGGTCAAAGTCGGGGTCTGGCACAGCTTCTGACCGGGTGCGGCGCGGGGCAGCCTTTTGCCATGTGATTCTCTCCATGGGGCATCTCTGGCTATCAGGCAGGGACCGAGAGGGAAAACGCCACTGATCCAACGGCAGGCGGTCTGTTTCTTTCGCACCTCGCATTTTGCGGCAAATTCGGACTTGCCTCTGCCTGCCGGAGTACAGTTAATTGGCCGAACAAGCTGAATACAGCGGCGGCGCGCGGCACCCTGTGCCGAAGCCCGTTAAGAGCAACCAAGGGAGAGAGACATGAAATTCACCGCAATCCTCGCCGCAAGCACCATTCTGGCAGGCGCTGCCGCCGCTCAGGACGTCGATAAATCCGACTGGCCGAGCAGCTTCACCGTGGGCACGGCCAGCCAAGGCGGCACCTATTTCGCCTATGGTTCGGGCTGGGCGAACCTCGTGGCCAAGGAACTGGGTCTGACCGGCGGCGGCGAAGTCACCGGCGGCCCGATGCAGAACATGGCGCTGGTCCACACCGGCGAGGCGGCCTTCGGCATGACCACAATGGGGCCGGCGGCGGAATCGCTGGCTGGCACCAACCCCATCGCCCCCGGTCTGGAAATGACCCAAGCCTGCGCGATGTTCCCGATGTATCAGACACCCTTCTCCGTGACCGCGCTGTCGTCCTCGGGCATCGCCTCCGTCGCCGACATTCCGGCAGGTGCCAAGATCGGCTTTGGTCCGGCGGGCTCCACCTCGGACACCTATTTCCCGCGCATGATGGACACGCTCGGCGTCGAGTATGAGCGCCGCAACGGCGGTTGGACCGATCTGGGCGGCCAGCTGCAGGACGGTCTGCTGGACGTGATCGCCTTTGCCGCCGGTGTGCCGGTGCCCGCGGTCAGCCAGCTTGAAGTGCAGACGGATGTGAACATCATCGAGTTCACCGAGGAAGAGCAGGCCAAACTGCTCGAAGAGTTCCCGGTGTCCGAGTTCACCATCGACGCCAGCACCTACACCACGCTGGAAGAGGGCGCGCGTTCGGTCTCCATGTGGAACTTCGCGATTGCCAACTGCGATTTGCCGGAATCCTTCGTCAAAGCGGCTGTGGATGTCGTCATGTCCGACAATGAGCGGATGAAGGGCATTCACAAAGCGGCGGCTTCGACCCTGCCTGAGAACTGGGAGAAGAACACCGTTCTGAAATGGCACCCCGGTGCGGCGGCTTGGTTCAAAGAGAACGCGGATGCCGATATTTCCGACGATATGATCTACGGCAACTAAGCTAACACCTAGACAAAACTGCATGCCGTCCCTAATCGGGGCGGCATCTTGCCATCATCCCGCCTGATTGTCGGGACAGATCCCGCGCAGATAACGGGAAAGGAAGCCTCCATGACAGACCAGCATAGCGCCGCCGACCCGCAGGGCCCGATTGTCGCCGAAGGGGTTGATGACGAACCGGTAGAAAGCAATCGCCGCATATTCACCGGGCGCACCTATCTGGTCGTTGCGGCCATGTCGGCGATCTATGCCTTCTTTCACATGGCGGCCCTCAACGGCATGTCGATCGGCGAACTGACCGGCATCCGCATCCCGCTGCTGCCGACCTTCCCGATGGAGACGTGGAATTTCCGCATCGTACACATCGCGGGCGCGCTGATCCTTGGATTTACCCTTTATTCCGCCCGCGCCTTTGTGGATGAGGGCGAGGGGCAGGGCCGTCATCCGCTGGATTTGGTGGCATGGGCCGCGATGATCCCGGCGCTCTATTCGATTTGGACCGCGTGGAGCATCGCCAGCCAGATCGCTGGCGGCACCCAGTGGAACGGCATGAGCCCCGAGTTCAAGACCCTTGAAATCTATCACTATGGCCTGCCGCTGGTTGCAGCCACGGCCATCGGCATCGTCGTGGGCTGGCTGCGCGGACGCGCGCGCGGGCAGGTTTCGCCTGCGGACCTGTTGCTCTCCATCTGCGGGGTGGCCGTGGCGATCTACCTCATCGCCATGTACGGCACCTTGATGCGTAACTCGACGGGCACGCCCTTTGCACCCATCGGCATCTCCATCGCCGCAGTTGCGGGCACCGCGCTGATCATGGAGCTGACGCGCCGCGTGGCGGGGCTTGCGCTCATCGTGATCTCGGGTGTCTTTTTGGTCTATGTCTTCGTCGGGGACATGCTGCCGGGCTTCCTGAACGCGCCCAACATTCAATGGACCCGCTTCTTTAGCCAGGTCTACACTGATGCGGGCATTCTGGGGCCGACCACGGCGGTGTCGTCGACCTATATCATCCTCTTCATCATCTTCGCGGCCTTCCTTCAGGCGTCGAAGGTGGGGGACTATTTCGTCAACTTCGCCTTTGCCGCTGCGGGCCGCGCGCGCGGGGGGCCGGCCAAGGTCGCGATCTTTGCCTCGGGTCTCATGGGGATGATCAATGGCACCTCGGCGGGCAATGTGGTGGCGACAGGCTCGCTGACCATTCCGCTGATGAAAAAGGTGGGCTACCCGGCCCGGACCGCAGGCGCGGTCGAAGCCGCCGCCTCGACCGGGGGGCAGATCATGCCGCCGATCATGGGGGCCGGCGCCTTCATCATGGCCGAGATCACGGGCATTCCTTACACCGATATCGCCGTGGCGGCGATCATCCCGGCGGTGCTTTACTTCGTGTCGATCTACTTCATGGTGGATTTCGAAGCGGCCAAGCTGGGCATGCGCGGGATGCGGTCCGAGGAACTGCCCAAGCTCAAGGACATGCTGCGCCGGGTATTTCTGTTCATTCCGATCATCATCCTGATCTATGCGCTCTTCATGGGCTATTCGATCATCCGCGCGGGCACGCTGGCGACGGCGGCAGCGGCGGTGGTGTCGTGGTTCACGCCCTTCCGCATGGGGCCGCGCAGCATCGTCAAAGCCTTTGATTTGGCCGGGATCATGTCGATCCAGATCATCGCGGTCTGCGCCTGTGCGGGCATCATCGTAGGGGTCATCAGCCTGACCGGTGTCGGCGCGCGTTTCTCTTCCGTGCTGCTGGGTCTGGCAGAGGCGAGCCAATTCCTTGCCCTGTTCTTTGCCATGTGTATCGCCATTCTGCTCGGCATGGGCATGCCCACCACGGCGGCCTATGCGGTGGCGGCTTCGGTCGTGGCGCCGGGGCTGGTGCAACTGGGCATTCCGCTGCTGACGGCGCATTTCTTTGTCTTCTACTTCGCCGTCGTATCGGCCATCACGCCCCCCGTGGCGCTGGCCAGTTACGCAGCGGCGGGGATTTCGGGCGCCAACCCGATGGAGACTTCGGTGGCGTCCTTCAAGATCGGCATCTCGGCCTTCATCGTGCCCTTCATGTTCTTCTACAACGGGGCGATCCTGATGGATGGCACGTGGTTCGAGGTGATCCGCGCCGGTGTCACGGCGGTCTTCGGGGTCTATCTGCTGTCTTCTGGCATGCAGGGCTGGTTCGCGGGCAGCGGGGCGGCTTGGTTTATCCGGCTGGGCCTGATCCTTGCAGCGCTGTGCATGATCGCGGGCGGTCTGATGACCGACCTCATCGGCATCGCAGTGGCGGCGGTGATCTTTACCGTACAGTGGAAGTTCCGCCCTGCCGCCGACGCGCAGATCGCAGTACATGGCAGCGACTGATCCGTGATTGATCCATGCCCCGGCCCTTTGGGGCCGGGGTCGCCCGTTTGAGGCAAGGCTCCCTGTTGCATCTGGGCCAAGCCGCGCCTAGGGTCCGCGCGATCCTTCCGGGCGGTTAATATGTTCACTATCTTTCTGGCCATCGCGCCGGTCTTTGCGCTGATCCTCATGGGCTATGGCCTGCGCCGGGGCGGTATCCCTTCCACCAAGTTCTGGAACCTGAATGACCGGCTGGTCTATTGGGTGCTGATGCCCGCGCTCTTTTTTGCCAAGATCTCGGCGGCGGACCTCAGCGGCGGTTTGGGCGACTATGCGCTGCTGCTCTACGCTGGTTTCTTTGCGGCGATCTTTTGCGGCTGGCTGTTCGGTCGGGCCTATGCCGCGCCGCAGGGCAGTTCGCTGATGCAGGGCAGTGCGCGGTTCAACACATTCATCGGCCTCGCGATTGCCGAGGCCGTCTTTGGCACGGCGGGGCTACAGATTGCCGTGCTCGGTTCGGCCCTGCTGGTCCCGGTGGTGAATGTGACGGTGGTGACGCTGATGACCCGGCAGTTGGGCGGCGGCGGCAAATCCATCCTCAAAGGCTTGGTCAAGAACCCCCTGATCCTCGGCATTCTCGCGGGCGTGCTCTTTAACGTGGCGGGGCTGCACCATGTGCCCGTCCTGCACGAAAGCGCGCGTATTTTGGGGGATGCGGCGCTGCCGATCATGCTGCTTTGCGTCGGCGCCAACCTGCGGCTGCGCGGGTTGTCGGGCTCGGTCTCGGTCATTGGCCTGTCGATCATCGGCAAACATCTGGTGAACCCGCTGGCGGTGCTGCTGGCCGCGCTGGTGCTGAACCCGGCGCCGCTGACGCTGCAAATCGCGCTGATCTTCGCGGCCCTGCCGACGGGGGTGGCCAGCTATACGCTGGCGCGGGAGATGCGCGGCGATGCGCCCTTGATGGCCGCGATCATCACCACGCAGACGCTGCTCAGCTTTTTCACCCTGCCGCTCACGCTCTATCTCGGTAGCCTGATTTCTGCGCCCTAGAGCCCGTTCCATGCGCGAAACGCGATTGTGATCTGCGTGCGCTGCAAGGGCGTTGATTTACAGGTTGACATATTTGGTTCAAATGTCCAATTGCGCCTTGACCCATGTTGAGGAGCCTGCATGACCGAACTCGAAAAGACCGTGCTTGACGCTGCGCTGCATGTCTTTTCCCGCTACGGGGTCAAGCGCACCAGCATGGGCGATCTCTGCGAAGAGGCGGGTGTTTCGCGCCAGACCCTCTACAATCGGTTTCGCAACAAGGACGACATCCTGCGCGGGCTGATTGGGCGCTACACCGAATTGGCGCTGGAAGAGATTGCCGAAGAGATGCCCCATACGCCCGATCTGGCGGCGCAGCTCGATCTGATCTTTGATCGGATGGTGGTTCGCGGCTATGACACGATGCAGGCGATGCCCAATGCGCAGGATTTCATCGCCGGGGCCAATGCCGTCAGCCAAGAGGCGCTGCAATGTTCCGCCGGGCGGTTTCGCGGCGTGATCGCTCAGGTGCTGATGCCCTATGAAGCCTCGATCACCCGCAACGGCCTGAGTGTCGAGGCGCTTGCCGATTTCATCCAACGTTCCGCCAAGGCCGCTGGCATGCATGCGCTGGACCGTGACCATTTTCTCGCGCAGCTGCGCACCCTTAAACAACTTAGTCTGACCGCCGCCCTTGGGCCCGTGCCGGATGCTATTCATAAGGAAGACTGACCATGGCCAAATGGCTTGTTGAGACGACGCGCGGGACCGGCGCGGGGCGGGTGTTGGGATTTGCGCTGGCCTTGGCCGCCGGTATCGCCGCGCCGATGGTAACTGCGGCCGAAATGCCGGTGGTAAAGCTGCAAACGGTCAAGGTCAGCGACGCCGAGGTCGAGCGCGTTTTCTTTGGCAAGGTGGTTGCACGTGAAACCGTGGACCTTGCCTTTCAGGTCGGCGGCCAGATCGAGGAATTTCCGGTCGAAGAGGGGGCCACGGTCAGTAAAGACACGGTCGTCGCCCGGATGGATCTGGAGCCGTTCCAACTGGCGCTAGAACAGGCGCAGGCCAATGACGCACAGGCGCGCCGGACGATGGAGCGTTATCAAAAGCTCGCCGGGTCTTCGGTGGCCGAGGTCAATCTGCAAGACGCCGAAACCGCCGTGACGGTCAACGATATCGCCGTGCGCAACGCCGAGCGTGACCTTGAGAACGCGACCCTGCATGCGCCCTTCGATGCGATTGTCGCCTCGCGGCTGGTGCCCAATTACTCGACCGTCAGCGCGGGCACGCCGGTGGTGCGCCTGCATGACATGTCCGAGTTGCGGGTCGAGATCGACGTGCCCGAAACCCTGTTTTTACGCGCAGGGCGCGACCCCAGCGTGCGCTTCATGGCCAAGTTCCCGGCCAATGCAAACACCTACCCGATGCAAATCCGCGAATACAACGCCGAGACGGCGGATGTGGGCCAGACCTATAGCATCACCCTTGGGGCGGAATTGCCTGAGGATTTCGTGCCGCTGCCCGGCGCCTCGGTCGAGGTGCGCGCCACGCTGAACATCGGCGGGTCGAGCATCATCGTGCCAGACACCGCCATTGTGGTCGGCAATGACCGCGGCACCTATGTCATGGTCCTCGACCCTACAGGGGCGCGCGAAGGCACCGTGACCCGCACCGCGGTCGAGATCACCCCCACTGCGCGCGGCGATGTCAAAGTCGAAGCCGGGCTTTCCGATGGGCAAGAGATCGTTGTGAGTGGCGCAAGCCAGCTTGAAGACGGTGCCGCCGTGCGCCGCTTCGTCGGTTTCGGAGACTGAGCGCATGGATATCGCACGTCTGTCGATCAACCGCCCGATCTATACTTGGATCATCATGCTGACCTGTCTTTTGGGCGGTATCTGGGGCTTCGCGACCCTTGGCCGTCTCGAAGACCCGGCCTTTACCATCAAAACGGCGGTGGTGGTGACCCAATACCCCGGAGCCTCTGCCGAAGAGGTCGCGCTTGAGGTCACCGAACCGCTGGAATCGCAAATTCAGAAGATGTCCGAGATCAAGGACATCGAATCCATGAACCAGCCCGGTCTGTCGTGGATCACGGTCAATATGCAGGACACCTTTGATGGGTCGGAACTGCCGGAAATCTGGACCAAACTGCGCAACCGCGTGAATGAGGCGGCGCTGCCGAGCGGGGCCACACAGCCCTATGTGAACGACGGTTTCGGCGATGTTTACGGGCTTTACTACGCCGTGACGGCTGAGGGCTATTCCGATGCCGAGGTCAACGAACTCTCCAGCTATCTGCGTCGGGAATTGCTGCTGGTCGATGGCGTGTCGGATGTGGCGCTTTCGGGCGTGCCGAACGAGGTGATCTATGTCGAACCGCAGCTTGCGCTGAGCACCACGCTCGGCATTCCGCCCTCGGCCATCGTCGGCGCGGTATCGAGCGCGAATGAGATCGTCGACGGCGGCGCCATTCAGGACGCAGACGGGCGCACCCTCATCCAGCGGCCCGAAGGCTCTGACAGCGTGTCCGAAATTGCCGCCTTGTCGGTGGGGGTTGGCGGTCAGGTGATCAACCTTGCCGATGTGACCAACATCTACCGCACCCGCGAGGCGAACCCCGATCTGGTGATCCGCCACAACGGGCAGGGGGCCTTTACCCTCGGGGTGGCCGGGATCGCGACCGAGAATATCGTCGATATCGGCAAGCGGGTGGATGACAAGCTTGCGCAGCTGCGCGAAACGCTGCCCTTGGGCATCTCGATCGAATCCATCTACCGCCAGCACACGGTGGTCGAAGAGGCATCGAACGCCTTTCTGGTGAACCTTGCCATGTCCGTGGCCATCGTGGTTGCCGTGCTGGCTGTCTTCATGGGCTGGCGCGCGGCGGTGGTCGTGGGCTCAACCCTGTTGCTGACGGTGGTGGGGACGCTCTTTTTCATGGCGCTCGGCGCGATTGAGATGGAGCGTATCTCACTCGGGGCGCTGATCATCGCGATGGGGATGCTGGTCGATAACGCCATCGTCGTGGCCGAGGGGATGCAGATCTCCATGCAGCAGGGCAAAAGCTCGCGCGAAGCGGCGACCGAGGCGGCGAGCAAGACGCAGATCCCGCTTTTGGGGGCGACCGTCATCGGCATCATGGCCTTTGCCGGGATCGGGCTAAGCCCCGATGCCACGGGCGAATTCCTCTTCTCGCTCTTTGCCGTGATCGCGATTTCGCTGCTGCTCTCTTGGGTGTTGGCCATCACGGCCACGCCGCTTTTGGGCCACTACTTTTTCAAACGCGGAGCCGAGGGCGGCGCGGGTGGCTATGACGGGGCGATCTTCAAGGGCTATGCGGCGGTGCTGCGCGCCTCGCTCAAGCTGCGTTGGCTGGTGGTCGTGGGCCTCATCGCGGGCACGGTCGTTTGCTATGGCCTCTTTGGTCAGATCAAGCAGCAGTTCTTCCCCGACAGCAACACGCCGCTCTACTTTGTGCATTACAAGCTGCCGCAGGGGTCGTCGATCCATCAGACCTCCAACGATCTGGCCGT
This sequence comes from Sulfitobacter sp. 1A15299, assembly GCF_043556915.1. Taxonomy (NCBI): domain Bacteria; kingdom Pseudomonadati; phylum Pseudomonadota; class Alphaproteobacteria; order Rhodobacterales; family Roseobacteraceae; genus Sulfitobacter; species Sulfitobacter sp. 1A15299. The sequence continues at coordinate 156,260 of NZ_JBIFFJ010000002.1, read as the reverse complement.
GCTCGAGGACTGGCTGGTGGCGCGGGACAATGTCGAAGACGTGACCTCCTACGCGGGGCAGGGTGCGGCGCGTTTTATGCTGACCTATCAGGCCGAAGACCCCAACCCCAGCTATGGGCATCTGATCGTCCGGGTGTCTTCGCTTGAGGTGATCCAAGACGAGATGAACGCGCTTGAGGCCTTCGCCGCCGATGCGGTTCCGCAAGGGGAGTTCCGGGCCAAGCGTCTGGCCTTTGGCCCCGGCGGCGGTGCCCCGATCGAGGTGCGCTTCTCGGGCCGCGATCCCAATGTGCTGCGCGATCTCGCGGATGAGGCGATGGACCGGATGCAGGCGGTGTCGGACAATATCATCAGCCCGCGTCAGGACTGGCGCGAGCGTGAATTGGTGCTGCGTCCGATCTATGCCGAAGAACGCGCGCAGGACGCTGGCATCTCGCGGACCGAAATCACCGAGACCCTCAAATTCGCCACCGAGGGCACCAGCGGCGGGACGTTCCGCGAGCGGGATCGTCAGATCCCAATCGTGATCCGCGCCCCGCAGGATGCCGATCTGGCGCTGACGGATCATGTGATCTATGCGCAAAACACCAATGCGCTGGTCCCGATGGAGCAGGTGATCGACGGTTTCTGGTTCGAGCCGCAGGACACGCTGCTCTACCGTCGCGACCGGGCCGATGTGATCACCGTGGGTGCGGATATCCCGCGCGGCGTCACGGCGGCGCAGGTGCAGGCCGAGGTGCAGGAAACCATTGAGGCGATGGAAATCCCCGAAGGCTATGCCATGGAATGGGGCGGCGAGTTGGAAAGCGCGGGCGAGGCGCAGGCCGCCTTGGGCAAGCAATTGCCCCTCAGCCTCATCATCATGGTGCTGATCTCGGTCCTGCTGTTCAACGCGCTGAAACAGCCGATCATCATCTGGCTCTTGGTGCCGATGGCGGTGAACGGGGTCAGTCTGGCGCTTTTGGGGGCGGGGTTGCCCTTCACCTTCACCGCGCTTCTGGGGCTCTTGTCGCTCTCGGGGATGTTGATCAAGAACGGCATCGTGCTGGTCGAAGAGATCGACCTCACCCGTGCCGCCGATCCGACGCTGGACTTGAAAGAAGCCATCGTCACCGCCTCGACCTCGCGTTTGCGCCCGGTCTTCCTTGCCGCCGCGACGACCATTCTGGGGATGCTGCCGCTGTTGTCGGATGCCTTCTTCCAGTCCATGGCGGCGACGATCATGGGCGGGCTGGCCTTTGCTTCGGTCCTGACGTTGATCGCGGCACCGGTGCTCTATTTCCTCTTCTTCAAGCGCAGCGCCGCGCGTGAGGCAGAGGCCGCCCGCGCCGCCTGATCGGTGTGTGACGGCAAGACGATGGGCGCGTCCGATCACGCCGGGCGCGCCCTTTGTCGTACCCGGGCGTTAAAAATTCCGCGCCGCCCTGCAATCCCGCCTTGGTTTCGCGGAATTGCCAGCTACCTTACCGTCTTCAAACGGCATGTCGCCGTGTCAGGCCATTGTTTCAAGGAGTTCTCGCCCATGAGTCCCCGCATTCTTTCCACTGCCGCCGCCGCTGGCCTTGCCGCCACTCTGGCCTCTGCCGCCTCGGCAGAGATCACCGTTTCGTCGAAAATCGACACCGAAGGCGGCCTGTTGGGTAACGTCATCGCGCTGGCGCTCGAAGATGCGGGTCTGCCCGTTGAACGCCGTCTGCAACTGGGCGGAACACAGGTTGTGCGCGAAGCGATCCTGTCGGACCAGATCGACATTTACCCCGAATACACAGGCAACGCCGCCTTCTTCTTTAACGAGGCGGAAAGCGACGTTTGGAAAGACGCGGCCAAGGCCCATGCCCGCGCCAAAGAATTGGACGGGGGCGAGAACAACGTCACATGGCTCGACTCCGCACCGGCCAACAACACTTGGGCCATCGCCGTGACCGGCCCGGTGGCCGAGGAAAATGACCTGACCACCATGTCCGATTTTGGCGCATGGGTGGCCGAGGGTGGTGAGGTGAAGCTCGCCGCCTCGACCGAGTTCGTGTCTTCCCCCGCCGTTTTGCCCGCGATGCAAGAGACCTATGGCTTTGAGCTGACCCAAGACCAGACGGTGATCCTCTCGGGCGGCGACACGGCGGCGACCATTCAAGCGGCGGCGCGTGGCACATCGGGCGTGAACGCGGCGATGGTTTACGGCACCGATGGCGGCGTGGGGGCCACGGGTCTGGTGGTGATGGAAGACGACAAGGGCGTGCAGCCGGTCTATGAACCCGCCCCCATCGTCCGCGCCGAGGTGTTGGAGGAATACCCACAGATCGCCGAGGTGCTGAACCCGATCTTCTCTGGGCTCGACATGGCGACGCTGCAAAAGCTGAACGGTCGGATTCAGGTCGGTGGGGAGCCGGCGGAAGCCGTGGCGCGCTCCTACCTGACCGAGACCGGGGTGCTGGACTGATCTCCGCCGCCCGCACAATAACTGGCCCCGGCGCGGGAATTTCCGCGCCGGGGCTTTTGTTCGCCCTATTGGGCGCGGCGGCGCTTTGCGTGCCTTTCATGACCCTCGCTGCAAACCGGATCGTGGCGGGCGAAGGGGTGATGGCATGGGGCGTGGCCAGCCTGCCGGTGGTGCTGCCGGGGCTTGCCGCGATCGGGGCAGGGCTGTTGATGGGCCTTCCTGCAGGCCGCGATGGCCTGCGGATCGGCGGTGCGGCTTTGGGCTTGGGCGGGCTATTGTGGTTGCTGACCCAAGGTGCCACCGGTCTGCTGGCCGAGGCGGGTGACTATGCCCGTGTCTCGCCCTCGGTGGGCTTTTGGTGCCTGCTGGTCGTCTTCATGTTGCTGATGGCAGATGCGCTTGCCGCGATGGCACCGGGGCCGCTGATGCGCGGGGCCGTGCTGGCGGGCGTGCTTGCAGTGCTGGGCGCGATCCTGTGGTCGGGGGCGCTGTCAGAGCTTTCGGTGATGCAGGAATACGCCAGCCGCGCCGATGCCTTTGGCCGGGAATTCCTGCGCCATCTGGGGTTGGCCTTTGGTTCTCTCGCCGCGGCGGCGGTGATCGGCTTCCCGCTTGGCGTGCTCTGCCACCGGCTTGCCGGGCTGCGCGGGGCCACCTTGCCGGTGCTAAGCTTTTTGCAAACCATCCCCTCGCTCGCCATGTTCGGGCTGATGATCCCGATCCTCGGCTGGGTGGGGGCCAATCTGCCGGGCGCCCGGGCGCTTGGCATCGCGGGCATCGGCTTTGCGCCCGCCTTTCTGGCGCTGGTGCTCTATTCGCTGCTGCCCGTGGTGGGCAATACCGTGGCGGGGCTGGCCGCGGCCCCGCCGGCGGCGCTGGAGGCCGCGCGGGGCATGGGGATGACGCCGCTGCAACGGCTGCTGCGGGTGGAACTGCCGCTTGGCCTGCCGATCATCCTCACCGGGCTGCGCATCGTCTTGGTGCAGAACATCGGGCTCGCGGTCATCGCCGGGCTGATCGGCGGCGGCGGGTTTGGGACGTTCGTCTTCCAAGGGCTGAACCAAACCGCGACCGACCTGATCCTGCTGGGCGCCTTGCCGACCGTGGTGCTGGCCCTGACGGCGGCCATCGTGATGGACATATTGGTCGAACTGACCCGCAAGACCCCAAAGGACAGCGCATGATCGAGATCGACCGCATCACCAAGACCTATGGCGACATCCGCGCGGTGGATTCCGTGTCGATGACGGTTGAGACAGGCACGATCACGGTGATCGTCGGCACCTCCGGTTCAGGCAAAACCACACTGTTGCGGATGATCAACCGGCTGGAGGAACCGACCTCGGGCGAGGTGCGGATCAACGGCTGCTCCACCCTGTCGGTCAAGCCGCATATCCTGCGGCGGCGCATCGGCTATGCCATTCAGGGCCATGGGCTGTTCCCGCATCATAGGGTGGGGCGCAACATCGGCGCGGTGCCGCAATTGCTGGGCTGGCCGCGCGAAAAGATCGCGGCGCGGGTGGATGAGCTGCTCTCGCTTTTCTCGATGGACCCCGCGCAATTCCGCGACCGTTATCCGGCGGAGCTTTCGGGCGGGCAGCAGCAGCGGGTCGGCGTGGCGCGGGCCTTGGCCTCAAGGCCCGATCTGTTGCTGATGGACGAACCCTTTGGCGCGCTGGACCCGATCATTCGCACCCGCGCGCAGGAAGACCTGCGGCACATCCAGCAGCGGCTGGGGTCGACAATCATGCTGGTGACCCACGACATGGAAGAGGCGATCCGGCTGGGCGACCGGGTGGCGGTCATGGACGGGGGGCATCTGGTGCAACACGGCACCCCTGCCGAGATCATCGCGGCACCCGCGACCGATTTCGTGGCGGATATGGTCGGCGATGTGGAGCGGCCCCTGCGGCTTCTCTCATTGATCCCTGTCGCCGAACTGGTGGAAGAGGGCAGCGCCGAAGGTGAAGCGCTGCCCGCCGATGCCAGCCTGCGCGAGGCGCTCTCGGCCTGCCTGTGGACGGGGCGCGCGGCGGTGCCGGTGGCGAAAGACGGGGCGCCGATGGGCCGGGTGACCCTTGACGCAATCCGCGCCCGGGCCGGGCAGCACGCATGAGGATCGGCTGGTTCCTCCGCCCGCTTCTGGTGGCGGTGCTGCTGGCTTTGGTCCTGCGGCCTGAGTGGTTCACGCCGCTGCTTGCGCCCTTGGCCCCGGCGAATGGCCCGGTGATCTACACCCGAGCGACGCTCTTATCGCTATCGCTGAGCCATCTGGCGCTGGTGGCCATGGCTTCGGCTGCGGCGACGCTGGTTGCGGTGACGCTGGCGGTCCTTGTGACCCGCCCGGCGGGCGCGGCCTTCCGACCGCTGTCGCGCACCATCACCAATATGGGCCAGACCTTCCCGCCCGTGGCAGTGCTGGCGCTGGCCGTCCCGGCCTTGGGCTTTGGGGCCGGGCCGACGTTGGTGGCGCTGTTTCTCTATGGCTTGCTGCCGATCTTCGAGAATGCGGTCACCGGCCTCACCAACCTGCCGCCCGCCACGATGGAGGCCGCGCGCGGCATCGGGCTGAGCCGTTGGCAAAGGCTCTGGCGGGTGGAGCTGCCGCTGGCCCTGCCGGTGACGTTGACGGGCATCCGGCTGTCGGTGGTCATCGCGCTTGGCACGGCGACCATCGGCTCGACTGTGGCGGCACGGACCTTGGGGGAGGTGATTATCGCGGGGCTTTTGACCAATAACACCGCCTTCGTGGTGCAGGGCGGGCTGGCGGTCGGGCTCTTCGCAGTGCTGATCTATGACGCCATGGTGCAGCTTGAAACCCGGCTGGCGCGGCGCATGGGCGGCTGAGGATCAGCGCCCGTTGCCGGCGATGATCTGTTTGGCCAAATCCGCTAGATCGTCCGAGAGGTAGTGCGGCTGCGGCATCTCTTGCACCTCGATCAGGGTGTTGTTGGGCCGGGTCAGGAAGGCCCCCTGACAGCCTGCCGCCTGCGCGCCGATGGTGTCCCACAGATGGCAGGCCACCATGCAGAGATCATCGGTTTGCAGATCAAGCGCCTCGGCCACCATCTGGTAAGTCGCAGGATGGGGTTTGAACTTTGCCACCTCATCAACGCTGAAGCTCCGCTCGAAGAAGTCGGCGATCCCGGCTTTCTCCAGCGGCGTTGGCGCGGGAGAGGGGGGCGAATTGGTCAGCGTGACCAGCCGAAACCCCACCTCTTGCAGCCTGCGCAGGGCAGGGGCGACATCCGCATGGGCGGGCATGGAACCGATGCGGGATTTCAACTCGGCCACGTCCTCATCCGTCACCGCCACGCCCTTGTTCGCGCCGACCATCCGCAAGATGCCCCCCGCCAGCGCGCCGAAGGGCGCGTAGCGGTCTGAGAGGGTCATGGTCTGGGAATAGAGGATCAACTCGGCGAACCATTCGCGCAGCACTGAGGCGTTGCCGAAGAGGCGCGCAAACACGGGCTCCAACGTGGTGATGTCGAGCAGGGTTTCGTTCACATCGAAGACGATCACGGAGGCGGGCTTTTGATCGGGCATGGGGGTCCTTCCACTCATGGCGTGCGCCGTGCCCGCCACAGTGAAGAAACCCCCGGCCCTGTCAAAAGGTTTCAGACACCCAAACGGTCGCGCAGCCCATACCACCACGATCCCACGACCGAATAGGGCACGCGGAACATGCGCCCGCCGGGGAAGGGGAACCATGGCACATTGGCGAAGACGTCAAAGCGGGTGAGGTCGCCGTCGATCGCCTCGGACAGGATGCGCCCGAAGGTATGCGATCCGGTCACGCCGTGGCCGCTGTAGCCATGGGCGAAATAGGTGTTGTCGCCGATCCGGCCCATCTGCGGCACGCGGCTGAAGGACAGCGCGAAATTCCCGCTCCAGGCATAGTCGATTTTCACGTCTTTCAACTGGGGGAAGACCTTGTCCATGTTGCGTTTGAGCTTGGCCTTGATGTCGCGCGGGTCCGCGCCGCCGTAAACGGTGCCGCCGCCAAAGAGCATCCGTTTGTCACCCGACAGGCGGTAGTAGTCGAGGATATAGCGGATGTCTTCGACGCAGGCATCGGTGGGCAGCAGCGCATGGGCCTGCGCCTCGCTCAGCGGTTCTGTCGCCATCACTTGGGTCGAAACGGGCATCACGCGCGGGGTCAGCGTGGGCACCACATGGCCGAGGTAGGCATTGCCGCAAAGCACCAGTGTCTTGCAGGTCATCGTCCCCTTGGCCGTGCGGACCACGGGGCGGGCGGCCTCGTGATCGACATCCGTGACTGGGGACATTTCATAGATCGTGCCGCCGTTCTTCTCAAAGGCCGCCGCTTCGCCGAGGGCGAGGTTCAACGGATGCATATGGCCGCCCGAATGGTCGATCAGCCCGCCTTCGTAGAGGTCGGAATTGACGTGGGCGCGCAACTGTTCCTTGTCCAGCATCTCTTGATTGTCGATGCCGTAGCTTTGCCAGAGCTTTTGCCGCTCCTCCAACTCGCGCATATGTGCCGTGGTGAGGCCAGTGAAGATGTTCTTGTCCTTGAGGTCGCATTGGATGTCATAGGTGCGAACCCGCTCGCGGATGATCTCGCCACCCTCTTGCACGAGGCCGGCGACGAAGGTCGCGGTGTCCTGCCCATAGCGGCGCTTGATCGTCTGCAGGCTCGCGTTCAGCCCGTTGACGATCTGCCCGCCATTGCGCCCCGAGGCTCCCCAGCCCACGCGTGCGCCTTCGATGATGGCGACCTTATAGCCCTTTTCGGCCAGATGCAGGCCGGTCGACAGACCGCTGTAGCCCGCGCCGACGATACAGACGTCGATCTCGTGATCGCCCTGCAATTCGGGGCGCGCGGGGGCAGGATTGGCCGAGGCGGCGTAGTAGCTTGACGTATGGCTGCCGTCTCCGGCGTAGGGATGGCGCGACATCAGACGATCTCCAGATAGGTGTCATATTCGAAATGGGTCACTTGCCGCGCGAATTTGCGCAACTCCTGCGTCTTGCATTCGACCATCATGGTCTGCAACCGCGCAGAGAAGAGGCCGGGCACATCCGGCCCCTTGCGAAAGGCGTCGATGGCCGTGGCCCAGTCGAGCGGCAGGTTGTCGAGCTTCATCGTATAGGCGTCGCCGGTGATCGGGGCGACGGGCTGCATGTCCTGCTCGATCCCCAACAGCGCGCCGCCCAAGATGCTGGTCAGCACCAGATAGGGGTTGGCGTCGGCCCCGGCGACGCGATGCTCGATACGGCGGGCCTTATGATCGCCGCCCGGTATGCGGATTGCCGCGGTTCGGTTTTCATAGCCCCAAGCGACATTGGTCGGCGCATGTGCCCCCGGCAGCAGGCGGCGGTAGGAGTTTTCATGCGGCGCGAAGGTCAGCGTGTTCTGCTGCATCGTGGCCAACAGACCGGCGACGGCGTTGAGCATCAGGGGGGTGCCTTCCTCCCCGCCGTTGTCGAAGACGTTGACGCCGTTTTCATCCACCAGGGAGAAGTGAACGTGAAAGCCGCTGCCCGCCAGATCGCCATAGGGTTTGGCCATGAAGGTGGCGGCGAAGCCGTGTTTGCGGGCGATGCCGCGCACCAGACGTTTGAACAGCACCGCGTCATCGGCGGCGCGCAGCGGATCGTCCACATGGCGCATGTTGATCTCGAACTGCCCCGCGCCGTTTTCCGAAATGGCCGCATCCGCCGGGATGCCTTGCAATTCGCAGGCGTCATAGACCTCGTTCAGGAACTCGTCGAAATGCTGCAACTCGTCCAGCGACAGCGCACCGTCGGAATCCAGCCGTTTGCCCGTGACCGGAGAGCAGGGGGCCTGCGGGTGATCCTCGGTCGGGTCGAAGAGGTAGAATTCCAATTCCGTGGCAACCACGGGGGTCAACCCGCGTGCCTTGAACCGCGCAGCCACCTCGGCCAGCGCGCGACGCGGATCGCCGGGGAAGGGCTTGCCGTTTTCCTGACGCATCCACAGCATCGCCAGCGCCGTGGGGCGCGTGGTCCATGTGATGGGCATCAAGGGCCGCCCGGTAAAGTCGCACAGCCCGTCGGAATCCCCGGTCTCGAACACCAACTCGCTATTCTCGACATCCTCGCCCCAGATATCCATGCCGACGATGGAAAGCGGCAGGCGCAACCCGCCTTCGACGACCTTGGACACCTGATCGGCCGGTACCCGTTTGCCGCGCATGGTGCCGTTGAGGTCACAAACACAGGCAAAGATCGATTCGATCTCGGGATGTTGCGCCAGCCACGCTTCGGCTTTGCTCTCGGACATGGGGTTCCTTTCGATATCGAAGGCAAAAATGTGATACCATTTATTGGAATGTCATATCACTATCCGCTTGTCTGTCAATCGCCCTCGCGCGTATGGTCAGCGGCGAAAGACCAAAGGCGGCCAGATGACCGAGACTGATAACGACGCGCTCGATATTCCCGAAATCCCCGAAATCCCGGGCGGGACGACGCAGGAATATGTCTATGAGCGGCTGCGCAACGCGATCATGCTGGGCGCGATCACGCCCGGCACCTCGCTGACCATGCGCGGAATTGCGGAGCGGCTCGGCCATAGCCCGACCCCGGTACGCGAGGCGGTGCGGCGGCTGAGTTCGGAACATGCCATCCAGATCAAGGACAACCGCCGCCTGACCGTGCCGCTGATGACCCCCGACCGCTTCGAGGAGCTGGTCGCCCTGCGCATCGCGGTCGAGACCCACGCCGCCCTGCGTGCCTTGCCCTATATCTCGGACATCGTGATCGACCGGCTGACCGAGATCGACGGCAGCATGGACCATTTCGTGGCCGAGCGGAACGCGGATCAACTGACGCTGCTGAACCAAGCCTTCCACCGGATGCTCTATTCCGTGAACCCCGCGCAGGCCTCTTTGCCGATGATCGAAAGCATCTGGCTGCAACTCGGCCCGTTCCAGCGGCAGGTCATCACCGAGGTGGCGGAATACTATCAGATCGACCGCCATAAAGAGGTGCTGGCCGCCCTCACTGCCCGCGATGGCGCAGCGCTGAGCGCGGCGATTGCCAATGACATCGTCGACGGCGTGCTCGACACGGGCCGCAAGCTGCTGGCGGCAGAGGCGGGCAGAGAGGTGGGGCTGCCGTAGGCTGAAAGCGGGGCTGTTTCGTCGTAGTCGCGGCGGGCCATTCGTCTATGACTTTATGGGCCGATTACGCTAGAACTGCGCCGAAGGATGGGCCGGGGGGCGATATGCAACGACATGAGATTGGGGGCCGGGGGCTACGGACGCTCTGCGCCGTTTCGGTGGTCTTGCTGTCTGCCTGCACCCCGCGCCCGGGCGCAGAGACTTTGACCGTGGTGCCCAAGGCCGAAGCCGCGCAGAGTTTGGCGATCACCGTGGCCTCGACCCGCGGGCGCGATCCGCAGACAGGCACCTATACAGACGCCCGCGCGCGGGCGCTGAATTACGAGCGGTTCACCATCGCCATCCCGCCAGACCATGAGGCCAGCAAGATCGAATGGCCCAATGAGAAGCCAGACCCGCGCCGCAGCTTTGCGGTGACGGCGCGCGATCCGCTGCCGGGGCTCGATATCCGCCGCTCGGGCCGGGCGCGGCAGGATGTCATGGTCTTCGTACATGGCTACAACCAGACCTTCCCGGAATCCCTCTTTCGTTTGGCGCAGGTGACGGCGGATGGGCATTTGCCCGAACAGCCGATCCTCTTCGCTTGGCCCTCTGCCGGGACGGTGGTGGGTTATGTCGCGGATAAGGACGCGGCGGCCTATTCGCGCGATGAACTGGCCGCCATGCTCGGCACCCTCGCCGCCGATCCCGACGTGGGTGAGATCACGCTTTTCGGCCACAGCATGGGCGGCTGGCTGGTGGTGGAGGCGCTGCGGCAGTTGCGCCTGTCGGGGCAGGATGAGGTGATCGCGCGGCTGAGCGATGTGGTCCTTGCGGCGCCCGACATCGACGTGGATGTCTTTCGCAAGCAGGTCGAGGTGATCGGGCCGCTTGATCCGCCCATGGCCATCCTTGTGGCACCGGATGACCGGGCGCTGCGCATCTCGGCGGGGCTTGCAGGGGCGCGGCCCCGGATCGGGCGCAGCAATGCCAGCTCCCCGGCGGTACAGGCGCTGGCCAAACGCTATGGCGTTTTGCTGGTCGATATCTCGGCCATCGGCGCGGTGGACGGCACCCATCACAACCGCTTTGCCTCTCTCGTGCAGCTGATGCCGGAACGGCGCGATGGGCTCGCGCAGGCCCGGGCGCAGGTGGGGGCCTTCATCCTCGACCCCGTCTCGGCGACGCTGGTGGCGCTGTCGCGCTAGGGCGGGCGGCTTGCACTCGGACTGCGCCGCACAGTATGGGGGCGCGAGCCACCACTGACCGATTTCCCCAGCCCGAGCGGAGCCAGCCCCATGACCATCACCCATCTTGTCACCCATTCGGGCGGCTTTCACGCGGATGAGCTTTTGTCCTCCGTCATCCTGACCCGGCTCTACCCGGAGGCGGTGCTGATGCGCAGCCGCGATGCTGCGTGGATCACCCCCGGCGCGGGACGGGTCATCTATGATGTGGGCCGCGACTATGACGCCGAAGCGCTGATTTTCGACCACCACCAGCGCCCCGGACCGCTGCGCGAGGATGGCCAGCCCTATAGCTCTTTCGGGCTGATCTGGCAGCACTATGGCCGCGACTATCTGCGCAGCTTTGACGTGCCCGAGGCGGATGTGGAGGATATCCACCACAGTTTCGACCAAGGCTTCGTGCTGCCGGTCGACCTGATCGACAATGGCGCGCTTGAGCCTTCGGTCGCGGGGCCGCTGGCGGGCATGACCCTGCCGGTGCTTTTGGAGACCTTGAAGCCGGTCTTCGATGAGCGTGGGGAGGATGCCGACGACCGCGCCTTCATGGCCGCCCTTCCGGTCGCGCGGGCTTTTGTGGAGGCAGCGATTAAGGGCAAGGCCGCCAAACGGCGGGCCGAGGCGATGGTGATGCAGGCGATCGAGGCGGCAGGCAGCGGGCGCGTATTGGAACTGCCCACGGGCATGCCCTTCCGGTCGGCGGTGGAAAAGGCCGGGGCCGATCACCTGCTCTTCGTCGTGCATCCGCGCGGAGAGGATTGGGCCCTGACCACGATCCGCAAAAGCGGCGACAGTTTCGAAGCCCGCGCCGATCTGCCCGAGGCTTGGGCCGGGCTAACGGATGCAGAATTGGAGGCCGCGAGCGGCGTGCCGGGGGCCAAATTCTGCCACAACGCGCGGTTCATTGCCGTGGCGGCAAATCGCGACGCGGCGCTGCGCATGGCCGAACTGGCGGTCGCGCAAGCAGGGTAAGGCCGAGGCCCGAAAGGGCCCCGGGCACAGTCACATATAGGCGTCGGAGGTCAGGAAGAACATCGTTTCGCTGACCTGAACCTCATGGGCGAATGTCCATGTGGGGGCGTGGCGCTGGTAGCGGTCAGAAGCCATGAGCGCGCGAAAGGCGGCTTCGGTCCCCGGCCCCCATGCGCCGTCGATGGCCCCCTTGTAATAGCCCTCGTGTTTCAGGCTGTCCTGCACCATCCGGCGCGCCCCAAGATCGCGGCTTTGAAACAGGGCGCGCACCTCGGCGAGGGTCACCTCCGCCGATTGGGCGCAAAGCGGGCTGACGCTCAAAGACGCGGCACCGATCGCGGCGGCGGTGAAAAATCCTCTTCGCTTCATCGTAAATCCTCTCAAACTATACCAAAGCCGGAATACAAACGCGTTGGCCTCGGCGCCCCCCCTCCCCAGGGCGGCATTTTCAATGGGACTGAGATGCAATCGAATTGCGGTTTTTTCTTGTCCGGTATTCGCTATTTAAGGGAATTTTCGGAAATAATTCCCGTAATTGGATAGGGTCGCTAGCGCTGATCGTCGAGCCAGATCGACAGAAAACCTTCGGCTTGGGCGGCGGTCTCGGCCTCTTGCAGGGCTTGCCGGCGGGCCTCGGCGCGGCGGTTGCGGATCAGGTCGATGCGCTTGGCTTCGGCGAAAAGCCCGTTCAGCCTGTCATGGATGCCCGCGCTGTCGGCGCGCAGGCGCTCGGCCTCGGCCTCCTTGCGGTGGATGGTTTCCGAGACATTGCGGATAAAGGCCGAAACCACGCGCGTCGATTCCACCGCGTCGGGATCGCCCCGGTCATTGAGCTGCTCCATCAGGCTGTGGCGTTCGTTCTCGATCTGGGTCAGCGCACGATTCACCTCGGCCATCTCCAGCGCGACATTCTCCATCTCAAAGCGTTTCAGCCGCGAGAGTACGGCCAGCCCGTCGCCCCGCTTTGGCTTCACTGCTTTGCGCCCTGTGACAGAACGATGAGCCGCTCACGCATCCGCTCCAGCACCGCGGCGTCGAGCAGCGGCAGGCCCGCCATCGGGGGGACATGGCCGATGACACCGTGGCGGCGCATGGAATTGGGCAGCCGGGCCTCTGCTTCGGCGGTCTTGTCGACCTCCTCCGCGTCTTTTTCCTTGGCCGCACCCGCCGCATGCCCCGGCCCGGCAAGAAGCGCGATCAGCGCGATCAGGGGCAGGGCGCGCATCATACCGCAGGCAGTTCGCGCTGCGAGGCCTCCACGGCAGAGAAGTTCGGCTGTTTCGTAGTGGGAATGTTGCCGCGGCCCAGTTCGACACAGATGCTGGGCGGGTGGCCTGCGACGATGGCCACGATGACATCACGGATCACCGTATACATCGCGCCGTCTTCCTCTTCGATCTGCTCCAACCGGCCTGCAATGGGCTGCACCATGCAATAGGCAAGGAAAACCCCAAGAAAAGTGCCCACCAAGGCGCCGCCGATCATCGCGCCGAGGATCTCTGGCGGCTTGTCGATCGACGACATGGTTTTGATCACCCCCAGAACCGCCGCGACAATGCCGATGGCGGGCAGCCCGTCGGCCATGCTTTGGATCGCGCGAGCCGAGACCAGCGCCTCATGGTGGTGCTTCTTGATCTTGCGGTTCAGCACGTCTTCCATCTGGAAGCGGTCATCGAATTGCATCGACATCATGCGGAAACTGTCGGCGATGAGGTCGGTCAGAAAGTGGTCTTTCATCAGCTTGGGGTAGCGTTGAAAGATCGGGCTGGCCTCGGGGTTTTCGATATGCTCGTCCATGGCGACGATGCCCTTGTTTTTGTAAAGGCGCGCCAGTTCGAACATCAGCGCAAGCAGGTCGTTGTAATCCGCCGCCTTCCAGCGCGGCCCCTTGATCACCCGCAGAACCCCGCCCAGCGATGACTTCACCACCGAGAAGGAGTTGGCGATCACGAAAGCCCCCAGAGAGGCGCCGCCGATCATCATGCCCTCGTAGGGAAGGGCGTGCAGGACGATGTCCATATTGCCCCCCGACAGCATGAAACCGCCAAAGACCAGACCGAAGACCATTACAAGACCAAGCAAGAGTGTCATTGCTGCACACGCCTCCAAAAAGAAACTATTCTTACTTTATCCTTGAGTGAATGGGTCTATACAAGTATTATCTAGGAAAGAACTTGGGTTTCTATGATGAATAGTGGTTTTTCGGTCAAAGAAGAGTTGCGGGATGATGTCGACGCTCAGCAAGAGCCCGATGCCTTCGCCTATTTCGTCGATCCGTCCGAGCTTTCGGTGCTCGTGCCGGGCTGGCCCGATGAGATGCGGCTCCTGCTGTGCATGGATGCCGCCGGTCTTTGCGAGTTCGTGGTCTTTCACAATGACGAAGAACATGCGGTGTTCGACCGGGTGGCGGATATCCTCGACCGGCCCGTGGGCAGCTTTGCCGTCAGCCCCGAGGTTGAGGGTCACCCCTGTCGTAGGCTGTTGTTTTCCGAGGAAAATGCACTGTTGAAGGCCATTCAGGAGAGTAAGACGCTTGAGGAAACGGCGGCGGATTACCTGATCAACTACAATTTCGCCCGCGAAGAGGGGCTGGATTTCGACGAGCTTATGCGCCAGCGGCCCGAGCTGGATCAGTTCCAGCGCGTCAGCACCAACAAGATCTTCCCCATCGGCAACCGCAAGCGCCGCAAGCTGCGCCCGGGCCCGCCCGAAGGCTATATGCCTTCTGCCGAGGTTCAGCCGGGGGAGTGTTTCTATGTCCGTCTTGAGATGTGGCTCGCCGGGGGGCGGATGCGAATCGCCTCCAACCCGGAACAGCCGCTTCCGATGGTGCCGACCTTGGTGCGTGACATCGCCTTTCGGGATGATTTCGCCTCGGTCTATATCCCCCGCGACACGCTGGCGGCAGAGTGGCGGCCCAAGGATGACATGGTGATCGACATTCCGGCTGAGCTCTTCCCCGCAGGGTTCAGCGACAGCTGCGCGCGGCGCGAGGTGAAGGTCGCGGTCATGCCGCGCGGCATCTTTGTCGAGTTCGGCGCGCCGATCGAGGTGCCCCCTGCGCCAGAGCCTGAGTTGCTCGACCCCGCCGCATTGACGCCGCAGCCGCCCGCGCTGCGCAAGAGCCTTTGGAAGTCGCTGCATGTGCCGCTGATCGCGGTGGCGGGGCTGGGGGTGACCGGTCTGTTCAGCACGATCATCGCGCAGACCACCGGCAATGACGTGGCCCCCGATCCGGCCCCGAAAAGCGCGATCTTCAAAACCGTCGCGCAGATGGAGCCGTGATGCATTGCGCACGACATGGCGAAAAAGTGCTTGCCAATGCTTGCGCGGGTTCCAAATACAATTCGAATCGTGATAAGAATAAACGGCAAAGAATTATTTATCTTTGCTGCGTCCCTTGCGAAGCGCTCTTGGAATGCTTTGCGAACCTTGCAGAAGGCAAGATTAACTTAACAAGGAAGTTGCTTCATGCCTAATGTACCCCCCAAGCAGAATCTGAGCGATACCGCGATTGCGACCATCGTTTCGGGGTTCGCCAGCCGCAGCGACGTGACCATCGACGATATCCTGACCTTGGTCGAGCGTCTGCGCGCGACCCCCGCCGAGGCTCCTGCCGCCGCATTGGCCAATATCCCCGCCGCCGCCGTGGCCCCCGTCGCGCCCAAGGCGCAGGGGATGAGTGCCGCACCGGGCGAGCAGCCGATGACCGAAGACACGATCTTTTGCCTCTGCTGCGGCAAGGGCTTCAAGATGCTGAAACGTCACCTCGGGGCCGAACACGGGCTGACCGAAGCGGAATACCGGGTGATGTTCAATCTGCCTGCCGATACGCCGCTGGTCGCGCCGAGCTATTCCAAGCGCAAGGCCGAATACGCCAAACGCGCGGGGCTGGGCAAATACAGCCGCGACAAATCGGACAACAACGCAGAGCTTTCCTGATCTGGCCCCCGTGCCCGATCTTGCGTAATCGGGAGGCCGCGTGATGGCTGACAAGAAGAACGCGATGATTATCATCAAGCGCTACGATGCGGAGGGCGGCCACGCCCACCACGGCGGCGGTTGGAAGGTGGCCTATGCGGACTTCATGACCGCGATGATGGCGTTTTTCCTGCTGCTGTGGATCCTCGCCGCCTCGGACGAGGAAAAGCTGCGCGGGCTGGCCAATTACTTTACCCCCACGGTGTCGGACGGTGGTTCTTCCTCGGATGCGGCGGCGGACCTGCGTCCGCTGATGGCCGCAGGGGTGATGACCGGCGCGGTCGACAACACGGGCAATGTGCAAAAGCCGACCTTTGGCCGCGACAATCCGATGATGGTCTTCGACAGCCGCCTGCGCGACAAACCGGCGGAAGTGGTCGTGGAATATGCCGAAGCGCCCGAGCCCGCGGCGCCCGCCGATCCCGCCACGCTGGCCGCGATCGAAGAATCCGAGCGCCGCCAATCCGAGATCGACCGCATGGCCGAGGACATCGCCGAGCGGATCACCTCGGACGGCGCGTTGAACGATCTGGCGCGCAATGTCCGGCTGGAGAAATCGAACGGGGCGCTGACGGTTCAGGTCTTGGATCAAGATGAGCGGTCGCTCTTTGCCCGGGGCAGTGCCGAGGTGACGCCGAAAACCCGTGAGCTGCTGCTGGCCATCGGCGATGTGATCGCCGAACAGAACCAGCCGGTCGAGATTGTGGGCCATACCGATGCCGCCGCCTTTGGCGCGAACAATGGCTACACGAATTGGGAGCTATCGGCAGACCGCGCCAATGCCACGCGCCGCACGCTGATGGCCGCAGGCATCGCAGGCGCGCGCTTTATGCGGGTGTCGGGTGTGGCCGACACGCAACCGATCAACACGATTGACCCCTTGGCCGCTGAAAATCGGCGCATCTCGATTCGCTTGGTTTATCAGGCCGAGTAGCCCTTGTTTTCAAGGCTCTATCGGCCCGGTTGTGCGGATTTACGACCGCGCAAAAATGCGACATCCCTGCCGCTGCTTCCCAAAAAAATGGCGCGAACCTGTAAAATTGTTGACGGTCAAGGTCTTGCGATCTACACCTTATGCAATAATCGAGCACCGGGCACCTAAAAAACCTTTAAAAACCGCCCGGATAAACCATGGACAGAACGTCCTGAACGAGGCGGAAATGCAGGTAAACTCACTTATAGGTGGCATCTGGAAGGGTGCCTGCCACATGGATTCTTCGGCCGATGGCCGTCATTTCAACATGCTGATCCGGGCGCTGATTCCGGTTCAAGCTTCGGTCTTCGAGATGCAGGATTGGGCCGGTCATCCGGTGGCAATGCCAGATTGCATCGAACCGATCCCGGGCATTTGCCTTGGCGATATCCTTGCCGAAGAACTCGACGCCGATGTGCCTTATGGCTCGTTCGTCGTTATTCGCAAAAGCGACAATTTCACCAATATCTCCCAAGCCGCCGGTGCACTGGTGGGCGAAGTGCTGATCGGGATCATCGGGCGCGGCCTGTTCCCGATGATGGACGAAGACAGCGTTCTGCATGCTTTGGGGCAGGCCTACCATCACGCCGCCGAGGCGGATGAGCTGCTCAAGCTGGGGCTTGAGCCTGCGGCTTTCCGCATGGGGCTAAGCGCGGTTCTGGGGCAGTACTGGGGCCGCCCGGTCGACAGTCATTCGGTCTTTGGCCAGCAGCCAGCCGAGGGCGCGCAGATCTCGCTTCGCGCACTGACCGGGACAGAGACGCCCGTGACCCTCAACCAGTGGACCCTGCGGCTCAAAGCCCTCGTCGAGGCCCGCAGCGCCCGCCGCGCCTTTGAAGATCAGCGCGGGAACGTGCGGATCTCCTGATCCTACGAAAGCCTTCGGAATCCCGCCGCGGAACCCGAGTTGGAGGATGTCAGATGATCGCTCAACTTCAGGCAGCACCTGCGGTGCCGAATACCGCAGGTCTCGGGCAGCCCTCGGGGAAGGGGGCCGCCGAAGGCTTTGCCGCCCTGATGCAGGGGTTAGCCAGACAGGGGGGCGCGTCGGAGGCGCAGGTTCAAGACGTGCAAGCCGCCGTGCCAGAGGGGGAAATCGCCCCCGATGCGCTGTCTGAGGATATCGACCTTGAGACGGCTGAGGGGCTGATGGCCCTGATGGATCACACCCTCGCGGGGTTGGAGGAGAGCCGCCAGCAGATCACCCCGAAAGCCGCCCTCGCCGCATTTGCCGAAGCCTTGGGCGAAGCCCCGCCCGAAAGCCTCGGTGCGCTGGAGGCGGTGGCGCAGTTGGATGACCCCAGCCTTGAGACCGCGTTGGAGGAAAAACTCGCCGGTGCCCTGCGCCTGCCCACCCCGGCCAGCCAACTCAGTATCGCCTCGGCGGCGCTGCCGGTTGTCGGACGTGTGACCATAGGGCAGGTCCAGCAGGGGCCGAAGGTGATGACCCCCAAAGCGGCCGCGCCGGTGTTACAGGCCGAGGAAAACGCAGAGCATCCGGTGTTCAAATCCGTCCTTCCGGGCGAGACAGCGGCCCCGAAAGTCGCCGCCGTAGCGGCTACAGAACCGACCCTCCTTACAAAGGCCGACGCCGCCACGCCCGTGGCCGCAAATACCGATGCCAGCACGACCGCGGCAGCAAAGGCCGAAGACAGCGCGACCAGTGCCGCCAAGCTGGAGCTGAGCATCAAAGTCGCGGACCCGCGTCTCACCGCCGCCGCCGAGCGTTTCAGCGCAGCGGTCGATGCCGCCAAGGCAGCCCAGCCCGGCACGAATGCCCCGGCGGCAGAGGCCGTCTTGCGCGAGGTCGCCGCTGTGACCGCGCCGCAGGCGCCGCAGAGCGAGGGGCCGCGCCTTGGCCCGCCGCAGGCTACACCGGCCCCCACACCCAACCCTGCCGCCGCGCCGGAAGAACAGCTTCGCCAACACGTCAGCCAACAGATCCGCAGCCTGGATACGGCGGACAACAAGCTGCGTTTCTCCCTTTCCCCCTACGGTATGGGCGAGATCGAGATCGAGGTCGTGCGCAGCGAGGCGGGGCGCATGCAGATCGCCATGACCACCGAAAGCGCCTCGGTCCTGCACATGCTGCGGCAAGACCGTGAGCAACTGTTGGACGCGCTGCAATCGCGCGGCATCAGCGCCGAGAATGCGGACCTCGATTTCCAGACCTTTGGCGACCGGGGTCGGAACGGCGGGCAGCAACAGGGCGCTGAGTTCACCCAGATCACAGCGCAGGCCGACGAGGCGCAGGGCAATGACGCCGCGCCCTTGGCCCAGATTCCCAGCCCGCGCCTCGGCGCCGGGCAGCTAGATATCCTCACCTGAAAGGCGAGACCATGATCGACGCGACCACAGCAAGCACCCTGAGCACCGCCAACACCTCGGCGGCGGCGACCTCCTCTGCTGAGCTTCAGGAGAGCTACAACAGCTTTCTGACCCTGCTGACG
Source organism: Sulfitobacter sp. 1A15299 (assembly GCF_043556915.1). NCBI lineage: Bacteria > Pseudomonadati > Pseudomonadota > Alphaproteobacteria > Rhodobacterales > Roseobacteraceae > Sulfitobacter > Sulfitobacter sp. 1A15299. The sequence goes on along the minus strand of NZ_JBIFFJ010000002.1, from coordinate 137,112 downwards.
GCGCAGATTTCGAACCAAGACCCGCTGAACCCGGTGGATTCGACGCAGTTCGTCTCGCAATTGGCGCAGTTGACCCAAGTGGAGCAATCCATCGCCACCAATGCGAGCCTTGAGCAAATCTCGACCATGCTTTCCACCGTGGGCGCAATGTCGGACCTGCAATTGATCGGGCGCGAGGTGCTGGTGCCCTCGACCCAAGTGCGCATGACCGATGATGAATTTCCGCTAAGCTATCAGCTCAACGCCGGGGCGGAGGAGGTGACCGTTCGGATCTTTTCCGAAGACGGCACCCTGATCCGCGAGATGCCCGGCCCCTCCACCGCCGAGGGAGAGGTGATCGACGTGGCGTGGAACCGTCTCGATTCCGTGGGCCTGCCGGTCCCGCCCGATACCTTCCGGGTTGAGATCACGGCCACTGATGCCGCCGGTAACAATGTGGGCGTCACCCCGCTGACCCGGTCCGAGGTGACGCGGGTGAACTTCACCGCCCTTGGGCCGGAGTTGGAGCTTGATAACGGGGAATCCGTCCTGTCGAACGTGGTACGCTCGGTCCTGTAAGCCAGCGATGTGGCGCCTGTCAGAGCCGCGCCACGTCTTGTTTGTAGAGCGAGACGAACATCACATCATCGACGCCCTTATGCTCTTTGCTGATCAGATCCCGCAGCAGCTGCGACAGGGCTTCGCTGTCGATCGCCACGCCGCGCAGCACGGCGCTTTCGGCGGCGAGGTTCATCGCCTGCAAGAGTGAATCGCGCATCCGCGTGGCGTCTTCGACCCGGCGATAGCGTTCGGCCAATTCCAGTGACCCCATCTTGAGCGCGAAATCCGCGACCACATAAGAGACGCTGTTGGTCTTTTCCACCGGGATCGTCATCTGCCCAAGGCGCACCACCGTGCGGTCCTTGGCCAGCTCGTAACTGTCCATTGGCGCGTGATCCTCGGCCTTGGCGGATTTCTCAGCCGTTTCGCCATGCGCGTCGTTCTCAGGCGCATGGGCGGTCTTGTCATCACTCTTTGTCCCCGCCGCTTCGGCTGGGGTCGGGGCGAGGGCCAGACCGGCGCCATAGCCCGCGCCCATGCAAAGCAAGGGGAGCGCTACGAATGCGATTGCTGCCTTTTTCATGTTCGACCTTTCCTGAGCTTTCGTCAGGTTTAGCGGTCGATTGCGACGGCAATGGTCTCACTTTGTGACCAAGTCAGGAATTAATAGGGCAGGATCACATCCATCGCATCTTCGCCGTAGCTGCGCTCTTGCGCGCGCGACAGCGTGCCACGGCCGCCATAGGCGATACGGGCCTCGGCGATCTTGTCGTAAGAGATTGTGTTGTCATCGCGGATGTCGGCCGGGCGTACGATCCCGGCCATGCGCAGCTCGCGCAGTTCTTGATTAACCAATATTTCTTGGCGTCCGGCGACGACGAGCGTGCCGTTTGGCAGCTTGTCGATCACCAATGCGGCGACCTTCAACTCGATCCGCTCGTTGCGCGTGATGGCGCCCGAGCCGCTGGCCTCGGAGGCCGATCCGACCTCGACAATATCGCCGCTCGGCAGATCGGAGGCGCTGATTCCGGGCAGAATTGCGGCAATTTTCGCGCCATAGCCAAAGAATGTCGGGAATCCGACCGAGCTTGCCCCCTCGCGCTCACGGTCGGTCGAATTGCGCAGCTGTGCACGGTCGTCGATCGAGATCACGACCGTGACGATATCGCCAATGTCATCGGCGCGTTGGTCGGAAAACAGCGGCTGGCTGCGCGCGGTAAAGAGCGAGGCTTTGGCGCTGCCGCGCCGGGGCGGCTCCATCGCGACGGCGGGCATCGGCACCTGCACGCGGGCGACCTCGGGGATGGATTGGCCGTCCACCACAATCGGCGAGGGCTGCGGATCACGGTCGAAATGATCGGTGGTATCGCAGGCGGACAGGGTAAGGGCGGCACCGAGCATCAAGACAGAGGGGCGCGCGAAAGCGGTGGTCATCGTAGGATCTCCACGGTCCCTTCGCCGGTGGCGATGCCGGTGACCGTTTTGTTGCTGACAAGGTTCACGATACGGATTTCCTGCCCCTCATGCGCGTCATCAAGCGCGCGCCCGGGGGAGGAGAGGGCCAGAAGCCCGTCGCTGAAATAGATCTCCACCCGCTTGCCTCGGTTGATGACCAGCGGCTGAATGATGGACTGCGTCTGAATGGGTCGCCCCGGCGTCAGCACGCGGCGCACCTGTTTGCCAACGACCTCTTCCATATCCGTCATCACATAGGCGCCGATCCGGCCCACGGGCAGGCGCATGACGGTCAGGTCGTCTTCCATGATGATGTCATCGGGCAGCAGGCGGGTGAGGGGCACAGGGACCGGCATGGTGACAAGAGCGTAGCCCGCGATGCGCTGCACCTCGCCCGTCTCAAGCACCGCATTGGCCAGAAACTTGCCGCTGCGCGGGTCCATCCAGAACTCGGCCAGCGTCAGCACCTCTTCGGCGGGGGCGTCTTTGACCGTGATCTCGAAGGCACCCTCTGGCGGCAGGCTGTCGGCGTAGTCCACCCGCGCGCGTTCCTCGACCAACACGCCGATGGGCGCCGAGAGGGCAGGGCCCGTCAGCGCCATCAGGCCAAGGAAGAGGGCGGCGAGCCGTCGCATTAGCGGATTTGGTTCGCAGCCGAGAGCATCTGGTCTGCGGTCTCGATGGATTTGGAGTTCATCTCATAGGCGCGCTGCGCCGAGATCAGATCGGTGATCTGCTGGATGACATTCACGTTAGACGCCTCAAGATAGCCCTGGCGGATCATGCCCGCACCCGGATCACCGGGGTTCACCACCTGCGCCTCGCCCGAGGCTTCGGTCGCCAGCAGGAAGTTGTTGCCCACCGGACGCATCCCCGGCTCGTTGACGAAGGTGGTCAGGTTGAACTGGCCCAGTTCCACCGGCAGGGGATCATTCTCAACATAGGCCATGACAACGCCCTGTTCGTTGATCTCGACCGCCGTGGTATTCTCCGGCACGACCATGCCCGGCTCGACGCGGTAGCCTTGCATCGTCACGATCTCACCCTCGGGGGAGAGTTGGAACGAGCCATCGCGCGTATAGGCGGTGCCGCCATCGGGCAGCGTGACCGAGAAATAGCCGCGCCCGTCAATGGCGACGTTAAGCTGGTTTTCCGTGGCCACCATGCCGCCTTGGGTGTTCAGCCGCACGGTGCCGGCAGTCTGCACGCCCATGCCGATGTCGATGCCCACGGGGCGGGTCGATCCGGCCTCGGAAGTGACGGCGCCCTCACGCTGCATGGATTGATAGATCAGGTCTTGAAAGGCGGCGCGGCTGGCCTTGAACCCGGTGGTATTCGCGTTGGCGATGTTGTTCGAGATCACATCGACATTGGTCTGCTGTGCCATCATGCCGGTCGCGGCGATGCTAAGTGCCTTCATTGTCTCGTTCCTTCCGTTTTACGGATGCCGGGTCAGACCGCCTGTCCGATCCGTTTAAGCGAGTCGCGGCGCAGGTCGTCCGCATTGCCCAGCATGGTATTGGTGCGCTCATAGGCGCGCTGTACGTCGATCAGCCGCGTCATCTCGCGCACCGGGTTCACGTTGCTTAGCTCCAGCGTGCCTTGGCGCACCTGCACGGCTTCGGCCACGCCCGGTTTGGCGGCCCCTTCAGGTGCGACAAGTATGCCGCCGCCCAGCCGTTTGTAGCTTTGAATCTGAGGGATATCGAACACGCCGATCCGGCCCAACGGGCCAGTCTCACTGCCCGAAATGGTGCCATCTTCGGAAATGTTGATATCGCCCATGCCCGCAGGGGGCAGTTGGATCGGCGCACCGCCCGCGTCGAGCACCTTGGCCCCCGACAACAGCGTCAGATTGCCCTCGGGGTCGATGGCAAAGCTGCCGTCGCGGCCAAAGGCTTGCTGCCCGTCGGCGGTTTGATAGCTGAACCAGCCCTCACCATGCAGCGCCACGTCCAGCGGGTTGCCGGTCTGCGACAGCGCGCCGGGGCGGGTGTCGATGTAAGAGCCGGTATCGCTGACGAAAGCCGCCTGATCGTCGCCAAGCGCGGTGTTGTCCTGCAACAGCGCCTCGAACACCACATGTTCGCCCTTGTAGCCCGCGGTGCTGGCATTGGCGATATTGTTGGCGGTGATGTCGAGTTGGCGCTGGAGGGACGTCGCCAGCGACATGCTGATATGGCTGGTTTCCGTCATGGCGGGCCTCAGTTTGGGCAAGGATGGCGTGACATTGTGAAGATCAGTGTGAAATAAAGAATGGATCTTTACAAGAATAAAGTGCATCTATTCATATAATGAAGCATCTGCACAACATTGTTCTTGGCCTGTCTTTGCTCTTGGCCCCGCCCGCGACAGCGGAAGAGGGTGCTGTCTTTGCGCCTTTGTCTTTGGCCGAGCAGGGCGGGCAGGACTTCCTCGCCACGCGCGAAGCCTTGATGACGCGGCTGGCAGAAGTCTCCGGGTCAGAGGAACCCGCGCGGGCCGAGGTGTTGCTGGGGCTGGCGGAGTTGCACCTTGCTTGGATGATGCGCCCCGAGGCGGCGAGCTTTCTGAAGGCGATCGACGCCGAAACCCTCACCGGCGATGCGGCGCGGCGGCACCGGACCCTGAGCCTCGCGCTCGCCCTGCTCGATGCAGGCGCAGGCGGCGATCTGGGGCAGGCGGTGTCATGGTCCGTCGGCTGGGGGCAGGGGCAGGCCCTGCGGGCGGCGGCCTTTGCCCGGTTGGGCGCGGTAGAGGAGGCGGCGCGCTTGATGCCGCGCACCTTGGACAGCCTCGCTGACCTGTCGCCAGCCATTCAAGCCGCCGTTCTGCCCGACCTGCTCGAAGCGGCGCTGAAGGCTGAGGATTGGGAGGTGGCGCAGGCTTTGGCCGCGCAATTCCCCGACCATGCCGAGCTGCGCGATGGCCCCGCCTATCGCTACCTTCTGGCCCGCGCCTCTGAGGTGTCGGGCGATCTTTTGATGGCTTTCGATGGCTATGCCCAAGCCGCGCAGGGCCGCGATGCCTATGCACAGCGGGCGCGGCTCGCGCTGGTTCGGATAGGGCGCGAGACCGAGACCCTGCCGGGGCAAGACGCGCTGTCGCTGCTCCAAGCCGCGCGCTGGACGTGGAGCGGGGATGCCCTCGGGCGCGAAGGCGCGCAGCTTTTGGCAGAGGTCGCCACAGAGCAGGGCGACACCGATACCGCCCTTTGGGCCTTGCATAATTTGCTGCGCACGGCCCCTGAAGAGGAAGCCGAGGCGCTGCGCGCGCAGGCGCGGGCGATCTATGGGGCCTTCTATGCCGCAGGGGCGGCGGGGGAGATCGACCTCGGGCCATTCCTTGAGGGGCATACCCGTATCAGCGCCCGCTGGCGTTTCGATCCGGGCTTTGTCGACCAGGCAATGGCCGTGCCGCAACGTCTGTTGGATACGGGGATGACCGCCCTTGCCGCGCGGGAGTATCGCGCGCTTCGCGAAATGGCTGAAACCTTGCAGGGGGTCGGCACGGCTGCGGCCAATGCCGCCCTTCTGGCCGATTTGCGGCGGGGCGAGGCGCGCGCGCTTTTGGCGGGCGGGCAGGCGGATGCCGCGGTGGACCTGCTCAGCGGCTATGCCGACGATCAGGGCGCCGAGGCCGAAGCGCTTTTGGTCGAAGCCTTGGCGCAGGCGGGCCGGTCGGATGAGCTCGCGGCCCTGCGCCTGCGCGCCGAAGACATGGACCTGCGCCGCAGCCGCGCCGTGGCCCTCTACGAGACCGGCAAATGGGGCGCGGCCCGGCTGGCCTATCTAGAGATGTGGGAAGCCCATCCCCAGCAGTTCGCCTTTGCCGATGCCACGCGCCTGACCCTTGCCGCCTATCAGGTGGGCGACAGTGACACGGTGGCAAGGGCCGCCACGGCCTTTCCCGCGCTGGCCGACCTGCCCGGCTGGGCCGAGATTGCCACGGGGCTGGGCGCGCGCCCCGCCGAAGAGGGGCCGCTGGGATCAGACGTGATGCGGCTCAGCATGGAGAGCGCGGACCGTATCCTAGAGGCCGTGACCAAGGTCACGGACGTCAAGGAAAGTCAGTGACATAAATATCAAATACAAATTTTATTCTTGCTTTAGTCATGGGGAATCGGCTTTCTCATGTATAAGTCAAGAATAACAAGAACGAGCAGGATCAAGTCATGAGCATTACAAGCGCCCTTCAAATCGGGGTCAGCGGGTTGCAGGCCAACTCCTCCCGCGTCCAGAATATCTCTAGCAATATCGCCAACGCCAATACCGTGGGCTACCGGCGGACCTTCTCGGAATTCGTGACGCAGAACACCGGGTCCACACAGGCGGGGGTGCTGACGGATGTGCGCGCCGATATCTCGGCCAATGGCAATATCATGGGCACCGGGCGCGCGACCGACTTGGCGGTGCAGGGCGACGGCTTCTTCGTCGTCTCGCGCAACCCCAACGATCCTGTCGAATCCAACTACTATCTGACCCGCGCCGGTTCCTTCACCCCGGATCAGAACGGCAACCTGCGCAACTCGGCGGGCTACTTCCTGTCGGGCTTTCCCACGGATGCCAGTGGCGCCACGGGCAGTGTCAGCAGCACCAGCTACAATGACCTCAGCACCGTCAATGTGGCGAGCTATCAGGTCCAAGGCACGCCCAGCACCCGCGTCGGCGTTTCGGGCAATGTCCCCGCGCAGGAAACCGGCGCTGGTACCACCGGCACGGCCTTCGAATCCACCCTGCGCTATGTGAACCAACTGGGCGGCAGCGATGCGCTCAACCTGTCTTGGACACCGGGGGCCACGGCCAATGAATGGACCGTCAGCATCACCGATGAGGCCGGCAACAACTATGGCGATGCGACGGTGAATTTCACCGACAGCGGCGTCAATGCCGGCAGCCCGGCGAGCTACACGCCCGGCACCCTCCCGATTGATCCCGCGACCGGCGTGGTGACGTTGCAAATCAACAACGGCGGCACCCCGCAGCCGCTTGAGATCGACTTCGGCGCGCCCGGCACTTTTGAGGGTATGACCCAGTTTTCCGGCGACTACACGCCCCCCGCGTTTTCGGATGACGGCACCGAGACCGGCAGCCTTGAGCGGGCCGAGATGAGCGACAGCGGCATCCTTTACGGTGTCTTCGACAATGGCCAGCGCCGCGCGCTCTTCCAAGTGCCGCTTGCCAATGTCGCCAACCCCGACCAGATGCGATCGGTCGATGGCAACGCCTATATCGCGACCCGCGATTCCGGCGCGGTGAGCCTCGGCAACCCGATGTTGAACGGTCTGGGCAGCATCAACAGCGGGGCGCTCGAAGGCTCCAACGTGGATATCGCGGAAGAGCTGACCGACCTGATCCAGACACAGCGGGCCTATTCCTCAAGCGCCAAGATCATCACCACCAGCGATGAGATGCTGAGTGAAACGCTAAGCATCAAACGCTAACCCGGTGCATGAATGAGCATCTCATCTGCCTTTAGCATTGCCCGCAGCGGGCTAAGCACGACCGAGGGTCGCGCCAACCTCGTTGCGAGCAATATCGCCAATGCGCAAACCGAAGGCTACGTCCGCCGCGAGGCCGCGCAGGTCACGACCAACGGTCAGAGTGGCACGGTGGAGCTGCGCATCGCGCGGCAGGTGGATGAACGTCTTGCGGGCATGTCGCGGAATGCCTCGGCCGAACTCGGCCGTGCCTCTGCCACCAGTGAGATACTTGGCAGCTATCTGATCACTCTGGGCGAGCCGGGCGATGAAGTCTCCCCCGCTGCCCGTCTGGCGGAGTTTCAGGCCGGGCTCGACCTTTTGGCCAACAACCCCTCTGACCCCGCCGCGCAGAACGACCTTTTATCGCGCAGCGAGACCTTGGTGCACAGCATCAACGAGACCGCCGTCGGGCTTGAGGCCAGCCGCGCGCGGGCCGGTGACAGCCTGGTGGCGAGCGTGGCCGAGGTGAATGCGGCGCTTTCGGATATCGCCGCCTTGAACGAGCGTCTGGCCCTTGCCGGGACCGACCCCACCGGCACCAGCGGGCTGATGGATGAGATGAACCGCCGCCTTGATGTTTTGGGCAGTCAGATGGATTTCCAAAGCCGTTGGGAAGCGGATGGCACGCTGACGCTGCACACCACCGGCGGCACGGAACTGGTCTTTGGTGAAACCGCCGTGCGGCTGAGCGCCAACCCCGAGACGGGGCGGTTGATGGCCGGAGGCATCGACATCACGCCAAACAGCCCCACCGCGCGCGGGTCCGACAATGGCCGCCTTGCGGGGCTGAGCGGGCTGATCGCCAATGACCTGCCGCAGATGAAGCTGCAATTGGATGAACTCGCCCGCGGGCTGGTGCAAAGTTTCGAGGCCGCAGATGCCTCTGTCGGGGCCGGGCAGCCGGGGCTGTTCACCGATGCGGGCGGCGCTTTCGATCCGGCGCAGTTGGACGGTCTGGCCGGGCGGCTTGCGCTCAATGACAGAGTCCAGCCCGACAAGGGCGGCGCGCTTTGGCGGCTGCGCGATGGCGTCGGGGCCACATTTCCCGGAGAGCCGGGCGACACCACCCAGTTGAACGCCTTCGTCGACGTGCTTGAAACGGGCATGACCTTTGACGCGGCCACGGGCCTTAGCACCAATGCGCGTCTGGGGGAATACGCCGCCGATCTGGTCAGCCAGCAGAACGTGCTGAGGGTCGGGGCCGATGCACAGGCCGAGACGGCGCGCGTGCGCCTTATCACCTTCGAGGACAACCGCAGCAGCATCGAGGGTGTGAACGTCGATACCGAATTGCAAAAGCTTCTGGAAATCGAACAGGCCTACGGCGCGAATTCGCAGGTGCTCACGAGCCTGAGCGATATGCTCGATACCCTTCTGGCCAGCGTGTGAGGATAGAATGACCGAGATTTCCCGCACCGTCTCCACCGCTTTGCAAAGCCTGCGCCAGCGCGAACAGACCAGCCGCCTTGCCGCTAAGATCTCGGATGTGTCCAAAGAGGTGACGACTGGGCTGAAGGCCAACCCCTATGACGATCTGGGCCATCGCTCTGCCGATGCCATCGCCATTCGGATGCAAATCACCCGCAACGATGGTTTCCTGACCTCCAACGCGCTTTTGGACCGCCGCTTCCTCGCTGTGGAAACATCGCTCGGGGCGATGCGCGACGTGGGCCAAGAGGTGCTTGAACAAGCCTTCACCACCGACAGCGCGGGCGCGCTTTCGACGACCTTTCTGTCGCAATCGGCGCGCACGGCGCTTGACCGGGTGTTGGAACGTGCGGCGGTCAGCGACAGTTCGGGCTTCCTGATGTCGGGCACGCGCACCGACACGAACCCGCTGCAGGCATGGGACGAGATCAACCCGCGCACCGGCGAATCCCCGGCCATTGCGGTGGATCACATGATCGGCGGCCCTCTGACCGATGTGGCAGATGTGCAGCGCGCCATCGACGATCTCAAGGCAGGCTTCGGCGACAGTTCGGTGTTCTTCAAATACAATTTCGAGAACAGTTTTTACAACGGCGCGCCGTCGGGCAATCCGCCGCTGACCTCGCGCACCTCCGAGACCCAGACCCTGACCCAAACCGCCCAAGCCAATGACCCGGCGATCCGCGATCTGATCCGCGGGCTGGCGATGCTCAGCGCGGTGAACCCCAGCGACATCCCCGATGAGGCCGCCCGCGATGTTTGGCTGAACGAGGCGCGCAGCGCCATCGGGGCGGGGCTGGAAGGGCTGACCGATCTGGAAACCCAAACCGGCCTGAAACGCGCACAACTGGCCGATACGATCGCGGCGCAAGAGAGCCGGGCGCTGTTTCTGGATGCAGAGGTGATGAACCTCGAAGGGGTCGATCAATATGACGCGGCCACCCGTCTGACCCAATTGCAAAACCAACTCGACTCCAGCTTTGCCATCACCGCGCGGCTCTCGCGCCTGTCTTTCCTGAACTACCTCTAACCGGAACCGCCACCCATGAACGCCCTGTTTAAACTTTTGCTGATCGGCCTCACCTTCGCGCTTGCCGCGCCGGCGGCAGCACAGGTGCGGATCAAGGATATCGTCACCGTCGAAGGCGTGCGGTCGAACCAATTGGTCGGCTACGGGCTGGTCGTGGGGCTGAACGGCACGGGCGACAGCCTGCGCAACGCGCCTTTCACCGAACGCGCCATCGAAGGCATGTTGGAGCGTCTCGGCATCGGCAACCTGACCGAAGACCAGATGCGCACTGCCAATACCGCCGCCGTCATGGTCACCGCCTCCCTGCCGCCCTTCGCGCGGGCCGGTAGCACCATCGACGTGGTGGTGTCCTCGCTGGGCGATGCGTCATCGCTGCGCGGCGGCACGCTGATCGTCACCCCGCTGACCGCCGCCGATGGCGAGATCTACGCCGTGGCCCAAGGCCCGATCGCCGTCGCGGGTTTCGCCGCGCAGGGGCTGAATGCCTCCATCGTCGAAGGGGTGCCGACAGGCGCGCGGATCGACAATGGCGCCATCGTCGAGCGTGAGGTCGATTTCGACTTCAGCGAGATGAACAGCATCAAACTGGCCCTGCGCAACGCCGATTTCGTCACCGCACAACGGGTCGAGGCGGCGATCAACCAAGCCATGGGCCCGGTCGCCAAGGCCATCGATTCGCGCACCATCACCGTATCGGCCTATGGCAAAGGATCGTTGATGGAGACGATGGCCCTGATTGAGCCGCTGCAAGTCCAGCCCGATCAGGTCGCCAAAGTGGTGATCGACGCGCGTTCTGGCACCATCGTCATCGGCGCCAATGTCCGCATCGACCGCGTCGCGGTCAGCCAAGGCGGTCTGACCGTCACCGTCCGCGATGATTTCAACGTCAGCCAGCCCGAATCGCTGTCCATCGGTGGGACCACTGTGGTGGTGCCGAACTCCTCGGTCGGCGTCGAAGAGAAAGACGCGAAATTCGCCGTCATCGACGGGTCGGTCAGCCTGCAACGGCTGGTCGACGGGTTGAACGCCATCGGCGTCGGCGCGACCGAGACGATCTCAATCCTTCAAGCCATCAAGGCGGCGGGCGCTCTGCATGCCGACCTTGAGATCATCTAGGGGCAGGCCATGGAATTCGCATCTTTCCCAATCCCCGCGCCGACCCCGGCGGCCAAACCGGCAGCACCGCAGGCCGATGCCGTCACCGCCGAAAAGGCGCAGGAGTTCGAGGCCATGTTCCTTGGCCAGATGGTCGATGAAATGCTCTCGACCGTGGACATCGGCAGCTTCGGCGGCGGCCACGCCGAGGAGACTTGGCGCAGCTTTTTGTCCAACGCGATCGGAGAAAGCATCGCCGAGCAGAACAGCACCGGAATCGCCCGCACGATTGAAACTGCGATGCAGCGCTATCAAACGGGGGCCAACCGATGAGCGATCCGCGCAAAGCACTCGCCGCCGTGGATGCCTTGGGCAATCTGCTGCGCCGCGAAATCGCCGCGGTCGAGGGCGGAGCATTCAACCAGCTGGTCGAATTCGCCAGCGAAAAGGCCCGCCTCACCGCCGTTTTGGAAGAGCAACTCAGCCACGATCCCGAGGCGGTCAGAAAAGATAAATTGCGCGATCTGAAAGATCTGATCGCGCGCGATCATCACCACCTGAAATTGGCCCGCCAAGCCACGTCAGAGATGATCTCACAGGTTTCCCAAATCCGGGAAAAGCACAGCATTGCAGGCATTTACGGCCGAAGCGGTGCAAAACGTGACAGCCGCGCAACACTGATGACAACCGTGGACAAAAGTTTCTGAATTGCCTCAATGTTGCCAGTTTTTCGCGTAAAAACGTAATCAAGCGGGTTCGCCCCGCAGTTGTCAGAAAGACGACATAACGAACTAGAATAGTCTGGAATAAGAATATGTCTTCGATCAACACAAACGCCTCCGCAATGAACGCTCTCGCAACTCTGCGGAACGTCAATTCGAGCCTCAATCAAACTCAAGACCGTATTTCCACCGGTCTGAAAGTCTCCTCCGGTAAGGATAACGCAGCTTACTTTGCGATCTCCGAAACCATGAAGGGCGACAGCGGCATGACCAAGGCCGTGAACGAGAGCCTGACACTGACCAAGAACTCGGTTGCGACCGCGCGTCTTGGCGCAGAGCAGTTCTCCGATCTGGCGACGGAATTCCGTGACAAGGTGGCCTTTGCCCAGGAAAACAAGGGTGGTCTTGGCGAAATTGAGGCCGACTTGACTCGTCTGGTGGCCGACATGGCAGCGATTATGTCGCAGTCGACCTTTAACGGGGACGACCTCGTAAACGCCGCCAAATCTGATAACGCGGCCACACCTGCGGCTTCAACACCGCTTGCTTTGGATGTCTATGGCGGTACCGCCACCGCTTCGACGAGTGCGGCTGCAGCCGACCGCCAGATCATTACAGGTATCAGCCGGGATGCAGGCGGCACCCTGCAAACCACTAAAATCACTGTTTCGCCAGTTGACCTTAACAAGCAACTTGAGACTTTTAGTGCGATTGCGACGGACTTTTCAACTCGGGCGGCTGCAACTGGTGACGCCGATACCGATGGCACGATCGACGGTGACCAATACCTTGCCAACGTTCTGACGCTCGCCGATACCGCAACCCAAGCCACTGTCGACGCAGCGACTTCCCTCGGTCAGTCCGAGAAGTCGATTGAACGTCAGCAGGAATTCCTGACCAAGCTCTCCGACAACCTCGACTCCGGCGTTGGCGCGATGGTTGACGCCAATATGGAAGAAGAAGCCGCCCGTCTTCAGGCGCTTCAGGTTCAGCAGCAGCTGGCATCGCAGTCCCTGTCGATTGCCAACCAGGCGCCGCAGAACATCCTGAGCCTGTTCCGTTAAGGATTAGGGTTTTCGGGGCCGGAGCCTAGCGCTCTGGCCCCGATCCAACCGCCTCAGAATTTGCGGTTGGCAGGCAGCAAACGATAAAAACAAGGAAGAATTCCTATGGGGCTGGCAGCATACAAACGAACAATTCGCGAAAGCGAAACCCCGCGGCAGATCGAGCGCCGCATCCTGAGCCGCGTCACACATGACCTTGCCGAAAAGGGCCAAGGCTTTGATGCGACAGACGATAAGAGCGAGCGGTTGAACATCCTCTCCTCCGGTCTGCGCGACGCAATCTACGAAAATCAACGGTTCTGGTCGGCCCTGCGCTTTGACCTGTCCGATCCGGAAAACAAGATGCCTGACGGGCTGAAAGCCTCGCTCATTTCCATCGCGCTTTGGGTGGACCGTCACAGCACCGCGCTGATGGCTGGCGAAGGCCGCTTGGCGGGTCTTGTCGAGATCAATGGCAATATCGCCGCCGGTTTGGCCGGGCAGGCCGCGCCGCAGATGCAGGAGGTGTAAGATGCTGAAACTCACCCTCCGCCCCCGCGAACGTGTGGTCGTGAACGGCTGCGTCATCCGCAACGGGGACCGCCGCCAAGCACTGACGGTCGAGAACCGCGCCGACATCGTGCGCGAATCCGATCTGCTGAAGCCGGATGCGGAATCCACGCCGGTCTCCAAGGTCTATTTCCTGGTGCAGACCGCGCTGATCCGTCCCGACACCCGCGATCAAATCATGCCGATGATCCAGCAGGGCTTGGCCGATCTGGCCTGTTGCTTTGGCGCAGATATGCGCGCCCGGATCATGGAAGCGGCGAACTTCGTCTCCATGGTCGATTTCTACAAAGCAATGAGCGAGCTGCGCGCGGTGCTGAAATACGAGACTGAGCTGATGCAGCTTCGGCCAGTGCCGCCCGCGTCAAACCATGAGGCTGCGCACGCATGATTTCGCTGGGCGGCATCGGCACGCAGGTGGCGGTCAAGCTGTTTGACGCGACGCGCGACAAACAGCTCGACCTTGCCGCCAACGATGCCTTGAACGCCCGGCAGATCGAAGCTTTTAAAGAGCGTATCGGCGACATCAAATCTCCGAAGGAATTTGTTGCCGATACCGAAGTCTACACTTTCGTCATGCGGGCCTTTGATCTTGAGGATCAGATCTTCGGCAAGGCAATGATCCGCAAAACGCTTGAGAGCAATTCCGATGAGTCCTCGGCTCTGGTGAACCGGCTGAGCAACCCGAAGATCAAAGATATGTACGATACATTAGGCTTTGCCCCCGGTGGCGGGCGGAGCTTTAACTTCAATCGCACTGGCTGGCAGGATGAGATGATCGACCGGTTCAAAGAGCGGGTCGTGCTAAACTCTGCCGGAGAGGACAACGAAGGGGCGCGGATCGCTTTGGAGTTTAAGTCCAAAGCCTCGGAAATCGACACTTGGCTCGACGTGTTGAAAGACGAAGACCTCGGCAAATTCATGCGCCGCGCCCTTGGTGTGCCGGATGAGGCGATCCGAGTCGATCTCGACCGCCAGATCGCGCTTTTCGAGCAGAAGTTTGACATCGAAAAGCTGAAAGACCCCGCCGAGGTCGACAAGCTCGTCTCGCGGTTCTCGGCGATTTACGATGCGGTCGAAGGCGTCTCTTCGTCATCGAACGCGGTGCTTTCGCTGATGCAGGGGGCTGTCTCCATCGGGCAGGGCGGCAGCTTTACGGCCGCGACCATCGACATCCCCACGATCACCGGCGGCTATAGCGCGTCAAGCGTCTACCGCTAATCCACCCTATTCGATGAATTCGTCGTCATCGGCGGCCGAGGGCAGTTCGATCACGCCTTCGTCGGCAAGGCTCTTGGCATATTCCACCATGGCGGCCTGTGCTGCGCGCACGTCGCGGCCCCGCACGGGGCCGGTGGCGGCCATCTCGTCCATCAGCATCTGACGCGAGCGTTGCGGCAGGCATTCCATCAGGTGATCGCGCTGCTCTTTCTTGGCGCCGCGCATGGCCATCGGCAGGGTCGCCCCGTCCAGCCCGCGCATGACCTGCGCCAAGTCCTGCATCGGCAGTTTGAACAGATCGTCAAAGACGAACATGCGCTGTTTGATGGCTTGGAAAGCATCGGGGATACGCGCATCCAGCGCGCTGGAAAGGTCCTCGAAAGCCTGTACATCCAACTGGTTGAACAGATCCGCCATGCGCTGATGGGTCTCGACCGAATTCGTGTGCATCGCATTCGACAGGATGTCTTGTTTCAGAGTCTCTTCAATCTGCTGCATCATATGCAGCGGCACGGCCTCCATCGCGATCATCCGCTCGGCGATGTCCTGCATCCGCTCAGGGCCGAGCAGCGGCAGCACCTTGGCGGCCACGCCGGTGTCTACGTTGTTGAGGATCGCCGCGGCGGTCTGGTCGTGCTCGCCCTTGAGGTAATTGGCGATCACCGTCTCATCCAGCGCGCCAAAGCCGCGCCACATGGCGCTCTCTCGCTCGCTGTTCTTGAGCCCCTCCATGATGCTGGACACCTGTTCTTCGGGCATGAATTTACGCAGCATGGATTCCGCCGTCGACAGCGACCCCACGACCGATCCGGTGCCGCTGACCACCTTTTGGGTGAACTCTCTAAGCACATGTTCCACCACCTCTGCCGGGATCGGGCCAAGGCGGCTCATGGCGCTGGTGATACGCTCGATCTCGGCGGTGCCGAGCTTTTGCATGAGTTCCGATCCGGTCTGCTCGCCAAGGCAGAGAAAAGTGATGGCGGCCTTGGTCGGACCGTTCAGATCCGCCACCGTGATGGGCTTTCTGCGGGGTTTGGAAAGGGCATTGGTCGACATGGAGAAATCCTTTCAGGGCAGGTCAGCCACCGGCAAGCGGCACATAGCTTTCGATCAGCGACCCGGCCAGCATGTACCAACCGTCGATCAGCACAAAGAAGATCACCTTGAACGGCAAGGAAATCAGCACCGGGGGCAGCATCATCATGCCCGCGCTCATCAAGACCGAGGCGACGATAAGGTCGATGGCCACGAAGGGCAGATAGATTAGAAAACCGATGGTAAAGGCGCGGCGCAGTTCCGAGATCATGAAGGCGGGCACCAGATGGCGGAATGTGGCCTCTTCCGCCGAGGCGGGCAGGGGGCTCTCTTCTGCCGCTTCATCCGCGGGCGCGATGCGCAGGAACAGGGCATAGTCTTCGGGCCGCGTGTTGACGTACATGAAGGTCTTGAAGGGCGCGGCGATCCGCTCCAGCGCCTGTTCCTCGGCGATGGCGTTTTCCAACAGCGGCTCGACCCCGGCCTCATAGGCGTCCTCAAACACCGGCTGCATGACGAAGAAGGTCATGAAGAGCGCCAGCGAGGTCAGCACGATATTGGGCGGGGTCTGGTTCAGCCCAAGGGCCGAGCGCAGCATCGACAGGACAATGACAAAGCGGGTAAAGCTGGTCATCACCACCAAAAGCCCCGGCGCGATGCTGAGCACGGTGATCAGCGCGATGAACTGGACGATCCGACCCGAAAGATTGGCGTTCTCATCACTGCCCGGCGCGGTGTCGCCAATCACATCCGAAAGCGTGCTGAGAAACCCGCCGTCTTGGGCCATGGCCATGCCGCCGCTGGCGAGAAGCACCAGCAGGGCAAGGCCCATCCGGCCCGGCGCATAGCTGCGCAGAGAGGGGCGGTCAGTCAGGGACATAGTCCTTGACGATCTGGGTCAGCGACACGCCCAGCCGGTCTTCGCCGACTTTTACGAGATCACCGCGCGCCACCAGACGGTCCGAGACCATAAGGTCCACCGGCGCGCCGATCTTGCGGTTCAACTCCACGATGGAGCCGCGGGTGAGTTCCAGCAGGCGCGAGATCGGCATACGGGCTTGGCCCAGTACGATCTGCACATCGAGGCCGACGTTCAGCATCGCATTGATGCCCGCACCGCCCGCCTCGGGGCGGGGGGCCAGCGCATTGCGCGAATCTTCGGTGTCGAGCTGCGGGAAGACGCCCGCATCATCGCCGCCCGTGCTGGCGGCGGCGTTGCCAAAGGCATCGGCGCGCGGTTGCTCTGGCGTGGCGTCAGGCGCTTTGCCCTCTGTGGCGTTGTTGTCGTCTTGGGGGGATTGCAGGTCAGGCTTGTCCATTTCCGTCCTTCTCCTTTTGTGCTTTCAGCGCCCGCGCGTGGGTGTCGCGCAATTCGGCGAGCAGGCGGTCGCAAATCTTTTTGAACCCGTAATCAAGGCTGCCGTGGTCCCATTCCATCCGCGCATCCCCATCGGGCAGCGCGGGGTCGGCGCGCAGGTCCAGCACGCTATCGCATTTGTAATAGACCGCCCGTTGGCGCAGGTCGGGGCCGATCTGATCCAGCGTGGCGGGCGACAGGCGCACTTTGATATGGCTCGACCCGATGGCCATTTTCAGCGATTGGGTCACGGTCTTTTTCACCCGTGCGGTCGAAAGCCGTTCGATCACCTCGGGCAGGACGATCTCGCAGGTTTGCAGGGTAAAGCCCACGATCTGCGCCATCAGCGCGTCTTGATGAGCCTGCATCGCCTGCGCCAGCCGCGCAAGCTCCTGCGCGAGCTTTTCGGCCATGGCGGCATGTTCGGCCTGCATGGTCTGATGCATCTCGGCCCGGCCCGCATCGGCCCCGGCCAAATAGCCTTCGATATGGCCCTGCTTATGGGCCTTCTTGATCTTCGCTTCGATCTCTTCGGGGGTGGGCAGCGCCGGGTCTTGTGGTTTGCTCTTGCCGTCCTCATCGAAATTCTGAAGCTTGAGGCTCGTGATCACAGATCATCCCCTTCCGACAGCCATTCGCCCAGAACGCGCAGCGCGTCATCGGTGTTGTCCTCGGCCAGTTCGGCCACGGCGCGCAATTGGCTGTGCTGAACCGCTCCCTCGACCGAGGCGAGATGCACCATGTCGCGGGGCAGCTCATCCATCGGGCCAAGCACCGCACCGGACTGCGCCGCCGCCGGGGTGGGTAGACGGTTTTGCGGGGTCTCTTTCTGGGTGCCGCCGGTCAGCGCCTTGGGCGCGTTGTCTTCCTCGGGGCCGTCCAGCAGCGCCGCGTCGGCCCCGGCACCGGCCAGCGCAGGCTGGGGCAGGGTGGCATCCAGCACCATGCGCAGCGGGCGCGCGCCCAGCACCATGATGATCGCCACCAGCGCCAAGGCAAAGAGCGACCGCAGAATGGTCATGGCGTTATCGGCCAGCACCACGCCCAAGCCACGGCTGCCGGGGGTGTTGAACTCGGAATCGAAATCGAGGAATTGCAGACTGTCGACCTGCACCTGATCGCCCCGGGCCTGATCAAAGCCGATGGCGGTGCTGACCAATTGGGTCAGGCGCGCCATCTCCTCGGGGCTGCGCTCGATATAGCCTTCGGAGCCATCGGGCAGGGTGCCGTAGCTGCCGTTGACCAAGACCGCGACCGAGATACGCTCGATATCGCCCGGCTCACGCACAAGCTCACTCTGAACCGAGCCGATCTCGTAGTTGATGATCTCGTCGTTTTCCGAACGGGTGGACTGGCCCGCGGCCCCGCCTGCATCGTCGCGCAGTTCATCGGGGATGTTGTTGGCCACATCCACCGTGGCCGCTGCCGGATCGGTCTCGTTCGAGTTGCGCACGCGGGTCTCGATCGACCGGGCGACCTGCTGGGCGGGATCGAAGCTGCGCGAGACGCGGACTTCGCGCTCGGTCGTCAGATCGACGCTGACCCGCACGCGGGCATTGCCCGGCCCCACGCGGGCGTTAAGGATCGATTCAACCTTTTGCGCAAGCTGCTCTTCGATCATGCTGCGCTGCCCTTGCAGCGAGAAGTCGGAACTGCCGCCCTCATCCTTGGCCAGGATCGTCTCGCCAGAGGCCGACAGGACGGTCACGTTCTGCGCTTCCAAATCCGCCACGGCGGAGGCGACCAGCGCTTGGATCGCCTGCGCCTGACGGCGGGTCATGCTGGTATTGGCCTGCGAGCGCACGATGACCGAGCCGCTGGCCTCGGCCCGGGAGCGCGAAAAGGCGGCGCGTTCGGGCAGCACCAGATGCACCCGCGCGGCCTTGATGCCGCTGATCGTCTGGATCGACCGGGCCAACTCACCTTCCAGCGCGCGCAGCCGGTTCACCTTTTGCATGAAGGAGTTCATCCCCATGCCGGACATATTGTCGAAAATCTCCCACCCCGGGACGCCTTCGCCCGGCAGCCCCGCATCGGCCAGCGCCATGCGGGCGCGGGCGATGTCGGTCTCGGCGACCGAGATGGTATCGCCGTTGCGCGACAGATCGACCGTCAGCCCCGCCTGTTCCAGCGTCTGCATCATCTGCGAGGCGGTGCCGGGGCTCAACTGGCTGTAAACCGGGACATAGGTGGGGGCGAGGATGATCCGCGCGCCGATAAAGATGGCCGCGGTGATCGCCAGGCCGATGCCGCCGAGGAGAGCCAGCCGCTTTGGACCCAAATCCTTAAGGTTTTCAACGATCTGATTCACGGCCCCTCACTCGGTTGTACGGTCCGAGCATTCTCCACTCGGCCCTCACTATGCAAGTATATATCGATTTATACTTGGTCGATCCGGAAAATAAACAGGTTTCTGTTGCAATAAAGCTTGTTTGAAGATGTATTTGTTCTTGCGTGTGGCGCTTCGCGCGGGATCCGATTAAGAGTGAAAGAATGAAAAAGCCTCTCGCTATCCTTGCTGTCGTCTTGCTCTGCCTTCTTGCGGGTCTGGGTGGGGTGACGCTGGCCATCGGCCCTTCGGGGCTGCTTGAAATGGCCGGGCTGGGCGGAGAGGAAACCGCCGAAGAGACCGTTGAGACGGCCGAGAACGATCACGGCGAGACGGGTGGCGAAGACGGCCATGGGGCAAAGTCCAAGACCGAAGTGAAGATGCCGGTCATGCCTTTTCCTGAGATCATCGTGAACGTCACCGACACCGGCCCGCAGGGCGGGCAGACAAGCCGCTTTCTCAAGCTCAACATGCTGATGGTCTATGATGAAACCGCCGAGGGCGCGGACCGTCTGGTCGCGCGTGAGATTTACCTGCGCGACAGCTTCCAAGACTTCCTGCGCCAGTTGCATGTCAGCGATCTGTCGGGCAGCTATGGGCTGGCGATGCTAAAGACCGAACTGCTGCGCCGGGCGCGGGCGGTGGGGCACACCGACGCGCCACATGAAATCCTGATTGCCGATATGGTGGTGCAATGACGACAGCGGCCTCCCCCGATGCGCTGAGCCTCGAAGAGACGATGATCCGTCAGGCGCGGGAAAGCTTCCAGCGCCTGCCCACGCTTGAGATCATCATCGACCGTCTGCTGCTGGCTCTGGTGCCCGACCTCAAATCCTATTGCACCATCGCCCCCGAGATCGAACTGAGCTCGCTCGAATACATGCCCTATGAGGACGCGATGGAGAGCATCCAGTCGCCCTCGCTCATCGCCATCGCCAATGCGGAAAGCTGGGGCAGCCAGATCGCCTGCGTGGTCGAGCCCGACCTGCTGTTTTCGGTGCTTGAGATCATGTTGGGCGGCCGCCGCGCCACCAGCCAACAGTGGAAACCCCGCGGCCTGACCGCGATCGAGCAAAAACTGGGCCGCAGGCTGGCGGAACTGTCGCTCAAAGGTTTGGCGCATTGCCTGCATGATGTCAGCCCGGTGCAATTCGACATTCAATCGCTCGAATCCAACCCCCGCTCGGTCATGCTGGCCGCGCCGCGCACGGCGACGGTGCTGGTCCGGATGCATATGCAGTTCGAGGATCGCAGCGGCCATATGGCGCTGGTCCTGCCCTATGGCACGCTGGATGAGGTCAGCGCCCAGCTTGCGCAGCCCTTCCTTGGCGGGCGCTCGCCCACCGACAGCAACGCGCGTAAGGATATGAACAGCCAGATCTCCAGCACCACGGTCACGATCACCGGCGTGCTGCAGCAGGTGACGATCCCGCTGCATGAGGTGCTGGAATGGAAGCCCGGTCAGGTGATTGATCTGGGCATGACCGTCGATACCCCCGTGGTCGGCATGGTGAATGCCCAGCCGATGTTTCAAGCGGCCTTTGGCCAGCGTAGCAATGGCGCCTTGGCGCTGCGGGTGATCCAATCCTTGCTCCCTAAGGAAAATCAGGAGGACAGCGACGATGGTGCCGGCCTTGATTGATATCCTCATCATCGTGCTGCTGCTCGGCACGCTGGTCTATGCCTTTATCCTCGACCGCCGCGTTCGCGCCCTGATGGCGACCCTGAAAGAGATGGAGCCGATGGTCGGGGCCTTTTCCAACGCGGTCGATCAATCGGCGAAATCGGTCGAAGACCTGCGCGACCTCAGCACCAAGGTGCAGCGCCCCGAGCCGCCGGTGCAGCGTGAGGCGACGCCGCCGCGCCAAGCCGCGCCCGAGCCTGCCCCGGCAGGCCAGAACCCGGCCCAGATGCGCGCCGCGCGGCTCAAGGGCCGCGCGCAGGTCCGGGGGCAAGCGGCGGTGCAGGGCAAATCCGAACTGGTCCGCACCTTTTTCGACATCACCAAGGAGCGTAAGGAATGAGCCGTATTTCCCTGCCAAAGATCGCGCTTTTTGGCCTTGGCGTGGCGGGCGTGCTCAAACTCACGGTTGAGTTCATGCCGATGATGGCCATCGCCGAAACCCCCGATGACACGCCCCCGGTCCCTGTTGAGCTTGCCGCCGCCCCCGCGCCGCCCAGCTATGACGCCAGCGCCCCGGGCGAGAGCGGCATGTGCGAGCCGAGCCATCTGATCGCCGAAGCCATCGCCGAAGAGCGCGCGCTGCTGAAAGAGCAACGCGACACGATTGCCGACCGCGAAGCCAAGCTTGCGCTGGCCGAACAGAGCCTCAAGGCCGAACAGACCCGCCTCGCCAGCCTGCGCGACGAGATCGGCGCGCAGCTCAAGGTGATCGGAGAGGCGAACAATCAGGACATGACCAAACTGGTCGAGCTTTACCGCAACATGAAGCCGCAGGTGGCGGCGGGCATCATGGATGAGATCGACGTGGAAACCGCCGTGCAGGTCATCGGCGCCATGCCCGAACGGGATGCGGCGCAGATCATGGGCTCGTTCAGCCTTGTCCGCGCGCGGTTGATCACGAAAATCCTGCTGGAGCGCTCAAAACTTCCCGCTGACCGCAACCTCGAAGGGCTGCGCCTGCGCTGAACGCGCGCCTCATTCCTCTCGGATCGACGACCCGGCGGGGGGCTTGCGGCGCACGTTGCGGCGCAGGTCCATGACAAAGCCGATGATCTCGGCCACGGCTTGCCAGTGTTCCATCGGGATGCGGTCGTCGACCTCCACCGCCGCGTGCAGCGCACGGGCCAGCGGGCGGTTCTCGATCATCGGAATGTCGTGTTCCTTGGCCAACTCGCGGATGCGGTGGGCCATGACATCGGCCCCTTTGGCCACGCAGACCGGCACATCATCGACCCCCTGTTCATATTTCAGCGCCACGGCGTAATGGGTCGGGTTGGTCAGGATCACGCTGGCGTTGGGAATGGCCTGCGCGATGCGCTGGCGGGCGCGGGCGCGGCGCAATTCGGCGCGGCGGCCCTTGATCTGCGGATCGCCCTCGCTGTCCTTATGCTCGTCGCGGATTTCCTTGAGGCTCATCATCTGTTTCTTTTTCCACTGCGCCCGCTTCCAGATGATGTCGGCGATGGCGATGGGCACCAAAAGCACGGTGGTGACCAGAAAAATCCAGCGCACCTTTTGCAGGGTCGCTTGCAGCAGCGTCTCTGGGATGAAAGCCCGCGTCTGGCCCAGCGACTGCGCGATGTCGCGCACGGCCCAGACGGTGATGAAACCGATCACCAGCACCTTGGCGGTGTTCTTGGCGAATTCGACGAAAGCCTCGGCCGAGAACAGCCGCTTGAACCCCGACAGCGGGTTCAGCTTGGAGAACTTGGGCTTGATCCGCTCGGCCGAGACGACGGTCTCGCCTTGGATCAAAACGCCGAAGAGGGCTGCCAGCACCATGATCCCCACCACCGGCATCATCGCCAGCCCCAGCGTGAAGCCTAGCGATTTCAGCACCTGGCCCGCTTCGGCCACGCCGGTGCCGCCGGTGCCGATGGCGGTCACACCCGCCCCCAAAAGGGGGCTTTGCAGCGCCGCCACGATACCGTCGATCGAGGCGGGAAGCACGAAGATCAGGATCATCAGCAGGGCAAAGACCAGCATCGCGGTGCCGGTCTCGCGCGATTGCGGCACGTCGCCTTTCTTGCGCGCGTCGCGGAGCTTTTTCTCCGTCGGCTCTTCGGTCTTACTGCTCTTGTCCTCTTCCGACATGGGCTAGAATCCGTAGGTGGTGAGCCAATTCGCGAAAGGCTCAAGAAACCCGCGCATCATGGTCGGAACCGCCAGCACCATCAAGGCCAGCCCGGCGGCGATCAGCAAGGGCTGGGCGATAAAGAAGACCTGAAGGCTCGCCATCATGCGGTTGGCCAGACCCATCCCGACGTTCAGCACCAGACCGGCGACATAGAAGGGCGCTGCGATGGACAGGCCAAGGTAGAGGCTCACCTGCGTTGCCCGCGCGAATTGATCGGTCAGATCGGCCAGCATGAAGGTGCCGGGGACGAAGACCTGATAGGACATGAGCAGCGATTCAATGATGAGGTGGTGCAGATCAGTGACGAAAATCAGCGCCGTGGCCCCGATCAACAGCATCGCCGCCATAGAGGTCGCCCCCTCGAAAGCGCCGATGTTCGGGGCCAAAGCATTCGCCAGCCCCGACATCAGGGCCATCTGATAGCCCGCGAATTGCAGCGCCGAAAGCAGCGTGCGCGCCACCAGCCCAATCCAGAGGCCCACGGTGATCTCCGAGCCAAAGATCAACAACAGGGCACCGGGGCGGTCTTCGGCCACGGGGCCAAGGCCGGTCACGGGATAGAGCGCGGCGCTAAGGATCAGACCAAAGAACAACCGATGCCGCATGGGCACCGAGGTCTCCCCGAACCCCGGCATGAACACAAGCGCGCTGCCGATCCGGGCGAAAACGACGAAATACCCCATTAGGGCATCGGTCAGGAGGGCCGAAAGGTCCATCCCTAGCCCCCGATGGTGGCGACGGTCCGCAGGGAGACCTTGCGATGGATCTCGGCGTTGGAGATCACCGGCGTCATCGGGCTGACCCGTTCCAGCATGGAGCGCACATAGGACCGCGCCTCGGGGTTGACCATCAGCGCGGGCCAACTGTCTTCCGAGGCGAAGCGCTGGATCTGCTGGCGCGCTTGCAGCACGAATTCCTGCACCCGTTTGGGCGACATGACAAAGGTGCGATCCTCGCCCACGATCTTGACCGCCTCGATGAACTCCGCCTCCCATGAGGGCGACAGGGTGATGACCGGCACGAAGCCCTGCCCATCGGCCAGCCCTTGGCAAATCTGGCTCGACAGGCGGCGGCGCACATTCTCCAGCACCAGCGCGGGCTTGGAGGTCTGGCGCGTGGCCTCGGCCATCGCCTCGACGATCAGCGGCAGGTTGCGGATCGAGACACGTTCAAGCAGCAGTTCCTGCAAGACCTGCTGCACCAGAATGGCGGGGGAGGGGACGGGCAGGTCGTTGACCAGCTTTTGATAGTTCCGGTCCAACCCCTCAATCGCCTCTTTTGCCGACCCATAGGTGAGCAGCTCGGACATGTTCTCTTTGACCACTTCGGTTAGATGCGTGGTGATCACACTTTCCGGGTCCACCACGGTATAGCCCTGCGCCTCGGCCTGATCGGCGACCTTGCTGTCGACCCAAAGCGCGTCGAGGCCGAAGGTCGGCTCGCGCGTGGCCTCGCCCGGCAGTTGCAGCGGCGCGCCTTCGGGGTTGATCACCATCATCTGATTGGCGCGGATGTCACCCTTGGCCACATCGACGCCGTGAATTTGGAAGGCGTAGCTGTTGATTGGCAGGCTCACGTCATCCTTGATCCGCACCGAGGGCATGGGAAAGCCGAATTCCTCGGCGAAATGTTTGCGCAGGGATTTGATCTTGCTCGGCAGTACCGCATCGGGGCGGTTGGCCAACGCCACCAGCCCTTCGCCCAGTACCAGCCGCAGCTCATCCAGATGCATCGGGTTGCTGTCGACCTCTGGCATGTCCTGCTGTTTCTGCGCCTCGGCATCGGCCTTCGCCTTGGCCTCAGCCGCCTCGGCCGCGCCGCGCTGGATGACCACGCCCAAACCCACCATGGCCGCGGCCAAAAGGGCAAAGACCAGCAGCGGAAAGCCGGGCAAAAGGCCGATACCGAAGAGCAGCAGCGCCGCCATGTAAAGCGCCTTGGGGAAGTTCGAAAGCTGATCGAAGACCGCCTCATTGGCCGCCCCCCGCGTGCCGCCCTTGGTCACGATCAGACCGGCGGCGAGCGACACGACAAGCGCCGGAATTTGGCTGACCAGCCCGTCGCCAATGGTTAGCGAGGTAAAGACGTTAAAGGCATCGCCCACGCCCATGCCACGCTGCACGACACCGATCAGGATGCCGCCGATCACGTTGATCAGCGTGATGATCAGCCCCGCCACCGCATCGCCGCGCACGAATTTCGAGGCACCGTCCATGGCCCCGAAAAACGCGCTTTCGTCCTCAAGCTCCTTGCGGCGGCGGCGGGCCTCGTCTTCGTCGATCAGCCCCGCGCCCATATCGGCGTCGATCGCCATCTGCTTGCCCGGCATCGCATCCAGCGAGAACCGCGCGGCGACCTCGGCGATGCGGGTCGAGCCCTTGGTAATCACGACGAAATTGATGATCACGAGGATGGCAAAGATCACCACGCCGATGACGAAATTGCCCGCCACAATGAACTTGGAGAACCCTTGAATCACATCCCCCGCCGCATGCATCCCCGCATGGCCTTCGCTAAGGATCAGCCGGGTCGAGGCCACGTTGAGCGACAGGCGCAGCATGGTGGTGACGAGCAGCAGCGTCGGGAAAGAGTTGAACTGCAAGGGGGACGGAATCCAAAGCGCCACCATGAAGATCAGCACCGAGAGCGAGAGCGACAGCGCCAGCCCGAAGTCCAGCAGGATCGGCGGCAGCGGCAGGAAGAGCACCGCCAGCACCAGCGCCATGCCGACGGCAAAGCTCACGTCCTTATTGGCGCCAAACATGCTCAACTGCGGCAAGAGGGTATTGGGTTTCGTGCTCATCCCGCATCCTCCGCCCGGACGGTGGTGAACTGCGGCAGAACCGGCTGCATCTCATGGGCCGAGTAAAGCGAACGCCGCGCGTTCGCCGCCCCGCCGATCTGCGCGCCCCATGTGGCCTTGGCCGCCAGCCTGTCATAACTGCCTGACGTGTTGCGGGCCGTCTTGCGTGGACGCGCGGGAACGGGGCTGGCGCTGGCCAGCGCCTGAAACTCCGGCAGCCGCGCATTGGCGGCGGAAATGTTCTTTTGCAGCCGGTCGAGGTAGGTGTCGCGGTATTCCGGCTCAAAGGAGTGGTACGACCCCGCCGCCTGTAGCCAACTGCCCGTGCGCCGGTGCAAGCGCTTGAGGAAACGCGCCGCGTAGTCGACGTTCACCCGTGGATCGAACCCCTGGACGGGGCTGTCGAAAGCATCCGGGTGCCAGCGCATGTTGATCTGCATACAGCCCACGTCGATGGAGCGGATGCCGCTTGCCTGACGCTCTGCAATCCAATCCAGCGCGGCAGTGCGGCTGTCGAACAGCCGCCCTTCGCCCGCGGCATTGACCGCATAGGGCCAGACGGTGAAATGCCCGTTGCGGCGGGTGCCCGCCTCTTGCAGGCCGATGGCCAGCAGCAGATTGTCGGGGATGCCATGCCGGGTTTGGGCGGCAAGGATCTCGCGGATGCAGACGCCTTCGGGCCCGCCCTTGGCGGCCAGCGTCCGCGCGGTCTTGGTCACCGCGTTTTTCTGTGACGGCTCATAGAAAGACCCCCAGCCCTGCGCGAGAGTGGGGGAGGCAAGCGCGGCGCCCAGAAGGGCCGCCGCCGCGATATGCCGCCAGCCCCTCATAGCCCACCGTTCTGCACGAGGTCGAAAATCGTGTCCGACAGGTTCTTCAGCGTCGCATACATGAAGGGCGTTGCCGCCAGCAGGGTGACAAAGATCATCACGATTTTGGGCACGAAGGTCAGCGTCATTTCCTGAATCTGCGTGAGCGCTTGAAAGAACGCGATCACCAGACCAATCGCCAGCGCCACCCCCAACACCGGACCCGAGGCCAGAAGCACGGCCCAGACGGTAGCAGAGATGATGTCATAGGTCTGGGTTTCGGTCATGGCCTAGATCGGCATCCGCAGAATTTCCTGATAGGCTTCGACAAAGCGGTCGCGCACAGAGACGGCCACTTTGACGGTGGATTCCATCGCCAGCATGGCTTCGACAACCTGCTGGGTATCCGCCTCACCGCGCAGCCCGGCTTGGGCCACGGCTTCGCCCTCGCGCACCGTTTCCAGCGCGCTTTCCGAGGCTTGCTGCACCATATTGGTGAAACTATTGGCGCTGGCGCCGGCCTCTTCGGCGATGGCTTCGCCCTTTTGCGCCGTCAGCGATTGCGAGGTGCGATAGGCACCACGGACCGCGGCGGTCGAGATCAGGGAGGCGGGATCGCTCATCTCAGGTCAGCCTCACTTCAGCAGGTCGAGCATCTGACCGCGCATCCGGCGGCCCGACTCGAACATGTTCATATTGGCCTCATAGTTGCGCGAGGCTTCGCGCATGTTGGCCATCTCGATGATCGGATCGACATTGGGGCGTTTGACATAGCCGGTTTCATCCGCCGCCGGATGCGCCGGGTCATAATCGCGGCGAAAGGGGGATTGGTCGCGCCCGATACGGTCGACCTCCACCAAAGAGCCGCCGCCATTGCGGTCGATCAACTCCGAGAAACTGATGGTCTTGCGGCGAAATGGATCGGCGCCGGGCGTGGTGCCCGTTGAATCGGCATTGGCCACGTTTTCCGAGATCACCCGCAAACGCGCGGTCTGCGCGGTCATCCCGCTGGCGGCGATCTTGGCGATGGACTGAAGCGGATCCATGGGCTTTCCTTACCTGTTTCCGGTGACGGCCATGGTCAGCATGTCATAGCTTTTGCGGTAAAGCTGTGCGGCCAACCTGTAGTGATCGCCAATCTCGGCGGCTTTCACGGCCTGTTCTTCGAGGTTCACGGTATTGCCATCCAGCGTGGTGCCCTTGGCGTGGCCATCCGTCACCTCGCGCACGCCGGGCGTGCCATGGGCGACGCCGGTGAAGTGTTTGTCATGGGTGGTCACCAGCCCGGTATCACGCGACAACTCGCCGCTGAGCATCGTTTCAAAGGAGGACACGTCGCGCGCCTTGTAATTCGGAGTCGAGGCATTGGCGACGTTTTCCGACACGACCTTTTGCCGGGCCGAGAGCCACTGCATCCGGTCCGACGCCAGTCCAAGAATAGAAAGATTAGACAAGTTCATTTTTTTGCCTATAGCCTGTTTAATCCTTGTATAGTAAATATTGCCCCGCGCTCCTAGAGGAAATTTATCCATGCAGACACTCTTTTCCGAGCTGACCAGTTTCGCCCGCGAGGCAGGCGAGGCCGAGATCACCGGCGAAGTGCGCGCGATCACCGGCATCACGCTGACCGCCGTGGGGTTGGAGCGGGTCTTAGGCATTGGCGAGCGTTGCATCGTGCATGGCTCCGACGGGCCGGTCCATGCCGAGGTGGTGGGGCTGGGCAGCCACGGTACGGAATTGCTCCCCTTCGGCTCATGGCGCGGGGTGGCGGCGGGCGACCGGGTCGAGGTCGCGATTGGCCGCGATGTGATCCGCCCCGATGAAAGCTGGAAGGGCCGGGTGATCAGCGCGTCGGCCACACCGCTCGACGGGAAAGGGCATCTGCCCGAGGGCAACGAGCCCCGCCCGCTGCGCGCCGCCCCGCCCGGCGCCTTCGACCGCAAGCGCATCGGGCCAAAACTGGCGACCCATGTGCGCGCGCTCGATGTTTTCACGCCGCTTTGTCAGGGCCAGCGCTTGGGTATTTTTGCGGGCTCTGGTGTGGGTAAATCGACGCTGATGGCTATGCTGGCACGCTATACGGAGTGCGATGTGGTCGTCATGGCACTGGTCGGCGAACGCGGGCGCGAGGTGCAGGATTTCATCGCCTCCGACCTCGGCCCCGAGGGGATGGAGAAGGCGGTTCTCGTCGTCGCCACGGGCGATGAGCCGCCGCTGACCCGCCGCCAAGCCGCTTGGACCGCCATGGCCGTGGCCGAACATTTCCGCGATCAGGGCCAACATGTGCTGCTCTTGATGGACAGCATCACCCGCTTCGCCATGGCGCAGCGTGAAATCGGCCTCGCCTCGCGCGAACCGCCCACCGCCAAGGGCTATCCGCCGACGGTTTTTTCGGAGCTTCCCCAGATGCTGGAACGCGCCGGGCCGGGGCCGGTGGGCAAGGGCGACATCACCGCGATTTTCACCGTTTTGGTGGATGGCGACGACATGAACGATCCCATCGCCGACGCGGTGCGCGGGATCACCGATGGGCATATCGTGCTCGACCGCAAGATCGCCGAAAAGGGCCGCTACCCGGCGATTGACCTGCTGGCGAGCGTCTCTCGAACGTTGCCGGATTGCCACAGTGATGTGGAATATACGCTCCTCACCGCTGCCCATAAGGCGCTGGCGGCCCATGCGGATATGGAGGAATTGATCCGCATCGGGGCCTACCGCGCGGGCAGCAACCCCGAGCTTGACCGCGCCATCGCCTTTGCCGGACCTTGCGAAGCCTTCCTCAGCCAGCGCAAGGCTGAACACACCCCGCCACAATCCTCTTTCGCCGAGGTGGCAGGGATGCTCGACCGCGCAGGCATCAGCCCGGGCTAGGCCTTACCGCAGATTGACCTTCTCGGGTCGCCCGGTCGCAGGCCGGGCAGCGCCGACCCGCCCTCCTGGGGCGGCGCTGCCCTCCATGGTTTAAAAAACGTCGCCCCGATTGCCTTGCCGCCAGCCCCAGCGTGGAGGGTGGGAAGGACCGAGCTACGTCGCCTACTGCAACCGGCGCAGCAACTCGACCGAAGGCTCACCCGTCGCGGGCAGGCCCACGCTGGCCTGATAGGCGCTGATCGCTTTGCGGCTGTTCGGCCCGATCACCCCATCCGCGCCATCGGTATCGAACCCCCGCGCGGTTAGCCGTTGCTGTAACGCGATGCGGTCGTCCTTGGTCAGCCCATTGGCGTCGGGCGGGAAACTGCCGCGCAGCGGCCCGCCGCCCGCGATCCGATCCGCCAGATGGCCCACGCCAATCGCATAGCTGTCGGAGTTGTTGTAGCGTTTCAGCGCGCGGAAGTTGCTGGTCACCACGAACTGCGGCCCGCCCGCCTGCGGCTGGATCACCGACCCCGCGCTGGCGGGGAGGCTGCCCAACTCGCCGCCCCATTTCAGCCCCCGCGTCCAGCCGTTGCGCGACAGATATGCGGCGGTAGAGGCCAGCGCATCGCTGGGGTCTTCCGACCAGATATCGCGCCGCCCATCGCCGGTGAAATCCACCGCGAAGGCTTGGTAAGAGGTGGGGATGAACTGCGTATGTCCCATGGCCCCGGCCCAAGAGCCGGTCAGCCGGTCGGCCGTGATGTCACCGTTTTGCAGGATCTTCAGCGCTGCGATCAACTGCTTTTCAAAGAACGCCCCGCGCCGCCCGTCATAGGCCAATGTCGAGGTGGCCGAGACGACAGGCACATTGCCGCGCCGCTCGCCAAAGAAGCTCTCCAGGCCCCAGACCGCCGCGACGATCTCTGCGGCCACGCCATAGCGGCTCTCAATCGCGTTCAATGTGCTGCGGTGGCGGGCAAAGGCCGCGCGCCCCATGGAAACACGCTCGTCCGAGGCGGCGATGGCGAGGTAATCTTCCAAGCTGCGGCTGAATTCCGTCTGGTTGCGGTCGCGCTTGACCACGCCGGGCAGATAGCCCGCGCCGCGAAACCCTTGGGCCAAGGTGCTGGCCGAAATCCCCTGTGCCGAGGCGCGGCTTTTAAAGGCTGCGACCCATGCGTCATAGCCCGCGTTGGGCACGGGGCGCAGATC
The DNA here is from genome assembly GCF_043556915.1 of Sulfitobacter sp. 1A15299. Taxonomy (NCBI): domain Bacteria; kingdom Pseudomonadati; phylum Pseudomonadota; class Alphaproteobacteria; order Rhodobacterales; family Roseobacteraceae; genus Sulfitobacter; species Sulfitobacter sp. 1A15299. The sequence goes on along the minus strand of NZ_JBIFFJ010000002.1, from coordinate 106,328 downwards.
GTCCGGCACCCCCGCCGCCGCCGCGGGGCCAAGCGCGCCGCCCCCGGTCGAACAGGCCGAGGTCAGCCCCAATGCGGCAAGGCCGAATGCGAATGTTCTGCGTGAATGTCTCATAAAACCTGCCTGTCGCTGCGTTGTTGCCTTTCCGCGCAGCATATCGCAGGCAGGCAGCCCGACAAGGCGGGATCGCGCTGATGGCAAGGCTTTGCCTAAGCGATCTTTGGCTTTTGGCTCTACTGGCCGGGCTGGTACAAAGGCACCGTCGACATGGAGGTCTTGGCCGAGCCGTCCTGCACCTGCTGGCTGTGGCTGATGTAGATCAGCGTATTGTTCGCTTCGTCGAAAATACGCTTGACCTTCAAAGTCTTGAAGATGATCGAGCGACGCTCGCTAAAGACGTTTTCGCCCTCGTCGCCACGGTCGATATCGCCGATCTCAATCGGGCCGGTCTGGCGGCAGGAGATCGAAGAGTTTGACGGATCTTCGAACCAATTGCCCTTTTGCAGCCGGTCTATCAGCCCGCGTTCGAAATAGGCGAGATGGCAGGTCACGCCCTTCACCTTGGGGTCGGCCACGGCTTCGACGATGATGTCATTGCCCAGCCAATCCACATCCACCTTGCCCACCTCCTCGGCAGTGGCGGCGGTGGCGAAAATACTGGCGGAGAGGGCGGCGGCGCGGGCAAATGTCTTGTTCATGGCAGGCCAACGCGCAGCGGGCGGCGCGGTTCCGGTAAATTCGCACGGCGGCCTCACCGCCGGGATTTGGCCAGCGCGCAGGCCGCCTCATGCTGGCTGAGAAAGACCTCGCCGGTCAGTTCGTCGAGGAAATGGCTGCGCTTCAACCGATCCATCACCGGGCCTTTGACCTCGCTCAGGTGCAGGCGGATATCGGCGTCCTTCAGCCGCGTGTTGATCGCCTCGAGCGACTCCAGCGCTGAAAGGTCGATCTCGTTCACCGCCGGGAACATCAGCACCACATCTGTCAGCTCCGGCTTGTCGGCGGCATATTGGGCCAGTTGATCCTCCAAAAACCGTGCGTTGGGGAAATAGAGGCTCTCGTCAACCCGCAGGCTCAGCACATGGGGCTGGGTCTCGACTTCGTGGCGCAGCACGTTGCGGAAATGCTCGGTCCCCGGCACCCGGCCCACCACGGCCATATGCGGGCGCGAGGTCTTGTAAAGATGCACGAGGATCGAGGTCACGACGCCCGCGCTGACCCCGGCCTCGACGCCGAAGATCAGCGTCAGCAGGATCGTCACGCTGACGGCGGCGAAATCGGCGTGGCTGAAGACCCAGGCCCGTTTCAGGATCGAGAAGTCGACGAGGCTCAGCACCGCGACGATGATCGTGGCGGCCAGCGTGGCCTTGGGCAGGTAGTGGATGAGCGGCGTCAGGAACAGCGCCGCCAGCGCCAGCCCGACCGCGGTGAAGGCGCCCGCGGCGGGGGTCTCGGCGCCCGCGTCGAAATTCACCACCGAGCGCGAGAAGCCCCCGGTGACCGGAAAGCCGCCGGTGAAAGCCGCACCGAGGTTGGCGCTGCCGAGACCGATCAACTCCTGATCCGGGTCGATCCTCTGGCGTTTCTTCGCGGCCAGGGTCTGGGCCACGCTGATGCTCTCGACAAAGCCGATGACGGAGATCAGCAGCGCCGGGACAAGAAGCTGCGACAGCAGGTCAGGCGAAAAGGAGGGCAGGGTGAACGGCGGCAGGCTTTGCGGCACTTCGCCCACGATCGAGACGCCGCGCGCGCCCAGATCGAAGGCCCAAACCGCCACTGTCGTCGCCACGATCGCCAGCACCGGCCCGGTCTTGGCGCCGATATCCGCCATACGCGGCCCCAGCCCCATACGCCGCAGCAGCGGCTTCAGCCCGCCGCGCACCCAGAACAGGAAGGCCGTCGCGGCCAGCCCCAGCCCGAGGGTGATGACATTAATCTCCCTTAGATGCGCCCAGAGGCTGGATAGGATCTGCGGCAGGGTATGGCCCTCCGCCTCAATCCCCAGAATATGCCGCAACTGGCTCGCGGCGATCAGGATGCCAGAGGCGGTGATGAAGCCCGCGATCACCGGATGCGACAGGAAATTCGCCAGAAACCCCAGCCGAAACAGCCCGAGCGCCAGCAGCATCGCGCCCGACAGGAAGGCCAGTGTCAGCGCCGCCGTGACATAGCCCGCCGTGCCGCTCTGCGCGATCTCGCCCACCGCCGCCGCCGTCATCAGTGAGACCACGGCCACCGGCCCCACCGCCAGCGCGCGGCTGGTGCCGAAGATGGCGTAGAGCACGATGGGCGCGATGGAGGCATAGATCCCGGCCTCGGGCGGCATGCCCGCCAAGAGCGCATAGGCCAGCGATTGCGGGATCAGCATGATCGTGACGATCACCGCCGCGATCATATCCCCGGTGAAGTGGCCACGGTCATAGCGCCGCCCCCAGTCGAGGATCGGCAGATAATGCGAAAGCGAAGGAAGGGTCATGGGCGGCGATCCGTCAGAAAGGGGCGGCCCAATGGGCCACCCGGTTGGCTCAGTCGAAACGGTTCACCGGCAGTTTCAGGTAGTGATGGCCGTCATCCTCCGCCGGGGGCAGCCGCCCGCCGCGCAGGTTGATCTGCAATGCGGCGAGGATGCGGTTGGGCAGCGACAGGGTCGCGTCCCGTTTCTGACGGCGCTCGATATAATGCTCGCGCTTGGTGCCATCTTTGACATGGATGTTATGGGCGCGGTGTTCGTCCACCGTAGCCTCCCACTGCGGCTCATCGCGGCCATCGGTGCCGTAGTCATGGCCGATGTAAAGCCGCGTGTCGCCGGGCAGGGCGAGGATGTCTTGGATCGAGTCCCACAACTCCTCGGTCGTGCCGCCGGGGAAATCCGACCGCGAGGTGCCGGCATCGGGCTGCATCAGCGTGTCATGTACAAAAGCCGCATCGCCGCAGACATAAGTGATCGACCCCAGCGTATGCCCGGGCGACAGCATCACCTTGGCGTCCAACTCGCCGATCTTGAAGGTCTCGCCCTCCTGAAACAGGTGGTCGAAGTCGCGGTCGGGGTCGAAGGCCTCGGGCAGGTTGTAAAGATCGGCCCAAATCTTGGCGATCTCAGGCACCAGCGCGCCGATGGCATTGGGCGCGCCCGTCCGCTCTTTCAACTGGGCCGAGGCCATGACGTGATCCGCATGGGGGTGGGTGTCGAGTACCCATTCCACGCTCAGACTGTTCTCCTTCACGAGGTCCAGCACCTGATCCATGCTTTCCGTGGTGAACTTGTAGTTCTTCGGGTCGAAGTTCCACACCACGTCGATCAGCGCGGCCTTCTTCGTCGCCGGATCGGCGCAGATGTACTGGATCGAACCGGTGTCGGGTTCATAGATGCCCCAGACATCGGGGCTGCCTGCCCCTGTCGAAGGGGAGTGGCGCACGACGGGTGAATTGAGAGGGTCGCTCATCAGGCTGGTCCTTTCTTGGTTTTAGAGGTCAAATCAGGGCTGTGCCGGGCGATCCACATGCCGCCCAGCATGAAGGGGACAAAGATCAAAGTGCCGCTGGCCGCGAGGGGCAGGGCGGTCAGTGCCGGGCCGGGGCAAAAGCCGCCCAAGCCCCAACCGATGCCGAAAATCGCGGCGCCGGTCAGCAGTTTCGGCTCAAGATCATTGCGGGTGGGCAGGCGGAATTTGCGATCGAAATAGGGGGTCTGACGGCTGCGGAACAGCCATGCGAACCCCGGTGCCGTCACCGCAATGGCGCCGCCCATGACAAAGGCAAGGCTGGGATCCCATGTGCCGAAAATGTCAAGGAAGTTCAAAACTTTGGCCGGGTCGGCCATGCCGGAAACGATCAGGCCGATGCCGAACAAGAGGCCGGAGAGGAGGGCGAAGAGCTGTTTCACGTCACCCTCCGATCACATGGCGCATGACAAAGACGGTCACGACTGCCGTCGCCATGAAGGTCACCGTCGCCACGATGGACCGCGCCGAGCCTCGGCTGATCCCGCAGACCCCGTGGCCCGAGGTGCAGCCATTGCCATAGGTCGCACCAAAGCCGACGAGCAACCCGGCGACGGCCATCAAAACGGGGTTCGACGGCACCCATTGCTGCGGCCATCCGCCCGAGGTGATCAGCCAAAGCGGTGCCGCGAGCAAAAGCCCCAGTACGAAAAAAAACGACACGCCCCGCGCTTCGCCATCGCTGTTGCGGGCGAATAGCCGTGAGGTCAGCCCGCTGATCCCCGCGATGCGCCCGTTCGTGGCCATCAGCAGCACCGCCGAGACCCCAATCATCGCGCCGCCGCCCAGCGACAGCCATGGTGTGAATTCGGTTTCCATCTCTCTACTCCTTACGGCCTGCCAAGCGGCTGGCTTGTGTCAGACTGTAAAGTAGTATATATTACGCTTTCATAATATTCAATGATGCTAATATGAAAAACACGGACGACTTTCTGGAGGGCGATATCGCCGGGGCTGCGGCGCTCATGACGATGCTTGCATCGGAGGCGCGGTTGCAGATCCTGTGCCGTCTGATCGGGGGGGAGCGCTCGGTCGGGGATTTGGCGCAGGCCTGCGGTCTGTCGCAATCCACCATGTCGCAGCAGTTGAAAAAGTTGAAAGATGCCGGTCTGGTCGACAGCCGCCGGGCGGGTCAGACGATCTTTTACCGCGTCAAGGGGCAGGAGGCCGTGGCCGTTCTGGAAACGCTGCACGGCCTATACTGCACGCAAAAGTAAAGCGCCCGGTAAAACCGGGCGCCTCTCTCACGCTTTGCTATCCGCGTAGGATTTGACCAATTGGCCGATCTTCTCTTCGGTCAGGTCGATGCCCCGGGCCTTGCCCTCCTGCAAGGCCGTATCACCGTCCCAGCCCTTATCCGCCGCGAGCGCCATCAAGGTCATCGCCCCTGCACGTTTGCCCGAAGCGCAGTGCAGAAACACCGGCTGGGGCAGGTCGTCTAGTGACTTGCGGAATTCATCCACTGTCTCGGGGCCGAGGCTGTCCGGCGTGACCGGGTGGTGCAGGTAGTTCAACCCCAGTTTCTCGGCCACCAGCCGCTCCGCATCGGGGGACAGGCCGCCTTTCTCATCCGAGGCGCGGAAGTTCACCACCGTTTTCATGCCGGCGGAAGCTGCCTGCTCTAGCGCTTTGGCGTCCGGCGTGAACAGGGCCACGGTATGGGCAGGGTCGATGGTCGCGATCTTCTGGCTGTCGTCGGTCATTCTGGCCTCCTTCTCTGCGCGAATGCGGTCGTCTCGCATGTCGTGGTTTCAGCTTCCCAACACCAACCCGACGCAACTGTTCCCTGCCTGTCAAATAGGCAGCACCACACCCATTTAATCCGAGTATTAAAGTCAGGATTGTCACCGCCGCCCGGTTTTGCTAGGCAGCAGGCAGAAATTCCGCTTGGCGCAAGAGGTGTTGCGACGATTCTGCCCTGCCGGGGCAGGCGCCCCAACGCTGCGCCGTGATCAAAGACAAACCCATCGGGAGCCACCCCCATGCCGCATTTTCGTTCCGCGTTCCTCGCGGCCCTGTCCCTGACCATCGCCCAAGGCGCCGCCGCCGAGACGCCCGCCGCGACCCCGGCCAGCGCCGCGCCCGCGCTCAAGGTCGAGCTCAATGCCGCCGACACCACAGAGGCCAATTGCAAGCTGACCTTCCTCATCACCAACGAGCTTTCCGCCCCGCTCGACAAGGCGGTCTATGAAACCGTGCTCTTCGACCGCGAAGGCACCGTGAACCGGCTGACGCTCTTCGATTTCGGCGAACTCCCCGTTGGCCGCCCGCGCGTGCGTCAATTCGTGGTGCCGCAAACCACCTGCGAGAACCTTGGCCGCATCCTCTTTAACGGCGCGCAAAGCTGTGAGGGCGCGGGGATCGAGGCGGGCACCTGCGAAAACGCGCTGGCCCCGGCGACCCGGACCGAGATCGAGGTGCTGGGCTGATGGAACAACTCGATGAATTGTTGACCCCCCTGCGGGGCATTGCCGAAACCGGTGGCCCGGTGGTGGTGATCCTGATGGCCGTGGCCGTGCTGACCCTTGCGGTCGCCCTCTATAAGACATGGCAGTTCCGCGCCGCCGCCGTGGGCCGTCACCGGGCGCTCTCCGAAGCGGTCAACGCGTGGGAGCGCGGCGATGCCGCCGCCGCCCGTTCGGCGCTGGGCCGGTCGAAAAGCTACCTTGCCCCGGTGATCGAACTGGCCATGTCCGCGCCCGAGGCCGGTGCTTCGCGCTTGCAGGCGGAGGCCGAGATGCGTTTTGCCAAGCTTGAGCGCGGTTTCCGCCTGCTCGATTCCGTGGCGCAGCTTGCCCCGCTCTTGGGTCTCTTCGGCACGGTTCTGGGCATGATCGAAGCCTTCCGCGCCTTGCAGGATGCAGGCTCTCAAGTGGACCCGTCGATCCTTGCCGGTGGCATCTGGGTGGCGCTTCTGACCACGGCCGTGGGGCTTGTCGTGGCCATGCCGACCGCACTGGTGCTCAGCTGGCTTGAGCAACGTATGGAGACCGAACGCGTCATCGCCGACAAGGCGATCCTGACCGTGCTGCACCCGGGCCAGAACGCGGCCTCTGCCGCTGCGCCCGCCGCCACCCCCTTTGCCGCCGCCGCGCCCCGGCCAGCCCATGGCTAGGCCACGCCGGCGGCGCAACCGCCTCTCCATGACCTCCCTGATCGACGTGATCTTCCTGCTGTTGTTGTTCTTCATGCTGACCTCGACCTTCTCAAAATTTGCCGAGATCGAATTGGCCGCAGCGACATCCGGGGCAGGGGCCGAGACGGGGGCGAAACCGTTTTTCCTGCAACTGACCACCGAGGGGCTGCGCCTCAACGGCGATGCGCTGGCGCTTGACGCGCTGACCGCCAGCCCCTTGGCCGAAGCCGAAGAGGGCACCCCGCTTTTGGTCTCGCTCGGGGCCGAGGTCGAGGCGCAGGCGCTGGCCGATCTGCTCATCGCGCTGCGCGCCCTGCCGAGGCTCAGCGTCTCGGTTCTGGAGGGCTGACCATGCGACCCATCGCCAAGGCCAAACCGCAACGCGAACCGACCATCGCGCTGATCAACATCGTCTTTCTGATGCTGGTCTTCTTCATGGTCGCAGGCACCCTGTCACAGCCGCTGGACTCCGATCTCAACCTCGTCGAAACCCGTGAACTTGAGGGCCGCGCCCCGCCCAATGCGCTGGTGGTCCATGCCGATGGCCGCATGACCTACGCAGGCCAAGACCGCTCCAGCGTGGCCGATTTCATCGACGCGCTGCCCGAAGAAGAGCGCGACACCGTCCGGCTCCTCCCCGACCGCGCGCTGCCCGCCCGCCGCCTTGTGGAACTGACCCGCGAGCTGCGCGGGGCAGGGGCCGCGCGCGTCATGCTTGTCACCGAAAGGGCGCTGCAATGATCCCCCGTTCCGGTCTCGCCAAAACACTGTCCATCGGCGTCGCGGCCAGCCTCGTCGTGGGCGTGTCGCAACTCGCCCAGATTGACGACAGCGCCAAGATCGCAGGCGGCGGCGCGCCCGCCGCTGCCCAGCTTGGCACGCGGTTCGAGGATATGGCCATCGGCACATTGGATGCCGAACCGGTCGAAGAAATCACCCCAACCCCCGCGCCCGAACCGCTGGAGACCGCAGAGGCGCTGCCGCCGACCCCCGCGCCGGAACCCACGCTCACCCCCACGCCTTCGGCCGTCGCAGAGCCGGTGCAGGCGATGGAGGCTGAACCCATGCCCGTCGCCCCGCCCGCCGCCTCGCCGACAGAGACGCCGGTCTTGCCCGCCCTGACCCCGGTCGAAACCCCGCCCGAGACGACTGAGGCCACGCCAACCATCACGGCCGCCGCCCCGGTGCCGCCGGTCGAAACCCTCACCGCCGAGGCCGAGGATGACGCGCCGCGCCTGTCGCAGCGCCCGCAGCGCCGCGATCCCGAACGCGCCGCCGAGGCGGCCAAAAAGGCCAAGCCCAAGCCGCAGCCGAAACCCAAGCCCAAGCAAACCACGCGTGGCAATGCAAAGCGCAACAATACCAAGGGCGCGCAGACTGCCAGCCGCGCGGGCAATGCCGCGCAATCGGGCGCGCAACAGCGTGCCGCGGCGCCTGCGGGGAATGCGGCAGCCAGCAACTATCCGGGCCAAGTCATGAGCCGCATCGCCCGCGTCGGCAAGCCGCGCGTCCGCTCCCGCGGGACGACGACGATCGCCTTTTCCATCGGTGGGGGCGGGCAGTTGGCAGGGGTCCGCGTGGCCCGCAGCTCCGGGTCGGCGGCGCTGGATCAGGCGGCGCTTGGCATCATCCGACAGGCCGCCCCATTCCCGCGCCCGCCTGCCGGGGCGCGGCGCAACTTCTCGATCCAGATCAAAGGCCGATAACGGGCAGGCGGAGGGCTCAGCCCTCCGCGATCGCCCCATCGACTGCCGCGCCCAGCATCTCGACCGTCATCTCGATTTCCTCAGGCGGGGAGGTAAAGGCCGGGGCCAGCAAAACGTGATCCCCCGCCGTGCCATCGGCGCAGCCCTGGGAGGGGTAGCAGATCATCCCCGCCTCCATCGCGGTGCGTTGGATCTTGCCCGCAAGGTTGCGGCTGACGTCGAAGGGCGTCTTGCTGTCGCGCTCGGCCACCAGTTCGATGGACCAAAATAACCCGCGCCCGCGAATGTCTCCGACATGGGCGTGCTGGCCAAAGCGGTCGCGCAGCGCGGTTTCCAACTGCTGCCCCCGGGCGCGCACCGCACTCAGCAAATCGCGGCTCTCGACCTCTTGCAGCACCGCCAGCGCGCCCGCCGTGGCCACCGCATGGGACATATAGGTGTGCCCGTTCCACAGGTTGCCGCTGCCCGCCATGATCGCCTCGATCACGCTTTGCCGCGCCATCACCGCCGCGATCGGCTGGTAGCCCGCGCCGAGCCCCTTGGCCATGGTGGTGATATCGGCGCAAATCCCTTCCTGCTCCAACGCAAACAGGCTGCCGGTGCGCCCCATGCCGCACATCACCTCATCGGCGATGAGCAAGACACCATGGCGGTCGCAGATCTCACGCACATGTTTGAAATACCCCTCGGGCGCGGGCTGCGAGCCGAGCGAGGCGCCGACCACCGGCTCGGCCACGAAGGCGGCGACCGTCTCCGGCCCCAGCTCGACGATCCGCGCTTCCAATTGATCCGCCAAGCGCCGCGCGAAATCCGCCGTGCTCTCGCCTGCGCGTTGCAGCCGGTAGGCATAGGCGGCGTCGATATGTTCCACCTCCATCAACATCGGGGCGAAGGGCTTGCGGCGCCCGGCATGGCCGCCCACCGCCAGCGCGCCCAGTGTGTTGCCGTGATAGCTCGGGGCGCGGGCGATGATCTTGGCGCGGGCCGTGTCGCCGCGCTCCAGATGGTACTGCCGCGCCAGCTTTAGCGCCGCCTCCATCGCTTCGGACCCGCTGCCCAGATACATGACCCTGCCATCGCCCGTACCCTCAGGCGCGCGTGCGATCAGATGGTCGGCCAGCGCCTCTGCGGGGGCGTTGGTGAAAAGGCCAGTATGGGCAAAGGCAAGCTTGTCCATCTGCGCGGCAACGGCGGCGCGCACGGCGGCATTGTCATGCCCAAGGCTCGACACAGCCGCGCCGCCACAGGCGTCCAGATAGCGCTTCCCTTTGTCATCAATAAGGAAATTTCCTTCGCCGCGGACGATCACAGGTTGCGTGGCGCGCAGGTTACGGTGCAATACATGGCTCATCGTAGAATCCGATCCTTGGGGTCGACCCTATTTACCGCTTCGCCTGCTGACTGCCACATTAATCAGCACAAGGCGCCTATTCGGAAAAGCTTGGGCTGACCTAGGGTCAGGAGAAGCTTGACAGGTAAAATATTTTATCAAACGGTAAAATACCTAACCAACGGGGGATAAAATGACACAACGCAATTTCACACGCCGCTTCCTATTGGGCACGGCGGCCATGCTGGCAGGTGCCAGCCTTTTGCCGCAGGGCGCGCTGGCCGCCGAGCCGATCAAGCTCGCGGGCGTCTATACCGTGCCGGTGGAACAGCAGTGGGTCAGCCGCATCCACAAGGCCGCCGAGGCAGCACAGGCGCGGGGCGACATCGAGTACACATTTACCGAAAATGTCTCCAACACCGACTATGCCCGCGTGCTGCGTGAATATGCCGAAGCCGGCAACCAGCTGATCGTGGGCGAGGTCTTCGGCGCCGAGGCCGAGGCGCGCGAGGTCGCCGCCGATTATCCCGAGGTCGCCTTCCTGATGGGGTCCAGCTTCAAGCAGGACGAGGCGCTGTCGAATTTCGCGGTCTTCGATAACTATATTCAGGATGCCGCGTATCTCTCGGGCATCGTTGCGGGCGCCATGACCGAGAGCGGCAACATCGGCATGGTCGGCGGCTTCCCGATCCCGGAAGTGAACCGCCTGATGCATGCCTTCATGGCCGGCGCGCGCGAGATGAACCCCGAGATCAAGTTCCAGGTCAGCTTCATCGGCTCCTGGTTCGATCCGCCCAAGGCCAAGGAAACCGCCTTCGCCATGGTCGAGCAGGGGGCTGACGTGCTCTATGCCGAGCGCTTCGGCGTGTCGGACGCGGCGCAGGAGAAGGGCGTTCTGGCGATCGGCAACGTGATCGACACGCAAGGAGAATACCCCGAGACGGTCGTCGCCTCCGCCCTGTGGCATTTCGAGCCGACGCTCGACGCCGCCATCGCCGCGGTGAAGGGGGGCGAGTTCAAGGCCGACGACTACGGACGCTATTCCTTCATGGCCGAGGGTGGCTCCTCGCTCGCCCCTCTGGGCACCTTCGAGGGCAAGGTTCCGCAGGCGGCGATGGACATGGTCAAAGAGCGTGAACAGGCGATCAAGGACGGCTCCTTCACCGTCGAGATCAACGACGAAGAGCCGAAGTCCAACTAAATGACCGATCAAAACCCCGAGGCGCAGGTGGTCCTGCGCCTCGATGGCATTACCAAGCGATTTGGCAAGCTTACCGCCAATGACGCGATCAGCTTCGATCTGCGGCAGGGCGAAGTCATTGCCCTGCTGGGCGAGAACGGCGCGGGTAAGACCACGCTGATGAATATCCTTTTCGGCCACTACACGCCGGACGAAGGCTTCGTCGAAGTGTTCGGGCAGCGTCTGCCCGCCGGCAACCCCCGCGCGGCGCTCGCCGCTGGTGTCGGCATGGTGCACCAGCATTTCACGCTGGCCGACAACATGTCTGTTCTGGAAAACATCGTCCTCGGCACCCGCTCGATCTGGCGGCCCGGCTTTGGCAGGACGCAGGCACGTCAAAAGATCGTGGCGCTGATGGCGGACTACGGTTTGCGCGTGGACCCCGATGCGCAGGTCGGCAGCCTCAGCGTGGGCGAACGGCAGCGGGTCGAGATCCTCAAAGCCCTCTACCGCGAGGCGCGCATCCTGATCCTCGACGAGCCGACCGCCGTCCTGACCCCGCAGGAGACCGAAGACCTCTTCGCCACCATGCGCAAGGCCGTCGCCCTTGGCCTTTCGGTCATTTTCATTTCCCACAAGCTGCATGAAGTCATGGCGATCTCCTCCCGCGTCGTGGTGCTGCGTCACGGAAAGCTGGTGGCCGAGGCCAAGACCGCCGAGACCGACCGCGCCGCCATGGCGCAGATGATGGTGGGCAGCGAAGTCGCGGCACCCGTCGTGCGACGCGCCGATCCCGGTGCCGCGCTGGTGACGCTTCGAGGTGTTTCGACACCGGATGTCGGCAGCGCCCCGGGGCTGAAAAACGTCGATCTCGCGCTGCGCGCAGGCCAGATCACCGGCCTCGCCGGGGTCTCCGGCAACGGGCAGACCGCGCTTGCCGATCTGATCGGCGGGCTCATTCGCCCCGCCTCGGGTACGTTTCACGTGAAGGGCGACGCGCCGCGCGGCTGGTCCCCCCATGCCGCCATCGGCGCGGGCATCGCCCGCATCCCCGAGGACCGCCACAAGACCGGCACCATCGCCGATTTCGACCTCACCGAGAACGCGGTGCTCGAGCTTTACTCCCGCCCCGGTTTTTCCCGCCACGGCTGGATGAACTGGCGCGCCGCGCGCGATTTCGCGGCCAAGATCATCCAGGGCTACGACGTGCGCTGCCCCGGCCCGGAAACCCGCATCCGCCTTTTGTCGGGCGGCAACATGCAAAAGCTGATCCTCGGCCGCGTGCTGGAAACCGCGCCGTCGGTCGTGCTGGCCAACCAACCGGTGCGCGGCCTCGACATCGGCGCGCTGACTTACGTGCACGAACAACTGCTGGCCGCCCGCGACCGCGGGGCGGCGGTGCTGCTGATCTCCGAAGATCTCGACGAGGTCACGGCGCTGTCGGACGTGATCCATGTGATCTCTGAAGGCCGCCTCTCGCCCCCCTTCGCCCGTGGCGCGCTCACCCCCGCCGAGTTGGGCGTCTGGATGGCGGGCGATGGATTCGAGGAGACCTCTCATGCGGCTTGAACCCGTCGCCAACCCCACATGGACCCGTTCGCTGGGCCTGCCCGCGCTGGCGCTTTTCGCCACCGTTGTCGTGGCCTCGCTTCTGGCGATGGTCGCAGGCGCGCAGCCGTTTTCGGTACTGGGCCTGATCGTCAAAGGCGCCTTCGGCTCGAAATTCGCGCTGTTGGAGACGCTTAACCGCGCCACGCCGCTGATCTTCACCGGCCTCGCCGTCGCCGTCGCCTTCCGCGCCAAACTTTGGAACATCGGCGCCGAGGCGCAGCTTTACATGGGCGCGGTGGTCACCGTGGTGCTGGGCACCGGCGCGCTGGCATGGCCCAGCTTTGCGCTGCTGCCGACGATTGCCCTCGCCGCCATGCTCGCCGGGGCCGTGGTGCTGCTGGTGCCGACCTTCCTGAAAACCCGCTTCGGCGTCGATGAGGTCGTCACCACGCTCCTGCTGAACTTCGTCGTGCTGCTCTGGGTCTCGATGCTGCTCGAAGGTCCGCTGAAGGACCCGATGGGCCTCGGCTGGCCCAAGTCCGCGCGGCTGATCGGGGAGGCGCGTCTGCCGCGCATCGCGGAGGGGCTGCGGCTGCACTGGGGCTTCGCCCTCGCACTGATCTCGGCCCTCGTCGTCTGGGTGATCCAGCGTCGCAGCACGCTGGGCTACGAGATGCGCGCGGTGGGTCTGAACCCCGCCGCGGCACGTTTCGCGGGCATCCCGGTGAACGCGGTGCTGATCAAAACGGCGCTGCTGTCGGGCGGGCTTGCCGCGCTGGCGGGCTTTTCCGAGGTGGCGGGGCTCAAGGGCAACCTCACCTTGGATATCTCGCCGGGCTTTGGCTACACCGGCATCATCGTCGCCATGCTGGCCCTGCTGAACCCGCTTGGTGTGGTCGTCGCGGCGCTTTTTGTCGCCGGCATTTTCGTCGGGGCCGACAGCATGAGCCGCGCCGCCGGTGTGCCCACCTACCTTGCCGACATCATGCTGGCGCTGGCGCTTCTGGCGATGGTGCTGGCGATCATGCTCACGAAATTCCGGGTGAGGCGCGACTGATGGACATTCTCGACATCCTCCTTCAGGCGAGCTTTTGGGCCGCCGCAATCCGCATCGCCTCGCCCCTGATCTTCGCCGCCTTGGGCGAGCTCATCTGCGAGCGGGCAGGGGTGCTGAACCTCGGCATCGAAGGCATCATGGTTGTCGGCGCCTTCGCCGGCTGGCTCACCGTCTACCTCGGCGGCGGGCTTTGGTTCGGCGTCGCGGTGGCGATGCTTTCGGGCATGGCCTTCGGGCTGGTGCATGGCGTGCTCACCGTGCCCTTCGGCCTCAGCCAGCATGTCGTCGGCCTTGGCATCACGCTTTTGGCGACCTCGCTCACCTATTACTGCTACCGCCTCGCGCTGCCCGAAGTGACTTCGCCCCCAAAGATTGAGGCCTTCCAGCCGCTGGAAATCCCGCTTCTGTCCGAGATCCCGGTGATCGGCCCCGCGCTTTTCAACCAGACCCCGCTGACCTATCTGGCCTTTGTGCTGGTGCTGGTGGTGACGCTGGTGCTCTACCGCACGCCCATGGGCCTCGCCCTGCGCGCGGCGGGGGAGAACCCGGCGGCGGTCGAGGCGCAGGGGCTCAGCGTCTCGGCGATCCGCATCGGCGCGGTCATGGTTGGCAGCGGGCTGATGGCCGTGGGCGGGGCGTTTCTCACCATGTCGGCTTTCAACTCCTTCTTCTTCGAGATGGTCAACGGCCGCGGCTGGATCTGCATCGCGCTGGTGGTTTTTGGCTCGTGGAAACCGGGAAAGACGCTTCTGGGCGCGGTGCTCTTTGCGGCCTTCGACGCGTTGCAAATCCGCGTGCAGCAGACGCCGCTCGGTGCCGACATCCCCTACCAGATTTTCCTGATGGCGCCCTATATCCTGTCGATCCTCGCGCTTGTCGTCATGTCGCGCCGGGCGCAGGTGCCAGCGGCGCTGATGGTGCCGTTTAATAAGGGTGAGCGCTGAAAGGCTCGCTACAGATCGCTAAGGGCTGCTCCCGGCCGCGGGTGGGGGTGAAGCCCCCGCCGTCAAACCGTAGGTTTGCCTCCGGCAAAACGGGGGCGGCCGGGGGCTGCCCGGCCTGCGTCCGGGCGGGACACAACTGAAAAGGACCAACCCATGTTCGACCTCATCATCAAAGGCGGCACGCTCCCCAACGGTCGCGTCACCGACATCGGCATCAAGGGCGACCGCATCGCCGCCATCGAAGACCTCTCCACCGCAGAGGCGCGCGAGACCATCGACGCCAGCGGCGACCTCGTCAGCCCACCCTTCGTCGATCCGCATTTCCACATGGACGCGACCCTCAGCTACGGCACCCCGCGCATCAACGCCTCGGGCACGCTGCTGGAAGGCATCGGCCTCTGGGGCGAACTTAAAGAGGTAATGACACAGGACGAGGTCAAGGCCCGCGCGCTGGAATACTGCGATTGGGCCGCCTCATTGGGCCTTCTGGCCATCCGCAGCCATGTCGACACCTGCGACGACCGTCTTCTGGGCGTCGAAGCCCTGCTCGACGTGCGCGAGACGGTCAAAGACTACATCGACCTGCAACTCGTCGCCTTCCCGCAGGACGGCCTCTACCGCGACCCCACGGCGCATGAGAACACGATCCGCGCGCTGGACATGGGCGTCGACGTGGTGGGCGGCATCCCGCATTTCGAACGCACCATGGCCGATGGCGCCCGTTCCGTCACCGCTCTCTGCGAACTTGCCGCCGAGCGCGGCCTCATGGTCGACCTGCATTGCGACGAGACCGACGACCCCCATTCGCGCCATATCGAGACGCTGGCCTATGAGACCCAACGCCTTGGGCTACAGGGCAGGGTGGCCGGCTCGCATCTCACCTCGATGCATTCGATGGACAATTACTATGTCTCGAAACTGCTGCCGCTGATGGCCGAGGCAGAGGTCGCCGCGATCCCCAATCCGCTGATCAACATCACCCTGCAGGGCCGCCATGATACCTACCCGAAACGCCGCGGCCTCACGCGGGTGAAAGAGATGCAAGCCATGGGCATCGACGTGGGCTGGGGGCAGGACTGCGTCATGGACCCGTGGTATTCCATGGGCACGGGCGACATGCTCGACGTGGCCTTCATGGGGCTGCATGTGGCGCAGATGACCTCGCCCGAGGAAATGCGCCGCTGCTTTGACATGGTGACGCATGTGAACGCGCGGATCCTCGGGTTGCGGGACTACGGGCTGCGCGTCGGCGCGACCGCCTCGCTGGTGGTGCTGGACGCGGGCAACCCGATTGAAGCGCTGCGCCTGCGGCCCGACCGGCTCTGCGTGGTGGCCAAGGGGCGCGTCATCTCACGCCAAGCGCGCAATGACGCGCGGCTCAGCCTGCCCGGGCGGCCCGACAGCGTGCGCCGCCGCCATCGCGCGCATTCATGACACCGGGCTGAAAACAGGCCCAAAATCGGCGCCTTGAAACAGGGCGCCGATTTCCTACCTGAGGCCAATTGAACTCCGCCACACCCGGTGCTATGTTAGCGCTAACCGCGCCAATCCGCCCGACACCGGGCCACCGGAGGATTCACCATGCCCACTAAAATCGCCATCAACGGCTTTGGCCGCATCGGACGCTGCGTGCTGCGCGCGCTGATCGAGAACGGCTTTGACGGGATCGAAGTCGTTGCCATCAACGATTTGACCGATGCCGAGAACCTGCTGCACCTATTGAAATACGACTCCGTCCATGGCCGCCTGCCGGTGGATGCGGAATTGAAAGATGGCACCCTGCATGTGGCGGGCCAGAGCATCCGCATGACGGCAGAGCGCGATCCGGCGAAACTGCCATGGGGCGACGTTGATGTGGCCTATGAATGCACCGGTTTCTTCACCGCCCGCGACGCGGCGGCGAAACATCTGGAGAATGGCAGCAAACGCGTGTTGATCTCGGCCCCCGGCAAAGGTGTGGACCGCACCGTTGTCTACGGCGTCAATCATGATGAGCTGACCGGCGAAGACGTGATCGTCTCCAACGCGTCCTGCACCACCAACTGCCTCGCTCCGGTGGCCAAGGTGCTCGACGACAGCTTCGGGATCGAGACTGGCTATATGACCACGATCCACGCCTATACCGGCGACCAGCCGACCCACGACAGCCCGCACCGCGACCCCTATCGGGGCCGTGCCGCCGCCCTGTCAATGGTGCCGACCTCGACCGGCGCCGCCGCCGCGATTTCCGAGGTGATCCCCCATCTGAAGGGCGTGCTCGAAGGCTCCGCCGTGCGCGTGCCGACGGCCAATGTCTCGCTCGTGGATTTGTGCATCATGCCCGAGAAACCCGCGACGGCAGAGGCGGTGAACGCCGCGATGCAAGAGGCGGCCGATGGCGCATTGAAAGGCGTGTTGGCCTATGAGCCCGCGCCGCTGGTCTCGACCGATTTCAACCACGATCCGCATTCCTCCACCCTCGCGCCCGATCAGACGCGGGTGACCGATGGCGGCATGATCCGCGTGGTCAGCTGGTATGACAATGAATGGGGTTTCTCGAACCGCATGAACGACACCGCGCGTGCCATTGCCGCGCTGATCTAAGCTTTGGCGGGCGCGGGGGGCAGCCCTCGCGCCTGCGCTCTACAGCGAGGCCGCCGCGCGGCTCGCTTGGTCATATTGCCCCGACATCGCCCGAAGCTGCGCCGCGATCTTGCGCAGTTCCTCGCCCGAGATATCGGTGCGCGGCAAGCCATCCAGAAAACACGCCTGACGGATCGCGCGATAGGCTTCGCATAGCTCGGCACCCGCAGGCGAGGTGCGATAGAACACCTCCTTGCCGCGCTTCTCGGCGCTCAGCAATTCCGCCTTCACCAGCTTGCGAAGGGCGTAGTTCACCGTATGGGTGTCTTCGATGTTGAGCAGGAAGCAAATATCCGTCAGCCGCTTCTCCCGGCCCCGGTGGTTGGCATTGTGCAGCACGAGGATTTCCAGCGGCGTCAGTTCGCCGTTCCCCGCCGCCGCCATGCAACGCGACATCCAGCGGGTGAAGGCATTGTAGGCGATGATCATGCCGTATTCGAGTTCCGAGGCCTCCCAGCCATCGCCCTCGGCCAAATGACGCGACGAGACGATGCGGCGTGACGGGGTGGGGGGTACTTCTTCCGACATGCGGTGCCTCCGGCTGTTTGACCGCTCTGACGTTACCAAGACGCTGACAATTTACAAGCGTTTCGCAGCGCTTCGCCGGGGCCGCAGGGGTGAAGATCAATTTGCAACAGGTTGCGCCGCCACATTCGCGCCATCTTTCGCGCGACCCCCGGCTTTGCTAGGCTGCTGGCAATAAGAAACGAGGCAGGCAGAGCAGTTATGAAAACGGGCTTTCGGGGCACGTTTGTCATCAGCTGGTCGCAAACAGAGATCGACGGTCTGGAGGCCGCGCCGGTGCAGTCGCTCGAACTGGGCTCGGCCTGGGCTTGGCGTGGGGATACCATCCGGGTGGATGGGCCGAATGATGTGCTGCGGCTGGATATGGCGGACGGGGCAGAGCGGTTGCGCAAACGCGCGGCCCGCAAAGTGCAGCGCCTGATCGGGGCCGCACTGGAGGAGGGGGGCATGCAGCCGCCCGCGCCGCGGCGCGATCTCGGCACGGCCCCGCTGCCTGACGACAGCTTCATGGTCACCAACGGTGCGCGGACCTATACCGTAACGCTGATCGACGCAGGCCCGGGGCGGATGCCGCTCTTGATGTTCGTCGATGAACTGCCCCCGCGCGACAGTGAGCTTTGGGTGATGCACAGCACCCTGACCCCGTGCCGCGATGACCGGCCCGAGCGCGGCGGGGTGATCTGTTTCACCCCCGGCACCCGCATCCGCACGCCCAAGGGCAGCGCCCTGATCGAAGAGTTGCGCGAGGGCGATCTGATCCAGACCAAGGACAATGGCGCGCAGCCGCTGGAGTGGATCGGCAGCCGCCGGATGAGCGGCGCGCGGCTGCATGCCATGCCGCATCTGCGCCCCGTGCGCTTCCGCCCCGGTGCCTTGGGGATTGCCCGGCCTGACGCCCCGCTGCTGGTCTCACCCGACCACCGGATCGTGCTGCAAGGCGCGCAAGCCCGTGATCTGTTCAACAGTGACGAAGTGCTGGTCGCCGCGAAAGATTTGATTAACGGGCGCAGCGTGGCCAGCGATATGTCCCTGCGCGAGGTGACCTATATCCACGTCCTGCTGGCCGCGCATCAGGTCATGTGGGCCAATGGTGTCGAGACCGAGAGCTTTCATCCCGCCTCGGCCCCGCTTACCAGCCTTGGCGCGCAGGACCGGGCGCGGCTGCTGGCGGCGCATCCGCAGCTAGAGACGGACCCGCACAGCTATGGTGGTTTCGCGCGGCGCAATCTCAGCACCTCGGAGGCCGCGATCCTGCAACATGTGGCGTGAGGGCTTGGCGCGGAGGCCCGACCTGGCCGCTTAGCTCTCGGCGCCGTCTTCGATCAGGGCTGCGATGATCGCGCGGGCGCTGTCGGAATCCCATTTCGCATCGCCCTGCAACCGGGCAATCTCGCGCCCCTCACGGTCTAGGATCACGCTGATCGGCAGGCCGAATACGCCCATCTGGCTGGCAAGCTTTTGCTTCGGGTCTTGGTGACGGGGCAGGCTGTCGACGCCCGCTTCCTCGAAGAACCGTTTGATCCCTTCCTCAGAGTTGCGCCCCGTGGCGATGGTCAGCACCTGAAAGTCATCGCCGCCGAATTCCTTTTGCAAGGCGTTCAACTGCGGCATCTCCTTGCGGCAGGGCGCGCACCATGTGGCCCAGAAGTTCACCAGCACGACCTTGCCTTCGTAATCCGCCAGCGACATCGCCTCGCCATCGTCCTCGCGCTCAAAGGTCACGTCAGAGGCCGCCTGCGGCGCGTCGTGAATTACGAGTTTCTTCATGTCCCCTTCGCGCAGCCCCGCGATGTCAGCCGTTCCGGCAAGGGCGGGGTTTGCACCTGCGACAAGCAGCGTATAAACGAGGCCGAGCACAAGATTTTTCATACGTCCCTCCAAGGGTATTCAACATGACCGACACGACCTCGAACAAAATGTGGGGCGGGCGTTTCGCCGCCGGACCGGATGCGATCATGGAGGCGATCAACGCCTCGATCGGGTTCGACAAACGGATGGCCGCGCAAGACATCAAAGGGTCGCGTGCCCATGCCGCCATGCTGGCAGCCACAGGCATCCTGACTGATAACGACGCCGACGCGATACGGGAAGGGCTTCTCACAATCTTGTCAGAGATCGAAGAGGGCCGGTTCGAATTCTCCGCCGCGCTCGAAGACATCCATATGAACGTGGAAGCACGGCTGAAAGACCTGATCGGAGAGCCCGCAGGCCGCTTGCACACGGGCCGCAGCCGGAACGACCAAGTCGCCACCGATTTCAAACTCTGGGTGCGGGACCAGTTGGATGCCGCCGACGAAGGGCTGCAAGCGCTGATCCGCGCGCTTTTGTCTCAGGCCGAAGCGGGCGCGGATTGGGTCATGCCCGGCTTTACTCATCTGCAAACCGCGCAGCCCGTGACATGGGGGCATCACATGATGGCCTATGTCGAGATGTTTGGCCGCGATCTGTCGCGCATCCGCGATGCGCGGGCGCGGATGAACGAATGCCCGTTGGGGGCCGCCGCATTGGCTGGCACCTCCTTCCCGATTGACCGCGAGATGACGGCAGAGGCGCTTGGTTTCGACCGCCCCGCCGCGAACTCCCTCGACGCCGTGAGCGACCGCGACTTCGCGCTGGAATTCATGTCAGCCGCCAGCATCTGCGCCATGCACCTGTCGCGCTTCGCCGAGGAATTGGTGATCTGGTCCTCCGCGCAGTTCCGTTTCGTGACGCTGTCGGATCGCTTCTCGACCGGCTCTTCGATCATGCCGCAGAAAAAGAACCCCGATGCCGCCGAGCTCATCCGCGCCAAGGTGGGCCGCATCTTCGGCGCCAATACCGCGCTGATGATGGTGATGAAAGGGCTGCCGCTGGCCTATTCCAAGGACATGCAAGAGGACAAAGAGCAGGTCTTT
Source organism: Sulfitobacter sp. 1A15299 (assembly GCF_043556915.1). Lineage (NCBI taxonomy): Bacteria > Pseudomonadati > Pseudomonadota > Alphaproteobacteria > Rhodobacterales > Roseobacteraceae > Sulfitobacter > Sulfitobacter sp. 1A15299. Next base: position 85,883 of record NZ_JBIFFJ010000002.1, on the reverse strand, counting down.
GACGCTGCCGACAACCTGATGCTGGCGCTGGCCGCGATGACCGGCATGGTGGGCGACATGACGGCCGAGCGTGAGAACCTCGCCGCCGCCGCGGGCTCGGGCTTTTCTACCGCCACCGATCTCGCCGACTGGCTGGTGCGGGTGCCGAACCTGCCGTTCCGCGACGCGCATCACGTGACCGGCACGCTGGTCGCCATGGCCGAGGCGCAGGGCTGCGATCTGCCCGACCTGACGCTCGAGCAGATGCAATCGGTCCATGCCGAGATCACGGAGGACGTTTTTGACGTGCTTGGCGTCGAAAATTCGGTAAACTCGCGCATGTCCTATGGCGGCACCGCGCCCGCGCAGGTGCGTGCCCAGATTGAGCGTTGGAAGGAAATCCTGAAGTGAAACGCCTCCTTGCGGCCCTTTCCCTGTTGAGCCTTGCCGCCTGTGGCGCGGATGGGGAGCCGGTGCGGCCCACGGCCAGCAGCAGCATCACCATGTCCTCTTCGGGCGTCTCGGTGGGGACGGCGGTGGGGCTGCGCCGCGGGCCGTTCTCGCTGATGCTCGGGGCCGGGTCATGAGGCCGCTTTTGCAGATCACACTGGTGGCCGGGGTGCTTGCCTTGGCCGCTTGCACACCGCCGCAGTCCGCCCCACGGCAGGCCGCGCCCACACCGCCGACCGAGCCGGGGATCAGCCTGTCGGGCTATGCCACCGTCGGCGTGGTCAAGAGTTTCTGATGTCGCTTTTGCGGATGCTCTACCTCGCCCTCGCGGTCTGGGGCACGATCCATCCGATGTACTACTTCATCACATGGTTCAACGCCGAAGGCTGGAGCCTGAGCGCCATGGTGGACGCTTGGCACGCCAATGCCGCCGCCAGCGGGCTGGTCTGGGATCTGACCATCGCGGCCGTCACTTTGACCATCTGGATCATTGCCGAGGTCGCCGTGCGGCGCAATTTCCTCAGCCTGATTGCCATTCCCGCCACGTTCTGTATTGGGGTGAGCTGTGGCCTGCCGCTCTATCTTTTCCTGCGGACAGCGCCCATCAGATAAGCGGCGACGACATGGGGCCAAGCGCAGATGGATCATTTTCTCTATAAAGACGGTGTGTTGCACGCCGAGGACGTGAGTCTTGCCGAGATCGCGGCCAGCGTGGGCACGCCCGTCTATGTCTACTCCACCGCCACGCTGCTGCGCCATTTCCACCTTTTTGACGACGCGCTCTCGGGCATGGACCATCTGGTCTGCTATGCGATGAAGGCCAATTCCAACCAAGCCGTTTTGCGCACGCTGGCGCAGGCGGGCGCGGGGATGGATGTGGTCTCGGGCGGGGAATACCGCCGGGCGAAAGCGGCGGGCGTGCCGGGCGATAAGATCGTCTTCTCCGGCGTCGGCAAGACCCGGGAGGAGATCGAACTGGCGCTCACGGGGGGCATCCGCCAGTTCAACGTCGAAAGCGAGCCAGAGATGATCCTGCTGGACGTCGTGGCGCGGGAATTGGGCAAAGTGGCCCCGATCACCATTCGCGTGAACCCGGATGTGGACGCGAAAACCCACGCCAAGATCGCCACCGGCAAAAGCGAGAACAAGTTCGGCATCCCCATCGCCCGCGCCCGCGAAGTCTATGCCATGGCGGCCAAGCTGCCGGGGCTCGAGATCGTGGGCATCGACGTGCATATCGGCAGCCAATTGACCGATCTGGCGCCCTTTGAGCAGGCTTACGGCAAGGTCGCGGAACTGACCGAGGTGCTGCGCGCCGACGGCCATGACATCCGGCGGCTCGACCTTGGCGGCGGCCTGGGCATCCCTTACGAGCGCTCGAATTCCGCCCCGCCGCTGCCCACGGATTACGGCGCGATGGTGCAGCGCAAACTGGGGCATCTGGGCTGTGAGGTCGAGATCGAGCCGGGCCGCTTGATCGCGGGCAACGCAGGTGTGCTGGTAAGCGAGGTGATCTATCTCAAATCCGGCGAAGGCCGCGATTTCCTGATCCTCGATGCCGCGATGAACGATCTCATTCGCCCCGCCATGTATGACGCATGGCATGACATCGTGCCGCTCAATGAACCCGCCCCGGGGGCCGAGCCGCGCCCCGTCGATATCGTGGGGCCGGTCTGCGAATCCGGTGATACTTTCGCCAAACAGCGGATGATGCCGGTGCTGGGCTCAGGCGATCTGGTGGCCTTCCGCTCTGCCGGGGCTTACGGCGCGGTGATGAGCAGCGAGTATAACTCGCGGCCCCTGATCCCCGAGGTGCTGGTGAACGGCGATCAATTCGCGGTTATCCGCCCACGGCCAAGCTTTGACGAAATGATAAACCGCGATACCATCCCTGAATGGCTTTGACGGCATCCCGGCGCCGGGCCACCGGAGCGTGACGCATGGAGACATCCACTGACAGGACAGACGGGCTGCGCGCTTTGCGCTGGCCCCTGCGGCTGACCTGGGCAGGGATGCTGGCCGAGGCGCTGGTGCAGGCGCTCTGGCTCATGCTGGCGCTGATGCTGGCGGTGCTGGCGGCGCTGATGATGGGGGCGCAGGATGCTTTGGCGGGCGGCGTGCTTTGGGCCGTGCTGGCCGTCATCGGTCTGGCGGCCCTCTTTACTCTGTTCTTTGCCCTGCGCCGTTTCCGCCTGCCGTCCCGTGCAGCGGCGCTGGCGCGGTTGGATGCCAGCTTGCCGGGGCGGCCCATTCGCGCGCTCTTGGACGATCAGGCGATTGGCGCGGGCGATGCCGCCTCGGCGGCGGTCTGGCAGGCGCATCAGCGGCGCATGGCCGCGCGGGCGGCTGCGGCGAAGCCGGTGAAGGGCGATCTGCGGGTCGCGCAGGCCGATCCCTATGCGCTGCGCTATGTGGCGCTGCTTGGGTTCATCGTGGCGCTTGTCTTCGGATCCGTCTGGCGGTTGGGCGAGGTGACGCATCTGGCCCCCGGCGGGGCGGGCGGCACGCTGGCCTCCGGCCCCGTTTGGGAAGGCTGGGCCGAGCCGCCGCGTCATACCGGCAAGCCGACGCTCTACCTCAACGATCTTGAGGCCGGGGCGCTGTCGCTGCCTGAGGGCACGCTGATCACCCTGCGGCTCTATGGCGAATTGGACGCGCTGACGGTGGCTGAGAGCGTCTCGGGCCGGGAAGTTGCGGCGTCTTCGGAACCCGCGCAGGATTTCACCCTGCGCCAAAGCGGGGAGATCAGCATCGACGGGCCGGGCGCGCGGGCGTGGCAAATCACGCTTTTGCCCGATGCCGCGCCGCAGGTCGAAAGGCTCGGCCCGCCCGAGGTGACTGCTTTGGGAGAGATGAGCCTGCCGTTCCTTGCGCGCGACGATTATGGCGTCGAGGCCGGGGAGGCGCGGATCAGCCTCAATCTGGCCTCGGTCGACCGGCGCTATGGTCTGACCGTCGACCCCGACCCGCGGCCCGAGATCGTGGTGCCGCTGCCCATGCCGATCAGCGGCGACCGGCGGGATTTCGAAGAGAGGCTGATCGAGAATTTCTCGAAACACCCATGGGCCAATTTGCCGGTGTCGCTGCAACTTTCGGTCTTGGACGCCTCCGAACAGCAGGCCGTGACCGAGGGGAGCCAGTTGACCCTGCCGGGGCGGCGCTTTTTCGATCCGGCGGCGGCGGCGGTGATCGAGATGCGGCGCGATCTTTTGTGGTCGCGCGCCAATGCGCCGCGCATCGCGCAGGTATTGCGCGCGGTGATTTATGCCCCCGGCGATGACCTACGGTCGGAGGTGACGGCACTGCGGCTCAAGCAGGTGATCCGGCGGCTGGAACTGCGCGCGCGCTACGGGCTGGACGAAGAGGTGCAGACCGAGCTGGCCGAAGACCTCTGGGCGCTGGCGATCGAATTGGAAGAAGGCGTCTTGGCCGATGCGCTCGACCGGATGCGCCGCGCGCAGGATCGGTTGAACGAGGCGATGAAGAATGGTGCCTCCGAGGCCGAGATCGCCGAACTGATGGACGAGCTGCGCCGCGCCACCGAAGATTACCTTGAACAACTTCAGCGCCAGCAGGCGCAGGAAGGCGAGGGCGAAGACCAGCAGCCGCAGGGCGAGGCGATGCAGATGACCCAAGACGATCTGCAACGCATGATGGACCGCATTCAGGAGTTGATGGAACAGGGCCGTATGGCCGAAGCCGCCGAGGCGCTGCGCCAGTTGCAGGAAATGATGGAGAATATGCGCGTCACCGAAGGCCAGCCCGGACAGGGCGGCAATTCGCCCGGTGAACAGGCGATGGAGGGGCTGTCGGACACGCTGCGTGAGCAACAGGGCTTAAGCGATCAGGCCTTCCGTGATCTGCAAGAGCAGTTCAACCCCGGCACCGGCGCAGGCGAAAGTGACGACAACGAGGGCCGCAACGGCGGGCAAGAGCGCGGCGAGAGCCATGAAGGCCAGCGCGGGCAGGGCGGCCCCTCCGGTGAAGACGGGGGCGAGGAAGGGCTTGCCGGTCGCCAGCAAGCGCTGCGCGACGAGCTGCGCCGCCAGCAGGGTCGCCTGCCTGGGCAGGGCACGGCTGAGGGGGACGCGGCCCGCGACGCGCTGGACCGCGCGGGCGCGGCGATGGACCGCGCCGGAGAGGCGTTGCGCCGCGACGAACTGGCCGAGGCGATCGACAATCAGGCGCAGGCGATGGAAGCGCTGCGCGAGGGGATGCGCGCCCTCGGTGAGGCGATGGAGCAGGAGCAACGCGCGGGCCAGCCGGGTCAAGGCACGGCAGAGGGGGGCGATCAGCGCGGCGAGGGACGCGATCCGCTTGGGCGTGAGCAGGGCGGCAGCGGGGCCAACAGTTCGGACGCGCCGCTGGCGCAGGGGCCAGACGATCAGGGCCGCGCGCGGCGGTTGCTCGACGAAATCCGCCGCCGCTCGGGCGAGGCAGCGCGGCCAGAGGTCGAGCGGGATTACCTTAACAGGCTGTTGGATCGGTTCTGATCGGGGTTAGCCCTGCGATTGGGTCGCCACGGTGTCGAGCCAGACCAGCAGGTCTTGCAACTGCCCGTCGAGCCAGAGCCGCGCATCGTCCATCCATGCTACATAGGACGATAGATAGGGATCGGCCTGCGGCAGGGATTGCGCGATCTCGGGCGCGTAGACATAGACCGCCGCGAGCAGGGCTGCCAAGACGATCATTATAGTGAAACCGCGTATGAACCCGCCGGATTTCTGCGGCTTTTCGGGGCGGTCGAGCGCGGCGGTGGGGGTGGGCCCGGCCTGCGCGCCCTCTTGCCCGTCATGGCGCAGGGTCGAGTTGATCTCTTCGATATCGGGCAAAAGATCGCGGCGCGAGGCGCTGCCATAGGCGTCAACTTCGCTCTCGGGCACCGGCTCTCCGCGCATCTTGGCCATGCGCAGGCGCGCCTCATGGGCGCGGCGGGCGTCTTCATCCTCGGTCACATGGTCTTCCGCGGCGATCTCGGGGGCCTGCTGCGGCTGTGTCAGGGGCGCGTCGTCTAGGCCGAGGTCCGGCTGGCTTTCCAGCGGTTCCGACTGGCGACGGCGGCGGGCTTCTTGCTCTGCCGCGGCCTCTTGACGGAGGATCTCTGCGATGGCGGGGTCGAGGGGGCGGCGCACCGGCGCGGCGGGGGCGGGTTGGGGCGCCTCCTCCTCGGGGTCGAATGCGTCTTCGAAGTCGTCGTCTTGATCGTCCTCAAAGGGCGCGTCTTCCTCTTCATCGCCGAAGGGCTGCAAATCGGGCAGGCTGGCCGCTGCGGCGGCTTCCGTGTCCTCATCCGGGCCGCGCTGCTTCATCCGCATCACGTCGTCGGCGAAATCATCCTCTTCGGCCTCCGGCGCATTGTCGGGGTGATGCTGGAACCAGGTCTGCCCGCAGTTGGAACATTGCACATCACGCCCCGCCGCCGGCATCACATCGTCGGGGACTTCGTATTGCGCGTCGCAGTTGGGGCAGATCAGCCGCATGGTCATTCCTGGGTTCGTTCGGTGCTCTGAGATCGTAACGGGCAGCATATGTCCTAGAATAACGTAGGAAAAGTGATATCTGGGCAGGGTGCTGGGGTTCTGAGTGATTGAATCCTTTCCGGTGCTGAGGCACAACAGGTCGAAGTTTTTTAAGGTGGATGCGTGATAGAGCTCGAAAATGTGGCCTACAGCTATGGCGGGGGCGAATTGCTGTCTGACATCACGCTGAAACTCGCCCCCGGATCCTTTCATTTCCTGACCGGCCCCTCGGGCGCGGGCAAGACCACCTTGATGAAGCTCTGCTACGGGGCGCTTTTGCCCACGGCGGGGCATCTGCGGATGTTCGGGCAAGACGTGCGCGGGCTGGGGCGCGATGACATCGCGCTGATGCGCCGCCGTGTCGGTGTGGTGCATCAGGACGTGAAATTCCTCGACCATCTCCCCCTGACCGAGAATGTGGCCCTGCCGCTCAGTGTTTCGGGCCGCGGGGCCGAGGCGGGGGGCACCGATCTGGAAGAATTGATGTCTTGGGTTGGCCTGACCAACCGCGCCGACGCCCTGCCGCCTGAGCTTTCGGGCGGGGAGCGGCAGCGGGCCGCCTTGGCACGTGCGGTGATCATGTCGCCCGATGTGATCCTCGCGGATGAGCCGACGGGAAATATCGACTGGGACATGTCCCAGCGGCTGCTGCGCCTGCTGATCGAGTTGAACCGCATGGGCAAGACCGTGTTGATCGCCACCCATGATCTGGGCCTGATCCGCGCCACCAAGGCGCATGTGCAGGCCCGCGTCTTGCGCATCGCGAACCGGCGCATCCAACTGGCGGGGGCGGATTTGTGAAACGCTTCGATCTGGGCGCCCTGCGCGCGATTTTCAAAGGCGACCGGCAGGCCGACCGCGTGGTGCCGCCTTCGGGTTTCACCGCGCAACTGACCCTTTTCGCCGCGGGGGCGATGGCCTTTCTGGCGGTTTTTGCCTTGGCGCTGTCGCTGGCCTCGGGCCGTTTGGCGCAGGTCTGGGGGCAGGAGTTGGCGCAGTCGGCAACGGTGCGGATCGTGGCCCCCTTGGATCAACGTGCGGCCCAGACGGAGGCCGCGTTAAAAGTGTTGCAGACGACCAAGGGCGTGGCCTCGGCCCGTGCGCTGACGGATGCGGAGCAAGAAGAGCTGCTCGCCCCGTGGTTCGGCCCCGAACTGGCGATGGAGAACCTGCCCGTGCCGCGGCTCATCGAAGTGGTCGAGGAGGGCGAGGGGTTGGACCCCGTGGGCCTGCGCCTGCGCCTGTCGGCCGAGGTGCCGGGCGCGGTGCTGGACGATCACAGCCGTTGGCGCGCGCCGCTGGTGGCGGCCGCAGGCCGTTTGCGCCTTTTGGGCTGGATTTCGACCCTGTTGATCGGGGCTGCGGTGGCCGCGATGGTGACGCTTGCCGCGCAGGCGGCGCTTGCCGCCAATGCGCAGGTGATCGCGGTGCTGCGGCTGGTGGGGGCGACCGATGACTATATCGCGCGGGCCTTCATCCGCCGTTTCACCCTGCGCGCGCTTCTGGGTGCGGCGGCGGGCACGGCTTTGGGCATGATCGCGGTGGTTTTGCTGCCCGACGCGGGCGAGGCGGGCGGGTTTCTGACCGGCCTGGGCTTCCAAGGCTGGCATTGGGCGGTGCCGCTGATGGTGCCGTTCCTTGTGGGTGCGGTCGCCTTTGCCGCCACCGGGGCCGCCGCGCGGCGTACATTGAGGGAGTTGACATGAAGCTGCTGCAATGGGTCCGCTCGATCCTCTATATCGTGCAGGTGACCGTGGCGATGCCGGTGATCGGACTGGCCTTTGCGCCTTGGGCGATGTTTTCCAAACGCGGCGCCTATGCGGCCTGCAAAGCCTATGCCGCATGGGCGATGTGGACGGCGCGTTGGCTGATCGGGCTGCGCTGCGAGGTGCGCGGCCAAGTCCCCGAGGGTGAGGTTCTGATCGCGGCCAAACATCAGTCTTTCCTCGATATCATCATGATCTTCCACGCCCTGCCACGGGCCAAGTTCATCATGAAGCGCGAGGTGCTTTGGACGCCGGTGATCGGGCAATACACCAAGCGGATGCAGATGATCGCCGTGAACCGGGGCAAGCGCGGGCAGGCGATCACCAAGATGATGGAAGACGTGAACGTAGGCCGGGTGGAGCCGGGGCAGATCGTGATCTATTCCCAAGGCACCCGTGTCGCCCCGGGGCTCAGCGCGCCTTACAAGGTCGGCACGGCGGTGCTTTACGATCAACTTGGACAGGTCTGCGTGCCTGCGGCGACAAATGCGGGCTACTTCTGGCCGCGCCGGGGGCTCTACCGCCGCCCGGGCTTGGCCGTGGTGGAGTTTCTGGCGCCGATCGAGCCGGGGCTGGACAAGCGCGCCTTCATGGCCCGGCTGGAGCAGGAGGTGGAGAGCCATTCCGACGCACTGCTGCGCGAGGCCGGGTGGCAGCCTGCGGAGGCGGGGTAGGCGCGGGGCGCGGGCCTTGTTGGTCTTCGGGGGCTGTCGGAATGATCCGCCCGTCCGCAGGCCGGGCAGCGCCGACCCGCCCCCTGGGGCGGCGCTTTCAGCACCACCCCGCGGGTCGGCGCTGCCCTTCGCGATTTGTCGGCATGTCATAGTGCCCGCTGAAACGACGGTTTCGCGGGACGCAATCTCGGATATCTGGGAAGCCGTTAAAGTGGCGGCGCCGCCGGGGGAGGTGGAAAGAGCAGGCGTCACCCTGCATGTCTCTACGTATAGACATGACCCGCGAGGGGCCTCGTCTTCCGTGAATGTCGCGACGGGGGAGGTTGTAGGGCAGGGGTGTTAACGCGCGATAGCCGCAGCGTGCGCTGCCTGCGCAACGAAAAAGGGGCGGACACTTGGCCCGCCCCGTTGTTTTACATGTGGATTGGCCCGTCGCCGCAGGCCAGAGCGGCCTCGCGCACGGCCTCGGAATAGGTCGGGTGCGCGTGGCAGGTCATCGCCAGATCCTGCGCCGAGGCGCCGAATTCCATCGCCACACAAACCTCATGGATCAGATCGCCCGCGCCGGGGCCGATGATGTGGCAGCCAAGGATGCGGTCGGTCTCTTTGTCGGCGATCAGCTTGACGAAACCGTCACCAGCAAAGACCGCCTTGGCCCGGGCGTTGCCCATGAAGGAGAACTTGCCGACCTTATAGGCCCGGCCCGCTTCCTTCAGCGTCGCCTCGGTCTCGCCCACGCTGGCGACTTCCGGGTGGGTGTAGATCACGCCGGGGATCACGCCGTAGTTCACATGGCCATGTTTGCCTGCGATGACTTCGGCGGCGGCCATGCCCTCGTCCTCGGCCTTATGGGCCAGCATCGGGCCTTCGATCACGTCACCGATGGCATAGACGCCATTGACGGAGGTCTCCCAATGCTCGTTCACGGCGATCTGGCCGCGCTCGGTCATCTTGATGCCAAGATCGTCGAGCCCCATGCCTTTGACCACCGGCTTGCGGCCTGTGGCGACGAGCACGGCATCGGCTTCGATCTCATGTTCGCTGTCGTCCTTGCGCAGCTTGTAGCTGACCGTGGCCTTGCCCTTGGTGACTTCGGTCTTCTGCACGGCGGCACCCATAACGAAGTTCAACCCCTGCTTTTTCAGCATGCGCTGGAAGGTCTTTTGCACCTCTGGGTCCATGCCGGGGGTGATCACGTCAAGATATTCGACGACCGTAATCTCGGTGCCGAGACGGGCATAGACGCTGCCCAGTTCCAGCCCGATCACGCCCGCGCCGATCACGACCATCTTCTTGGGGATCTTGCCCAGTTCCAGCGCGCCGGTGGAGGTCACCACGGTCTTCTCATCGACCTCGACGCCCGGCAGGCCAGCCGCTTCGGAGCCGGAGGCGATGATGATGTTCTTGGCCTCATGGACCTCGTCGCCGACCTTGACCTTGCCGGCCTCGGGGATCGAGCCCCAGCCCTTGAGCCAGTCGATCTTGTTCTTCTTGAACAGGAACTCGATGCCCTTGGTGTTGGTCTCGATCGTCTTGTCCTTATAGGTCAGCATCTGCTTCCAATCGACGGTCGGCGCTTTCGCTTTGAGACCCATCTCTTCGAAATTATGCTCGGCCTCATGCAGCATATGCGTGGCGTGCAGCAGCGCCTTGGAGGGGATGCAGCCCACGTTGAGGCAGGTGCCGCCGAGGGTCTCACGGCCTTCGACACAGGCGGTTTTCAGGCCCAGTTGCGCGCAACGGATGGCGGCGACATAGCCGCCGGGGCCGGAGCCGATCACGATGACATCATAGCTCGACATGGGGGGTCTCCTTAGCAGTCGGGTGGTGCAGGCAAGGTATGAGGCGCGGGTTTCAGGTGCAAGCGCCGCTGCCTGCGGGTGTTTGGGAAAGGGTTAAACGAGAGCCGCCAGCAGCATCAGCATGGTCGCGGCGAAACCGACGATCCAGATGAACGACCGATGCGGGCGCAGGCCAAGCGCATAGGCGGGAACATAGAGCAGCCGGGCGATGAGATAGACCCAAGCGCAGGCGACGGTGAAGGCGGTGTTCTGGGCCGACATCTGCACCACGCCCACGGCGATGCCGAAAAGGATCAGCCCTTCGAAATGGTTGTCGAGCGCGCGGCCCAGACGGGCGGTGCGGTCGCTCATCACGCGCGACGGCTCACGGTCGCGCGCCGACATGGTGTAGCCGGGACCAAGCTCCCGGTTGGCGGGCACGGCGTAGAGCACGAATTGCACCCCCTGCAGCAGGGCCGCGAGGGTCAGAACGGTCAGCTCGGCGCTCATGCGGATTTCACGAAATAGGCGGTGGAGCCGGTGACGGTGCCCTTGTCATCGCTGCTGAGCGCATCGGACCGGGTGAGCCAATCGTCGGCCTTTTTGCGGTCGTTCACATCCAACAGGACAGAGGCTTTGGTGCTGCTGTCGGCGTGTTGCCAGATTTGCAGCACCGAGAGCCCCGCATTGCGCCGCGCCTCGGCATCGGCGTCGAATGCGTCTTTCCAAGCGGCGAAATCGGTGACGTCGAAGTGGCAGATCATCTGCATGGGAATGCCTTTCAGAGCGCGTGGAAATAAAGAACGGCGGTGGCGGCATAGCCTGCGAGCCACGCCAGCGTGCGGATCGTCGGCACGCCAAGGGCGTAGACGATCAGATAGATGATGCGTGCCAGCAGGAAGACCTGTGCGGCCAGCAAAGTGGCGCTGTTGTTGCGGCCCAAGATCTCGACCAGCAGCACGGCGGGGGCGAAGATCGCCATGGCCACGACGGAGTTATCAAGCGCGCGGCCCAGACGGGCGGTCATCCCGGTGGTGGTGCGCGTCTCATCGCGCGAGGACATCAGGTAGCCCATCGACAGCTGCCGGGTCGCGCCCAACACCTGCAAGAGGATCGTCAGCATGACCAGAAGGCCATAGGCGGCGAGGAGGGTGGTTTCGGTCATGGTCTGTGTCCTTTCGCTATGTGGGAAAATCCACGGGTCCACAGGTAGATAGGGCGGGGGGCGCCCCCCGCCCATAGTATCACAGATCCATCAACAGACGGCGCGGATCTTCGAGCATCTCTTTGACGCGGACAAGGAAGGTCACCGCGCCCTTGCCGTCGATGATCCGGTGGTCGTAGCTGAGCGAGATATACATCATCGGACGGATCACGACTTCGCCGTTGATCGCCATCGGGCGGTCCTGAATCTTGGCCATGCCGAGGATGCCGGACTGCGGCGGGTTCAGGATCGGCGCGGTCATCAGCGAGCCGTAGACGCCACCGTTGGAGATGGTGAAGGTGCCGCCGGTCATGTCGGCCATGGTGAGCTTGCCGTCACGGGCCTTCTTGCCCATGGCGTTCACGGCCTTCTCGATCTCGGCAAAGGACATCGCGTCGGCATTCTTGATCACCGGCACCACGAGGCCCGTGGGCGTGCCTGCGGCGACGCCCATGTGGACGTAGTTCTTGTAGATCACGTCGGTGCCGTCGATCTCGGCGTTGACCTCGAGAATTTCCTTCAGAGCGTGGCAGCAGGCCTTGGTGAAGAAGGACATGAAGCCCATCCGCACGCCGTGCTTCTTCTCGAAGTCGGCCTTGTAGGCATTGCGCAGGGCCATGACCTCGGTCATGTCGACCTCGTTGAAGGTCGTCAGGATCGCGGCGGTGTTCTGCGCTTCCTTGAGGCGGCGCGCCATGGTCTGCTTGAGGCGGGTCATCTTGACCCGCTCTTCGCGGGCGGCGTCATCGGGGGCGGAGGCAGCGCGGGGGGCTGCGGGCTTCGCCTCGGCTTTCGGCGCGGCGGAGGTGCCGGCGGCCACGGCTTTGGCCACGTCTTCCTTCATCACGCGACCGTCACGGCCCGAACCTGTGACCTGATCGCGGCTGATGCCTGCTTCGGCCATCGCTTTCTTGGCGGAAGGCGCGTCTTCGACATCCTTGCCACCGGCGGGCTTGGTCTCAGGCGCGGCACCGGCACCGGACTTGGCGTCTTCGCCCTTGGGGGCGGCGGCGCCTGCGCCGGTGGTCAGCACGGCCAGCGTGGCAGAGGCTTCGACGGTGCTGCCTTCTTCGGCAAAGATCTCGGCCAGCACACCTGCGGCGGGGGCGGGGACTTCGACGCTGACCTTGTCGGTCTCCAACTCGCAGAGCATCTCATCTGCTTCGACCTTGTCCCCGACCTTTTTGAACCAAGTGCTCACGGTCGCTTCGGTCACCGACTCGCCCAAGGTGGGCACCTGTACGTCGATGCTTTGACCTTCGCGGGCGGCGACTTCGGTAGCGCCTGCGTCGATGGCTTTGGGCGCATCGCCGCCACGGTCGGACTGGGAGGCGGCACCGGCATCTTCGGCGGCTTCCTTGGCCTTGGGCGCGGCGGCAGAGCCGCTGTCGCCTTCGCTGACATTGGCCAGAAGGGCGTCGACACCCACGGTGTCGCCTTCTTGGGCCACGATCTCGCTCAGGGTGCCGGCGACGGGGCTGGGCACTTCGACGGTCACCTTGTCGGTTTCCAGCTCGCAGAGCATTTCATCCACCGCGACGGTATCGCCGGGTTTCTTGAACCATGTGGCAACGGTGGCTTCTGTGACGGATTCGCCCAGCGTTGGGACGCGTACTTCGCTTGTCATGGTTTACTTTCCTTTGATGGTCAGCGCCTCGTCAACGAGGGCGGCTTGTTGTGCTTTGTGCTGGCTGGCCAGACCCGTGGCGGGCGAGGCCGAAGTGGCGCGGCCCACATAGGAGGCGCGGCCATGTTTCGCGTCGATGCGGCCCAGAACCCATTCGATGTTGGGCTCGATGAAGGACCAAGCCCCTTGGTTCTTGGGCTCTTCCTGACACCAGATCATCTCGGCCTCTTTGAAACGCTCCAGCTCTCTCACCGCGGATTGCGCGGGGAAGGGGTAGAACTGTTCAAAGCGCAGGATGTAGATGTCGTCGATGCCGCGGGCGTCTCGCTCTTCCAGCAGGTCGTAATAGACCTTGCCCGAACACATCACCACACGCTTGATCTTGTCATCCGCGACCAGTTTGGTGTCGGAGTTGCCTTTTTCGGCGTCATCCCAAAGCACCCGGTGGAAGCTGGACCCGGTGGTGAATTCGTCGGCCTTGCTGATGGCCAGTTTGTGGCGCAGCAGCGATTTGGGTGTCATCAACATCAGCGGCTTGCGGTAGCTGCGGTGCAACTGACGGCGCAGGATGTGGAAGTAGTTGGCGGGCGTGGTGCAGTTCGCCACGATCCAGTTGTCGCCGCCACACATGGTGAGGAAGCGCTCCAGACGGGCCGAGGAGTGCTCGGGGCCCTGACCCTCGTAGCCATGCGGCATCAGGCAGACGAGGCCCGACATGCGCAGCCATTTGCTTTCACCGGAGGAGATGAACTGGTCGAACATGATTTGCGCGCCATTGGCGAAGTCGCCGAACTGCGCTTCCCAGAGCGTCAGCGCGTTGGGTTCGGCCAGCGAATAGCCGTACTCGAACCCCAATACCGCATATTCGCTGAGCATGGAGTCGATGACCTCATAGTCGGCTTGACCCTCGCGGATGTGGTTCAGCGGGTAGTAGCGGTCTTCGTTCTCTTGGTTGATGAAGGCCGAATGCCGTTGGCTAAAGGTGCCGCGCGTGCTGTCCTGACCCGACAGGCGGACCTTGTAGCCCTCGGTCAGCAGGGAGCCGAAGGCGAGCGCCTCTGCCGTGGCCCAGTCGAAGCCTTCACCGCTTTCGAACATCTTCTTTTTCGCGTCGAGCAGACGGCCGATGGTCTTGTGCAGGGGGAAGCCCTCGGGCGCGGTGGTGATCGCCTTGCCGACGCCTTGCAGCGTTTCGGGGGCGATGGCGGTTTTGCCGCGCTGGTAGGACTTGTTCTTTTTGTCCATGCCGGACCATTTGCCGTCGAGCCAGTCGGCCTTGTTCGGGCGGTAGTCTTTCCCGGCCTCGAACTCATCGTTGAGATGGTTCTGGAAGGCGGTCTTCATGTCTTCGATCTCCCCCTCGGGGATCAGACCGTCGGCCACCAGACGCGAGGTATAGAGGCTCAGCGTGGTTTTCTGTTTCTTGACGCTCTTGTACATCACCGGGTTGGTGAACATCGGCTCGTCGCCTTCGTTGTGACCGAAGCGGCGGTAGCAGAAGATGTCGATGACCACGTCCTTGTGGAACTTCTGGCGGAACTCGGTTGCGACGCGGGCGGCGTGGACCACGGCCTCCGGATCATCGCCGTTGACGTGGAAGATCGGCGCCTCCACGACCAGCGCGTTGTCGGTCGGATAGGGCGAGGAGCGCGAGAAATGCGGCGCGGTGGTGAAGCCGATCTGGTTGTTCACCACGATATGCATGGTGCCGCCGGTCTTGTGCCCCTTGAGGCCCGACAGCGCGAAACATTCGGCCACGACCCCTTGGCCCGCGAAAGCCGCGTCGCCGTGCAGCAGCACGGGCATGACGGCGGTGCGGTCTTGGTCGTTCAATTGGTCCTGTTTGGCGCGGACCTTACCCAGCACCACGGGGTTCACCGCCTCTAGGTGGGAGGGGTTCGCGGTCAGCGACAGGTGCACGGAGTTGCCGTCGAACTCACGGTCGGAGGAGGCGCCGAGGTGGTATTTCACATCGCCCGAGCCATCCACATCGTCAGGCTTGAAGCTGCCGCCTTGGAATTCGTTAAAGATCGCGCGGTAGGGTTTTTGCATGACATTGGCCAGCACCGACAGACGGCCCCGGTGGGGCATGCCGATGACGATGTCCTTCACGCCCAACTGGCCGCCGCGCTTGATGATCTGCTCCATCGCCGGGACAAGGCTTTCGCCGCCATCGAGGCCGAAACGCTTGGTGCCCATGTATTTGACGTGCAGGAACTTTTCGAAACCTTCGGCTTCGACCAGCTTGCTCAGGATCGCCTTGCGGCCTTCCTTGGTAAAGGCGATTTCCTTGCCGTAGCCTTCGATCCGCTCTTTCAGCCAACCGGCCTGTTCGGGGTCGGAGATATGCATATATTGCAGCGCGAAGGTGCCGCAGTAGGTCGAGCGGACGATGTCGACGATCTGCTTCATGGTGGCCACTTCAAGGCCCAGCACATTGTCGATGAAGATCGGGCGGTCCATGTCGGCATCGGTGAAACCGTAGGACTTGGGGTCAAGCTCGGGCTGTTCGCCCATGTCGCGCATGCCCAGAGGGTCGAGCGTGGCGGCGAGGTGGCCACGGATCCGGTAGGCGCGGATCAGCATGAGCGCGCGGATACTGTCGAGCACGGCGGCGCGGATCTGATCGTCGGAAACGGGAACGCCCTTTTCCTCGGCCTTTTTCTTGATCTTCTCGCCTGCGGCCTTCGCTTCGGTGGGTTCTGGCCAGACGCCGGTCAGCGCGCCCATCACCTCGCTTTGGGGGGCGGGGGGCCAATCGGGGCGCGCCCAAGAGGGGCCAGCGGCCTCGGCCTGCGCGGTTTCGGCGTCATCGCCCATCGCCGCAAAGAACGTTTGCCATGCCTCGTCCACCGCGTTGGGATCGTTGGCATAGCGGGCGTACATCGCCTCAAGATATTCCGCGTTGTCGCCTTCCATGAAGGAAGAGGCATGGAATTGTTCGTTGGCGGGTTGGTCGGTCATTGGGTCACCTTTGTTCGGCGGGGCAGACGGGACAGGGTCAGAATCAGGGTCGGTCTATAGTCAGGCCCGGCGCGGGGGGCCATAGGTATTGAAGGCGGAGGTGCAGGGCTTTGCCGGGCCGCCGGATCGGGCGCTTGCCCGCGGACCGGCGCCGGGCGAAAGCGGGCAGAGATTGACTAAGGTCTGTATGTGCATCTTGCCCTCCTTCGCTGTCGGCGGCGCCGGGTGGTTGTCATCAAGACCCCGCAAAACATAGCGCTTTGCAGAGTGGGTCAATGGGCGGGCCGTGGCCCGCCCGGCGGGCATCAGCCCTTATCGATCGCTTCTTTGACCGCTTCGCCCAATGTGGCGGGGCTGTCGGCGACCACGATCCCGGCTTCTTTCATCGCCTCGATCTTGCTCTCTGCGTCGCCCTTGCCACCGGCGACGATTGCGCCTGCGTGGCCCATGCGGCGTCCGGGAGGGGCGGTGCGGCCCGCGATGAAACCGGCTGTGGGCTTCCAACGGCCCTTCTTCTTCTCATCGGCGAGGAATTGCGCCGCTTCCTCCTCGGCGGAGCCGCCGATTTCGCCGATCATGATGATCGACTGTGTCTCGTCATCGGCAAGGAACATCTCCAACACGTCGATATGCTCGGTCCCTTTGATCGGGTCGCCGCCGATGCCCACGGCGGAGGATTGGCCGAGGCCCATGTCGGTTGTCTGCTTCACTGCCTCATAGGTCAGCGTGCCGGAGCGCGACACGACGCCGACGGAGCCGCGGCGGTGGATATGGCCCGGCATGATGCCGATCTTGCAGGCGTCGGGCGTGATGACACCGGGGCAGTTCGGCCCGATTAGGCGCGATTTGGAGCCTTCGAGCGCGCGGGCGACGCGGGCCATGTCCAGAACCGGGATGCCTTCGGTGATGCAGACGATCAGCTCCATCTCGGCGTCGATCGCCTCAAGGATCGAGTCGGCGGCGAAGGGGGGCGGGACGTAGATCACGGAGGCATTCGCCTCGGTCGCGTGTTTGGCCTCGTGCACGGAGTTGAAGACCGGCAGGTCGAGATGCGTTTGACCGCCTTTGCCCGGTGTCACGCCGCCGACCATCTTGGTGCCATAGGCGATGGCCTGTTCGGTGTGGAACGTCCCCTGCGAGCCGGTCAGACCCTGACAGATGACTTTGGTGTTTTCGTTGACTAGTACGGCCATGATTTCTTCCTTGGTCGGTGATGTTTAATCCCGGGGGCAGGCCCCGGGGGCGTCAGACGCGGTGCGCCCGGTTGGTGGGATGGGCCGTGGCAGGCGCAGGGCCGGGCCACAGCAGGATGGCGGCGAGGAACATGACCGGGATGCCAAGCTCCCCGATCTCCTCGACGACGAAGGCGGTGCGTTCGGCATTGGCGGAAATCTCGATC
The DNA here is from genome assembly GCF_043556915.1 of Sulfitobacter sp. 1A15299. Lineage (NCBI taxonomy): Bacteria > Pseudomonadati > Pseudomonadota > Alphaproteobacteria > Rhodobacterales > Roseobacteraceae > Sulfitobacter > Sulfitobacter sp. 1A15299. Next base: position 68,520 of record NZ_JBIFFJ010000002.1, on the reverse strand, counting down.
CCCAAGGGGGCAAGTTTGCGCGCAATGCCGTCGAGCAGTTTGTAAGCGACGGTGAAGCCGATCCCCAGCAGCACGGCCCCGGCCCAAGCGCGGCCCCGAAACAGGGCCGTGAGGTAGGGGCGGAAGTGACGCCAAAGCATCAGCAGGATCGCGGTGACGATCAGCGCAAGGATCAGTGCGGCGATCAGCCGCTCGCCCAGCGGGACGCCCTCACCGGTATATTGCCGGGCTTTGAAGAGGCCGCGGGAGAAGAGGCTTTTGTCGAGGTCCAGTTCCCGCGCTGCCATGACCGCCAGCACCAGCGGCAGATACCAGACCCGCAGCACCGCGCCGCGCAGGGTCCAGACCAATGCGAGAATGCAAAGGATGTAACCCACGACCGAAAGGCTTTCGTAGAAGCCGCCTTCGGCCAGCAGCGTGGTTTGGGTGGCGGCGGGCAGGCCGTTCACCACGACCATCTGCGCAGCGAAGGCCAGGATCAGGGCAAGGATCACCCACCAGCCCGCGCGGGAAGAGGCAAGCGCCGGTGTCATAGGCCCGCCTTTCGCGGGGCGCTGTCGCGCTTGGCCGCGTGTTGGGTAAGGGGGGCGAGCGACAGCGCGGGCATCAGTAAAGCTGCTCATCTTGATCGACCAGCAGGTCCAGCACCCGCAGGGTCAGCAGACCCGCGCCCATGATCATCAGGCTGCGGCCAATGGAGCCGGTGAGGTTCGACGGCAGGATCATCGCCAGCCCGTCGCGGGATTTCCGCGCGGCGCGGCGCAGCCCGCGGTCGTGGCGACGGTGGTTGGCCGGTTCGGGCAGGCGCAGCGCGCCGGGTTGCCATTGCTGGATCAAGATGCCCGCCCCCAATAGCGCAATACCCGTCAAAACGGGGGAGGATTTGGGAGAGTGATCCATACTGACCTCATTGCGTAATCGGGTGGGCGCGGCGCGGTGTCGTCGCATTTGCCCCTGCCGCAGCGGGGCGGCAGGAACGTTGGAAACGGCCAGTCCCGACCGGCGCGGGGGCCGGGCGGGACTGGCCGAAAAGGCTTAGCCTTTGACCGCTTTCACGATCTTCTGCGCGCCATCCTTCAGGTCGTCGGCGGCGATGACGTCGAGACCGGAGTTGTTGATGATCGCCTTGCCTTCTTCGACGTTGGTGCCTTCGAGACGGACAACCAGCGGCACTTTCAGACCGACTTCCTTCACCGCGGCGACCACGCCTTCGGCGATGACATCGCAGCGCATGATGCCGCCGAAGATGTTCACGAGGATGCCTTTGACGTTCTCGTCGGAGGTGATGATCTTGAAGGCCTCGGTGACTTTCTCTTTGGTCGCACCACCGCCCACGTCGAGGAAGTTGGCAGGCTCCGCGCCGTAGAGTTTGATGATGTCCATCGTGGCCATGGCGAGGCCCGCGCCGTTCACCATGCAGCCGATCTCACCGTCGAGCGCGATGTAGTTCAGGTCGTATTTGGAGGCTTCGAGTTCCTTGGCGTCTTCCTCGGTCTCGTCGCGCAGGTTGGCGATGTCGGGCTGGCGGTACATGGCGTTGCCATCGAAACCGACCTTGGCGTCGAGCACCTTGAGTTCGTTGCCGGGCATGACGATCAGCGGGTTGATCTCGAGCATCTCCATGTCCTTCTCGATGAAGGCCTGGTAGAGCTGACCCATCAGCTTCACGCATTGCTTGATGGCGGCACCCTCAAGACCCAGCGAGAAGGCGACGCGGCGGCCGTGGTAGGGCTGGTAGCCGGTGGCCGGATCGACGGAGAAGCTGAGGATTTTTTCAGGTGTCGCTTCGGCGACTTCTTCGATGTCCATGCCGCCTTCGGTGGAGCAGACAAAGGAGATGCGGCTGGTCTGGCGATCAACCAGCAGCGCGAGGTACAGCTCACGCTCGATGTCGGAGCCGTCTTCGATGTAGATGCGGTTGACCTGCTTGCCTGCGGGGCCGGTCTGATGCGTGACCAGCGTTTTGCCCAGCATCTTCTTGGCTTCCTCGGCCGCTTCTTCCACGGATTTGGCAAGGCGCACACCGCCCTTTTCGCCAGCGGCGGCTTCCTTGAAGCTGCCCTTGCCGCGACCGCCTGCGTGGATCTGCGCTTTGACAACCCAAAGGGGCCCGTCCATTTCGCCGGCTGCGTTCTTGGCGTCTTCTGCCTTCAGCACAACGCGGCCGTCGGAGACAGGGGCGCCATAGCTGCGCAGGAGGGCTTTTGCCTGATATTCGTGGATGTTCATGAAAACGGTCCCGTTTCTGTTCCAGTTGCCCCGTAGTATGGGGATGACTCTCGTTCCTGTAAGGGTTTTTTCGGAGAACGCCGGGTTTGGCCAGCTAAAAATGAGATTTGTGATCACACGATAAATACGTGTGATCACATTTCCGCTCAAAGGCTGCGAATCGGCTGATTTTTGCTTGATTAAGGGGGGATAGGCCGCCCCACTCAAGGGGCGGACCGGCCAGTCAGCGCGGCATGAGCGCCCAATAATCGAGGTCAAGCAAAACCTCTGCGCGGTATTTTCCGGCCTCATCGCGCAGCTCGAAGGGGGCGCCGCCCTTGGTTGCCACAAGGCGCAGACGCAGCGCGCCGACGCCGGGGGCCGAAGTCTCGGCCTTGTCGAGCACTTCGGTCCATGCGCGGACGGTATCGCCTGCAAGGCAGGGGTTGGCATGGGCGCCGCCGTTCAGCCCCACGACCATCTGCGCATTGGCCAGCCCGTTGAAGGACAGCGCCCGCGCCATAGAGATCACATGCCCGCCGTAGATCAGCCGCGAGCCGTCGGGGCGGGCGGAAGTGTCGAAATGCACCTTGGCCGTGTTCTGCCACAGGCGCGTGGCCATCATGTGTTCGGCTTCCTCAATCGTGACGCCGTCGACGTGGTCGATCTTTTCGCCGACCACGTAGTCGCCCCAGCGGTGCGGCTCCCCGGCGCGGGCGAAGTCGTAATTGGTAAAGTCGAGGCCCTGCGGGATGTGCAATTGATCCACGCTCAGGGCATCGGGCAGATCCGGCAGGGTGGTTTCGGGCGCGGGGGCGTCGAGGTCGGCTTTGCGCACCATGACCCAGCGGACATAGTCCAGCACCATTTCGTCATTCTGGTTCAGCCCGCTGGTGCGGACCCAGACCACGCCGGTCTTGCCGTTGGAGTTTTGCTTGAGGCCGATGACCTCGCTTTCCGCGCGCAGCGTGTCGCCGGGCCAGACGGGGCGCAGCCAGCGGCCTTGGGCATAGCCCAGATTGGCCACGGCATTGAGCGAGACATCGGGTACGGTTTTGCCAAAGACGATGTGAAAGGCGATCATATCGTCGAGCGGGCTGGCCTTCAGCCCGCAGGACTGGGCGAAACTGTCGGCGGAATAGAGCGCGTGCCGCGCGGGGTAGAGCGCGTGATAGAGCGCGCGTTCGCCCGCGCCGACCGTGCGGGGCACCGCGTGATGCAGCACTTCGCCCAGTGTGTAATCCTCAAAGAAGCGGCCCCGGTTGGTCTTGCTCATCACTGCTCGCCCAGTTTGGTGTCGGGCGAATAGGTGCCGGGGGCGTCTTTCACCACGGCTTGGCCGCAGCGCATGACCCCGGCCTTGTGGTCCCATGTCTGGGTGGGGGAGCCGTAAAGCTCCCAGCCTTTGTTCAGCGCGTCGGTGACCTTGTGGCAAAAGGCGGATGTGTCTTCTTCGGAGAGGAAGCGGTAAACTTTCATGGAAGGCTCCGGGGTCAATGGGGGAAGGGGATGACGCCAAGCCATGTGTGAATGCCGGCGACGAGAACGAAGAGGATCGTGGAGATCACGATGAGGCGGATATAGGTGGCGCGGCCTGCGTGGGGCGGGGGTGTCCAGCCCGGCTCGGCGCGGTTGATCAGGATCACCTCGCTCACCGCCCAGCCGAGCATGGTGCCAAAGAGCAGGATAGAGGCGAGATCGCCATTGACCAGAAGATGCGCCGTGGCCCAGATTTTCACCGCCAGCAGCTGCGGGTGGCGGGTTTTATAGGCGGGCCATGCCTTGGCGCCCTTGGCGGCGCTGGAGCCGAAGACCCAGAAGGCCAGCACCATCAACAGGTTGTTAAGGTGGGTTAGGAAACTCGGCGGGGTCCAGACCGGAATGAATTCCGCCGCGCGATACCCCCAGATGATGAGGGCGAGTGCCACGACCAATGCGGCGGCCACTGCGCCTCGGCCTGCGGTGCCCATCTGCGCCCGTTGGTCAGGCATCAGGCGTTTGAAGAGATGGGCCCCGATCCAAAGGATCAGGCCGAGGATGAGAACTGTCATGGCGAAGGCTCCGGGCTCATGGCTGCAATTGCCGCCAGTTTTGCCAGTGTTTCGCGGGCGGTGGCAACATGGAGATTCTCCACGATCTTGCCGTCGACGACCGCCACGCCCTGACCTGCGGCCTGCGCCTCTTCATAGGCGTCTATCTGGCGGCGGGCGAGGGCGGCTTCCGCCTCCGACGGGGTGAAGGCGGCATTGGCGATGTCGAGCTGCGCGGGGTGGATCAGGGTCTTGCCGTCGAACCCCATGTCGCGGCCTTGGTCGCATTCGGCGCGCAGCCCGTCTTCGTCTTTGAACGCATTATACACCCCGTCGATAATCGCCACGCCATGGGCCTTGGCGGCCAGCAGGCAAAGGCCGAGGCCGGTGATCAGCGGCAGGCGGTCGGGGCGGAAGCGGGTTTGCAGGTCTTTCGCCAGATCGTTGGTGCCCATGACCATGGCCTGCAACTGACGGTGACCGGCGATGGCGGCGGCGTTGAGCATGGCGCCGGGGGTTTCCATCATCGCCCAGAGGGGGATGTCGCCCACAATCTCGGCCAGCGCTTCGAGATCGGCGGGGGAGCCGACCTTGGGCAAGAGAATCGCATCGGGCTGCATCGCGGCAGCGGCGCGGGCGTCATCGGCGCCCCATTCGGTGTCGAGCCCGTTGATCCGCACCACCCGCATCCGCGCGCCGTAGCCGCCCTCGGCCAGTGCCTCGGCCAATGTTTCACGTGCAGCGACTTTCTCGTCGGGGGAGACGGCATCTTCGAGGTCGAAGATCACGGCGTCGCAGGCCAATCCACGGGCCTTGTCCAAGGCACGGGGCTTGGAGCCGGGAATGTAGAGAACGGAACGCAGGGGGCGAGTTGTGGCGGTCATGAAAGGCTCCTCGGGCAGGGCGGCGCGCTGGCCGCCTAACATTGTTGCGCACAGAGGGGCATTTTTGTGCGAAAACTTCAAGGCAAAACATGCCGCGACGCAGCGAAGCCGTTGCAGAAATTTCCGCGCGGCGGATTAACCAGTCTTTCAGCCTTGCGGCGCACTGTCTGTTGCATCGCATCTGAGGCAACACTCGGCGCAGCGGATGCAGTCATTTCAACCAAGGCTGCTTTGGGGCCGGTGCGAAAGACGGCGCATTTCACCCCCCCCCAAGGATCACGCCTTTCGATGCGAAGGCAGATGCTATGACAGGTTTCGTTAAATTTCTTCACCTCGCGGCGCTCACCGCCGCATCGGCGATTGTGCTGGCCACCACGACCGAGGCGCAGACGCCGCGCAATTGCGCGCCGCGCGATCATGTGGTGCTGCGGCTGGCGGATGGCTATGGCGAGACGCGCCAGTCTATGGGGCTGGGCGGCGATAATGCAGTGGTCGAGGTTTTCGCCTCTGACCAGACGGGCAGTTGGACGATCACGGTCACCGGGGTCAATGGCATCACCTGTCTGGTCGCCTCGGGCCAAGGGTTCGAGGCGCTGACAGAAGAGCTGCCTGCCAAGGGCGAGGACGCCTGAAAGCGAGCCATATCGGGAAGACACGGGCGGCCCATGGTCGCCTTTTTTCTGTTTGGGTCTTGGCGGTTCTCGGGCAGAGGCCCGCTATTTATTTGTCTGGCCGTGGAACTGGATAGGGCCATCCGGGTTGTGGTTCCAGAAGAGCAAGCAACGCTCGTTTTTGGAAGGAGACTTACAATGAAACGTTTTCTGAGCACGACGGCCATCGTACTGACCATGTCCGGCGCAGCCTTTGCTGAGGCGCATTCCGAGGGCTTTGGTAACGTCGCTGTCGAGCAGACAGATTTCCTTGCGTCCGACCTGATCGGTATGCGCATTTACAATTCCGAAGCCGAAGTTGACGCGGCCACCCCTGTCGCCAATGGCGCAGAGCAGGATTGGGACGACATCGGTGAGATCAACAACATCATCGTGTCGCAGGACGGCGAAGTGACTGCCGTGATCCTCGGCGTCGGCGGTTTCCTTGGCTTGGGCGAGCGTGACGTTTCCATCTCCATGGACAAGATCCAAATCCTGAACGACGAAGACGGTGACCGTTTCCTCGTTGTGAACACCTCGAAAGAGATGCTGGAGCAGGCGCCTGAGTTCGAACGCCCCGTGATGGACGGCGAGCCCATGGAAGGCGACGCCATGAAAGAGACTGACGCGAACGTCACCGTCGTCAACGGCGAGACCGAAGCCGAAGAGATGGCCAATGAGGCCGAAGCCGAAACCAAGGAAATGGCCAATGAAGTAGAGGCCGAGACCGAGGAGATGGCTCAGGACGCAGAGAACGCGGCCGAGAACCTTGAAGCCGAGACCGAAGAGATGGCCAACGAAGTAGAGGCCGAATCCGAGGAAATGGCGCAAGAAGCCGAAACCATGATGGAGAACGCTGAAGCCGAGACAGAAGAAGCTGTCAACGAAGCCGAAGCAAACACCACCGTGATCACAGGCGATGAGACTGTTGAGCGTGAACTGCTGCCGCGCCCCGAGGTCGAGCGTGAAGGCTATGCCGCCGCCGAAGCCGAGATGATCCAACAGATGAGCGCCGATGACCTCGAAGGCTCCTATGTATATGGTGCCAACGACGAGACCGTGGGTGAGATCGACACGCTGCTGATCGGCGACGACGGCAAGGTTGACCGTGTTGTCATCAACGTGGGCGGTTTCCTTGGTCTGGGCGAAAAGCCGGTGGCCGTGACTTTTGACGAACTTCAGGTTCTGAAGAACGTGGAAGGCGACGATGTGCGGATCTACATCGACAGCACCGAAGAGCGTCTGGAATCGCAGCCTGAGTACCAAGGCGACTAATTCTTCGCCTTAAAGTTCAGCAATTGGCCGCCCCTCGGGGCGGCCTTTTTCGTGGTGAGGGCAGGGGTTAGCCGCTGTTAAATGCTGCAACTTGCACGGGACCGTGCATTTCGGTATCTCCGGCGCAAATGAAACCTCTGTCGGAGACATGACCATGGCCAGACCCAAAATCGCGCTTATCGGCGCGGGGCAAATCGGCGGCACTCTCGCCCATCTCGCAGCGTTGAAAGAATTGGGCGATGTCGTCCTGTTCGACATTGCCGAGGGCACCCCTGAGGGCAAAGCTCTCGATATCGCGTCGTCGGGCCCCTCGGGCAAGTTCGACGCCACCATGTCGGGCACTCAGGATTACGCCGATATCGCGGGCGCAGATGTCTGCATCGTCACCGCCGGTGTCGCCCGTAAGCCGGGCATGAGCCGCGATGACCTTCTGGGCATCAACCTCAAAGTTATGAAATCCGTGGGCGAGGGCATCGCCAAACACGCGCCCGACGCTTTCGTGATCTGCATCACCAACCCGCTCGACGCGATGGTTTGGGCGCTGCGCGAATTCTCGGGCCTGCCGCACAACAAGGTTTGCGGCATGGCAGGGGTTCTCGACAGCGCGCGTTTCCGCCACTTCCTCGCGACCGAGTTCAACGTGTCGATGAAAGACGTCACCGCCTTCGTTCTGGGTGGTCACGGCGACACGATGGTGCCGCTGGTGCGCTACTCCACCGTCGCGGGCATCCCGCTGCCGGATCTGGTCAAGATGGGCTGGACCACACAGGACAAGCTCGACGCGATCGTGCAGCGCACCCGTGACGGCGGCGCCGAGATCGTGGGCCTGCTGAAGACCGGTTCGGCCTTCTACGCGCCTGCCACCTCCGCGATCGAGATGGCCGAAGCCTATCTCAAAGACCAAAAGCGCGTGCTGCCTGCGGCGGCGCATGTCGATGGCGCCTACGGCCTGAACGGTTTCTACGTGGGCGTGCCCACGGTGATCGGCGCGGGCGGTGTCGAGCGTGTTGTCGAGATTTCGATGAACAAAGACGAGCAGGCGATGTTCGACAACTCCGTCAACGCGGTCAAAGGTCTGGTCGAAGCTTGCAAAGGCATCGACGAAACCCTCGCCTGAGCCTCACCGCATATGCGTTCGAAAGCGCGTCCCAATCGGGGCGCGCTTTTTCGTTCGGGGAAGGGGGAGGTTTTGTGATCACACGATAATCTGCTGTGATCACAAAAGCGGGCAGGACCACATCACTCTGTCATTTTTCCATCGAAACACCGGCCAAACCCCGCAGATTCCCCGCAGTTCCTCGTGACAGTCCTGTAAAAACCGCTATCAAGATGGCAAAGCACAGGACAAAGCACAGGACAAAGGACCGCGCCATGGCCGATGTGAACCGGGGTAACCGCCCGCTTTCCCCGCATTTGACGATTTATCGCCCCCAACTTACTTCTATGACGTCGATTCTCACTCGGATCACCGGCAACGCGATGCTGATCACCGCGCTGCTGATCGTGTGGTGGTTCCTCGCCGCCGCCACGTCGCTTGAGTATTTCGACACGGTAAACGGGATCATGACCAGCTGGTTCGGTGATTTGGTCTTTACCCTGTCTCTCCTAGGTCTGTGGTATCACACGCTGGCCGGCGTTCGGCACCTGATCTGGGACACGGGCCGGATGCTCGATATCCCCACCGCGGAAAAGCTGGGCTGGACCGTGCTGATCGGATCGGTCGTGCTGACCATCCTGACCATCATCATCGTTTGAGGAGCGACACCATGGCATACATGACAGATCGCAAACGCGCCCGCGGCCTTGGCTCGGCGAAAACCGGCACCGCGCATTTCTGGGCGATGAAAGTCTCTTCGCTGGCGCTGTTGGTCCTGATCCCGCTGTTCGTCTTTACCTTCGGCAGTGCGCTCGGCGGCAGCTATGAAGAAATCCTTGCCTATTACGCGCGTCCTTTCCCGGCCATCGTGGCGGCGCTGACGCTGATCGTGGGCTTTAAACATTTCAATGACGGCGTGCAGGTGCTGATCGAGGACTATGTCCATGGGCTGGCCAACAAAGTCGCCCTCATCGTGATGACCATCATCAGCTACGGCGCAGCAGCGGTCGGCGTTTTCGCCATCGCCAAGCTCGCCCTGTAACAATACGCCCAAACGGGAGACCGATTAAATGGCAGCATATGAATACGAAACCCACGAATATGACGTTGTCGTGGTGGGGGCAGGCGGTGCTGGTCTGCGCGCGACGTTGGGCATGGCGGAGCAGGGGCTGCGCACGGCCTGTATCTCAAAGGTGTTCCCGACCCGCAGCCACACCGTGGCGGCGCAGGGTGGCATCGCCGCGTCCTTGAGCAACATGGGCCCCGACAACTGGCAGTGGCATATGTATGACACCGTCAAGGGCTCGGACTGGCTGGGCGACACGGATGCGATGGAATACCTCGCCCGCGAAGCGCCCAAGGCGGTTTACGAGCTTGAGCATTACGGCGTGCCCTTCTCGCGCACCGAGGAAGGCAAGATCTATCAGCGCCCCTTCGGCGGCCACACCACGGAATTCGGCGAAGGCCCGCCCGTACAGCGCACCTGTGCCGCCGCCGACCGGACCGGCCACGCGATCCTGCACACGCTCTACGGCCAGTCGCTGAAGCAAAGCGCGGAATTCTTCATCGAATATTTCGCCATCGACTTGATCATGTCGGACGACGGTGTCTGCCAGGGCGTGCTTTGCTGGAAGCTCGACGACGGCACCATGCATCTGTTCAGCGCCAAGATGGTGGTGCTGGCCACCGGCGGCTATGGCCGGGCCTATTTCTCGGCCACTTCCGCACACACCTGCACCGGTGACGGCGGCGGCATGGCGGCCCGTGCGGGCCTGCCGCTGCAGGACATGGAGTTCGTTCAGTTCCACCCCACCGGCATCTATGGCGCGGGCTGCCTGATCACCGAAGGCGCGCGCGGCGAGGGCGGGTATCTGACCAACTCCGAGGGCGAGCGCTTTATGGAGCGCTATGCGCCAACCTACAAGGACTTGGCCAGCCGTGACGTGGTCTCGCGCTGCATGACCATGGAGATCCGCGAAGGCCGCGGTGTGGGCGAAAACAAGGATCACATCCACCTGCACCTCAACCACCTGCCGCCGGAAACGCTGGACCTGCGCCTGCCGGGCATCTCGGAATCCGCACGCATCTTTGCCGGTGTGGACCTCACCAAAGAGCCGATCCCGGTGTTGCCCACCGTGCACTACAACATGGGCGGCATCCCCACGAACTATTGGGGCGAGGTGCTGAACCCGACCGCCGATAACCCCGATGCCATCGCACCCGGCCTGATGGCCGTGGGCGAGGCGGGCTGTGCCTCTGTGCATGGGGCCAACCGTCTGGGCTCCAACTCGCTTATCGACCTCGTGGTCTTTGGCCGCGCCGCTGCAATCCGCGCCGCCAAGATCGTCGACGCCGACAGCCCGGTCCCCGCGCCGAACCTCAAATCGGTCGAGAAGGCTTTCGATCGCTTCGACGGTCTGCGCAATGCCAAGGGCGGCACGCCGACCGCCGAACTGCGCCTTGAGATGCAAAAGACCATGCAGGCCGATGCTGCCGTCTTCCGCACCGACAAGACGCTGGAGGAAGGCCGCAAGAAGATGATCGACGTGGCCGACAAGCTGAACGATCTGCATGTCACCGACCGCAGCCTCGTGTGGAACTCCGACCTGATGGAGACGCTGGAGCTGACCAACCTGATGCCCAACGCCACCGCCACCATCACCGCCGCCGCCGCCCGGAAAGAGAGCCGGGGCGCGCATGCCCATGAGGATTACCCGGATCGGAACGACGACGAATGGCGCAAGCATTCGCTGGCCTGGTTCGACGGCAACGATGCCAAGCTGACCTACCGCGCCGTGCACCTTGATCCGCTGACCAAAGAGGATGAAGGCGGCATCGACATGAAAAAGATCGCCCCCAAGGCACGGGTGTATTGATGGTCCGCACAGTACTCATCGCTGCCACACTGCTCGGCCTGTCGGCCTGTGTGGAGGTTCAGCAGGCGGTGGATGACACCGCCCGCCAGACCTCCAAAGGCGTGGTGACCGAGGTTCTGGCCACCCGTTTCCCGCAGGTGCCGAAAGAGCTGATCACCCCCTTCACCGATTGCATCATCGACAATGCCGACGCGCTGGAGCTGCGCGAATTGGCCCGCGCCACCGTGGTTGGCGTGGATGACACAACAACGGGCACCGTGCGCACCATCCTGTCGCGCCCCGAGACCCGTACCTGCCTGCTGGCCGCCGCGCCCGCAGCCGGTCTGACGCTTTAGGAGACGCATAATGGTTCAACTGACGCTTCCGAAAAACTCCCGCATGACCAGCGGGAAGACATGGCCCAAGCCCGAAGGGGCGACCAACCTGCGCGAGTTCCACATCTATCGCTGGAACCCCGACGACGGGAAGAACCCGGCGCTCGACACCTATTTCGTCGATATGGACGATTGCGGGCCGATGATTCTCGACGCGCTGATCAAGATCAAGAACGAGATCGACCCGACCCTGACCTTCCGCCGCTCCTGCCGCGAAGGCATCTGTGGCTCCTGCGCGATGAACATCGATGGGATCAACACGCTGGCCTGCACCTACGGCATGGAAGAGATCAACGGCGTGGTGAAGATCTACCCGCTGCCGCATATGCCGGTGGTCAAAGACCTGATCCCCGACCTCACGCATTTCTACGCCCAGCACGCCTCGATCCAGCCCTGGCTGGAAACCGACACGCCCGAGCCGCGCAAGGAGTGGAAACAGTCGATCGACGACCGCGCCAAGCTCGACGGTCTTTACGAGTGCATCATGTGCGCCTGCTGCTCGACCTCCTGCCCCAGCTACTGGTGGAACGGCGACCGCTACCTCGGGCCGGCGGCGCTCCTGCATGCCTACCGCTGGATCATCGACAGCCGGGACGAGGCCACGGGCGAGCGTCTGGATGACCTTGAGGATCCGTTCAAGCTCTACCGCTGTCACACGATCATGAACTGCGCCAAGACCTGCCCCAAGGGGCTGAACCCGGCAGCGGCGATTGCCAATATCAAGAAGCTGATGGTCGAACGGACCGTCTAAAAACAACAAGGCCCGGCCAAGCGCCGGGCCTTTGGTTTTCCCCATGATCCTACCCTTCGTCATCGTTATCGTCTTTGTGATCGTGCTGATCTTTGCCCGTCGCAACGCGCCCACGCGCGACTGCCGCTGGCGCGAAGACCGGGCGGGGGACAAGGGCGCCCTGCGCAAATACCACTGCGTCGCCTGCGGGGCCGAAGCCTACCGCAGCGAAGGCGCGCCCGACCGCTGTCTCAAAGGGCTCGACACCCCGCGTCTGTGACTTGCTTTTGCCCCCAGACCACCGCAAGCTTGCCGGAACAGGGGGGGGCGGCAATGGGTGCGCGTTTCAAAGCAGATGTGATCGTCGTGGGCGCGGGTCTGGCCGGCATGGTCGCCGCACATGAGGCCGTGCTGCGCGGCCGCCGCGTGCTTCTGCTGGACCAAGAAGCCCCGCAAAGCCTCGGCGGGCAGGCCTATTGGTCGCTCGGCGGTCTCTTCATGGTCGACACGCCCGAACAACGCCGCATGGGCATCCGCGACAGCGCCAAGCTTGCCTATCGCGACTGGATGGGCTCGGCGCAGTTCGACCGGGCCGAGGACGCCAACCCCCGCAGGCTGGCGGAAGGTTTCATCGACTGGGCGGCGGGCGACATGCGCGCATGGTTGCAAGGTTTCGGCCTGCGCTGGTTCCCGGTCGTCGGCTGGGCCGAGCGCGGCGGGGCAGGGGCGCATGGCCACGGCAACTCTGTCCCGCGCTTCCACATCACCTGGGGCACCGGCACCGGCATCGTCGCCCCCTTCGCCCGGCTGATGCAGGAATATGCGGCAGCGGGCAAACTGCGCCTCGCCTTCCGCCACCGGGTCACGCGGCTTGTCATCACCAATGGCGCGGTCACCGGCGTGGCGGGCGAGGTGCTGGAAGACAGCGACGCCCCGCGCGGTCAAAGCACGTCACGCAACGCCACAGGCCAATTCGAACATGCCGCCGAGGCCGTGATCCTCACCACCGGCGGCATCGGCGCCAACCACGATCTGGTGCGGCAACACTGGCCGAAAGACCGCCTCGGCCCCGCGCCGGGCCGGATGGTCAGCGGCGTGCCCGACTACGTCGACGGCAAGATGCACGCCATCGCCGCCGAGGCCGGGGCGGGGCTGATCAACGAAGACCGCATGTGGCACTATTGCGAGGGCGTCCAGAACTGGGATCCGATCTGGCCCAACCACGGCATCCGCATCCTGCCCGGGCCGTCCTCGATGTGGTTCGACGCGCGCGGCGACCGGATGGAAGCACCCTGCCTGCCCGGCTTCGACACGCTCTCGACCCTCAAACGCATCCTGCAAGCGGGCGAACACAGCTGGTTCATCCTCACCCAAAAGATCATCGAAAAGGAGTTCGCCCTCTCGGGATCCGAACAGAACCCCGACCTCACCTCAGGCAAATGGGGCGAAGTCTTGAAAGCACGGCTCGGCAAGGGGGCGACCGCCGCAGTCGAGGCTTTCAAAGAAAAGGGCGCGGATTTCATCGTCGCCGAGGACTTGGAAACCCTCGTTACCCGGATGAACGCCCTCACAGCAGACGCTCCCCTTGCCCCAGAGCACATCCGCGCCCAAATCGCGGCCCGCGACGGCCAGCTCGACAACCCCTTCGCCAAAGACGCCCAGATCACCGCAATCCGCGGCGCCCGCAACTATCGTGGCGACCGCTTGATCCGCACCGCCAAACCCCACGCCATTCTCGACCCGGCCAACGGCCCGCTCATCGCCGTGCGCCTGAACATCCTCACCCGCAAATCGCTCGGCGGATTACACAGCGATACCCAAGGCCGAGTGCTCACGCCGGCGGGCACCATCCTCCCCGGCCTCTTCGCCGCCGGAGAGGTCTGCGGCTTCGGTGGCGGCGGCTACCACGGCTACAACGCCCTCGAAGGCACCTTCTTGGGCGGCTGCCTCTACTCCGGCCGCCTCGCTGGCCAACACGCCTGAAAGACGCGCCACACCCCCTCCCTTCATCCTTTCCCAAATACCTTCCGCACTCTCCCCACACGCGAGCGCCAACCAACGAAGCACCCCCCTCGCTCACACCACCCGCCAAGCCACGAAAAAAGGCGCGACCCCCGCCGCGCCCCTTCATCCTTTTTCAAATACCAATCCCGCCCTCTCAGCAGGCGCCGCACTCAGGCAAAGGCCGCCTCCAGCGCAATCTCGACCATATCGCCAAAGCTCTTCTCCCGGTCCTCCGATGGCAGCGCCTCGCCGGTCTGGAGATGATCGCTTACTGTCAGCACCGCCAATGCCCGCCGCTTGTGCCGCGCGGCCAGCGTGTAAAGCTCGGCCGCTTCCATCTCGACACCGAGGATGCCATGGCGCACCATCTGCTCGTCAAGGTCGGGGCGCTCCGCATAGAAGACGTCCGAAGAATAGATGCCGCCTACATGGGTCTTTGCCTCCAGCTTTTCGGCAGCGGCCACGGCGGCGCTCAATAGGCCGTAATCGGCGCAGGGGGCGTAGTTCAATTCGCGGAAAATGCCCGTGGAGGGCGAGGTGATCGTGCTCGCCGTCATGGCGATGATCACGTCGCGGATGCCGACATGAGATTGCATGCCGCCGCAAGAGCCGATGCGGATCAGGGTCTGCGCGCCATATTCGGTCATCAGCTCATTGGCGTAGATCGACAGCGAGGGCATGCCCATGCCCGAGCCTTGGATCGTCACCCGGTTGCCGCGCCATGTGCCGGTAAAACCCAGCATGCCGCGCACTTCATTGACCAGTTCGGCCCCTTCGAGAAAGGTCTCCGCCGCCCATTTCGCGCGGTAGGGATCGCCAGGCATCAATACGGTTTCGGCGATATCGCCGGGTTTCGCGCCAATATGGACGGTCATTTCTGTCTCCTGATGTTTGGCGCATTTTGCCTGCGCGCGGCGGGCTTCACAAGGGCTGCCGTGGGGCCGGGGGGCCGCAGTAGGGCAGGCGCGGCGACGTTAACTCCCGCTCAGCACCGTGCCGGAGATCACTGTCCAATTCACTTTTCCGTCAACAATAAAAAGCGCCGGTGAATTGCTATTCAACCGGCGCGAAATTCCCGTATTCGGGGAAGTATTACACCCGCATCGTTTCCGGGTCGGCGCCTTTATCTATCTGAGCGCGAAACCAATTCGGCTGGCGGCCTTTTCCAGTCCAAGTCTGGGACGGGTTTTCCGGATTGGCAAATTGGGGTTTCGATTTCGGACCGCCGGGCGCCTTGCGCGGCTTCTTAGCCTTCTTCGGCGCGGGGGCTTCATCAGCTAACTCATTCAGGGAAAAGCCATATTCCGCCGCTGCCTTTTGCGCCGCCTTGCGTGCGGCGCGGCGTTCGCGGGCCTGTGCGGCCTGCAATGCCTTTTTGACATCCGACAGAAGTTTCTCCAATTCCTTGCGGCTCATGGATTTCAGGTCTTTTTCCATATCTGATATTTCCTTTCCAGATTGTGCTGGGAGAGGGAATTATAGAGCCAATAGGTTAATTGCACGATGTATTTTGTGTCAGCCTATTCCGCCGCCACCGCTTTGGGATCGGCGAGCGTAATGATATCTTGCATGATGACGTTCAATTCAAAGTCCTTCGGCGTATAGACCTGCGCCACCCCGGCGGCGCGCAAACGGGTCGCGTCGGCCTCGGGAATGATGCCGCCGACGATGACGGGAATATGCGTCAACCCGGCTTCGGCCATGCGTTCCATTAGGTCTTCGACCAAGGGCACATGGGAGCCCGAGAGGATCGACAGGCCGACCACATGGGCGGCTTCCGTCTGCGCGGCCTCCACGATCTCCGCAGGTGTCAGACGGATGCCTTCATAGCTGATGTCCATGCCGCAATCGCGGGCGCGGACGGCGATCTGCTCGGCCCCGTTTGAGTGGCCGTCGAGCCCCGGTTTGCCAACGAGGAATTTCAACCTCCGGCCCAATTTGTCGCTGACCGCATCCACCGCATCACGCAGGTCGTCCAGTCCTTCGGTCTTGTTGGACTGGCTTGCGGAAACCCCTGTGGGGCCACGATATTCCCCGTGAACGGCGCGCATTTGCGTGGCCCATTCGCCGGTGGTCACCCCGGCTTTTGCGGCGGCGATAGAGGCGGGCATGATGTTCTCGCCCGCTTGTGCCGCGGCGCGCAGATCGGCCAGCGCCTGTTTCACGGCACCCTCGTCGCGCGCGCTGCGCCATCTGTCGAGGCGGGCGAGTTGGTCGGCCTCGGCGCCGGGGTCGGATTGCATGATATCGCCCGCGCCGGTCATCAGGGGCGAGGGCGCGCCCTGCTGCCATTTGTTGACACCGACCACCACGGTTTCGCCGCTTTCGATGCGGCGCAGCCGGTCGGCATTGCTTTCGACCAAACGTCCTTTCATGTAATCAATTGCGGAAATCGCGCCGCCCATACCATCGAGATTCGCCAATTCGGCCCGCGCGCCTTCCTTGAGCAATTCGACCTTGGCATCGACTGCCGGATTGCCGTCGAATAGATCGTCGAATTCCAAAAGATCCGTCTCATGGGCCATGATCTGCTGCATCCGCATCGACCATTGTTGATCCCACGGGCGGGGCAGGCCGAGGGCTTCGTTCCATGCGGGCAATTGCACGGCGCGGGCGCGGGCCTTTTTCGACAGGGTCACGGCCAGCATTTCGATGAGAATACGGTAGACGTTATTCTCGGGCTGTTGTTCGGTCAGCCCCAGCGAATTGACCTGCACCCCATAGCGAAATCGACGGAATTTGGGGTCTTCGACACCATAGCGCTCGCGGCAAATCTCGTCCCAAAGGTCTACGAAGGCGCGCATTTTGCACATTTCGGTGACGAAGCGGATGCCTGCGTTCACAAAGAAGGAAATCCGGCCCACCAATTTCGGGAAATCCTCTGCCGGGACGCGGGGTTTCAGCGCGTCGAGCACGGCGGTGGCGGTGGCCAGTGCAAAGGCCAATTCCTGTTCCGGTGTCGCGCCTGCTTCTTGCAGGTGGTAGGAACAGACGTTCATCGGGTTCCATTTCGGCACATTCGTATAGCAGAATTCGGCCACATCCGCGATCATCTTAAGCGATGGCGCAGGCGGGCAGATATAGGTGCCGCGGCTGAGGTATTCCTTGATCAGGTCGTTTTGCACCGTGCCTTGCAGCTTGGCGACATCCGCGCCCTGTTCCTCGGCCACCGCGATATAGAGTGCCAGCAGCCAAGGGGCGGTGGCATTGATCGTCATCGAGGTGTTCATCTGTTCCAGCGGGATGCCGTCAAACAGCGCGCGCATATCTCCGAGGTGATTGACCGGCACGCCCACCTTGCCCACCTCGCCGCGGCTGAGCACATGGTCGCTGTCATAGCCGGTTTGGGTCGGCAGGTCGAAGGCTACGGAAAGGCCGGTCTGCCCGCGCTCGAGGTTCGAGCGGTAAAGCGCGTTGGACGCGGCGGCGGTGGAATGGCCCGCGTAGGTGCGAATGAGCCAGGGGCGGTCTTTCTGCGGTTGGGTCATTGTGGCCTCTTGAATCTGGATGGCAATAAAGTTGCGTCATTGCGTTGATAGGGGAAATAATATGCCTCTGTCAATTCGCTGCGTTGCGGCATCACTCGGGTCGCTTGAGCGGGCGGGAAACAGATAAATATTGTCCTCTCGCCCGCGCGCTGTAAGGGTTAAGCCATGACGCAGACTGTGCAATTGCCCCTTTGGCTGTTCATCCTCATCGTGGTTTTCGCAGCCGTCACGGCGCTAAGCCATTTTCTGCTGCCTTCGGTGCGTTGGTTCTTTCGCCGTCGGCTCGAACGGGCGGTGGAGCGGTTGAACAAGCGGCTGACCCGGCCCATCGAGCCCTTCAAATTGGCGCGGCGGCACGACATGATCCAGCGGCTGATCTATGATCCGGAGGTCAGCCAAGAGATCGTCAATTACGCCCGCAGCAACGGCGTGCCCGAAAACGTGGCCTTTCAAAAGGCGCGGGAATATGCGCGCGAGATCGTGCCGCGGTTTTCGGCCTTTGCCTATTTCAGTTTCGGCATCCGCCTGGCGCGGCTGTTGACCAATACGGTCTACCGGGTCGAGACGGCGGTGAGTAACGAGACAACTTTCGCCGCGCTGCCGCGGGATGCCACGGTGGTTTTCATCATGAACCACCGGTCGAACATGGATTATATGCTGGTGACCTATCTGGCCGCGCGGTCTTCGGCGCTGAGCTATGCGGTGGGGGAATGGGCGCGGGTCTGGCCGCTGAGCACGCTGATCCGCTCCATGGGGGCGTATTTTATCCGCCGCCGGTCGCGCGGGGCGCTCTATCGCAAGGTTTTGGCGCGCTACGTGCAGATGGCCACCACGGGCGGGGTGACGCAGGCGTTCTATCCCGAGGGCGGCTTGAGCCTGACCGGGGCCTTGCAGCCGCCGAAGGTCGGGCTTCTGTCCTATGTCGTGGATGGGTTCGATCCCGAAGGCGAGCGCGACATCATCTTTGTGCCCGTGGCGATCAACTATGACCGGGTGCTGGAGGACCGTGTGCTGATCGCGGCCGGGCAGCGCGGGGACCGGCGTTTCGGGGCGCGGACCACGGTGGTCGCGGGCTTTGTGCTGCGCAAGATGTGGCGGCGGCTGCGCGGGCGCGACACGCGTTTTGGCACGGCGGCGGTGACCTTTGGCGATCCGCTGTCGCTGCGTCGCACCGGGGCCGGGGTGCCGGTCTCGGAACTGTCCGAAATGCTGATGGACCGGATCGCGCAGGCGATGCCGGTGCTGACCGTGCCGCTAATCGCGCGGGTGATGTTGCAGGCCGCGCGTCCGATGCAGGAGGCCGACCTGCTGGCCGAAGTCGCCGCGACTTTGGAGCGGATGCCGTCGCGCAACCGGGTGCCGAAGCCGGAAGTCCTGCCCGAACGGGTCGCCCGCGCCGTTGCGCGGCTGAAGAAACGTGGCGTCATTTCCGAAGGTCCAGAGGGGCTGGAGATCGTCGAAGGGCAGGCGCCCGTCTTGGCCTTCTACGCTAATTCCATTGCACATTTTCCGGCGGATGATGCTGCACCTGCGGCAGAAATTGCTGCGACTGCTGGGTCATAAAATTACAAACGGCGGCATCTAGGGGTTGCATTGTTGCGTGGTGGATCATATCCCGAAAGGGAGCCGCCGCGATTCTGCGGTGCGGCACAGACCTTGTAGACACCGATCACCGGCAGGAGGCCCACATGGCACTGGATACGAAACACGCCGAATATGACGCCCCGCAAAAGGACCTCTATGAAGTGGGCGAGATGCCCCCGATGGGGCATGTCCCGAAACAGATGTATGCTTGGGCGATCCGCCGCGAACGGCACGGCGACCCGGACAGCGCGATGCTGCAGGAAGTGGTCGATGTGCCCAAGCTCGACAGCCAAGACGTGCTGGTCCTCGTGATGGCGGCGGGCATCAACTACAATGGTGTCTGGGCCGCGCGCGGCGTGCCGATCAGCCCCTTCGACGGCCATGGCGAGCCTTACCACATCGCGGGCTCCGATGCCTCGGGCATCGTCTGGGCGGTAGGCGACAAGGTGACCCGCTGGAAGGTCGGCGACGAGGTGGTGATCCACTGCAACCAAGACGACGGTGACGACGAGGAATGCAACGGCGGCGACCCGATGTATTCCCCCAGCCAGCGGATCTGGGGCTATGAGACGCCCGACGGCTCCTTCGCGCAGTTCACGCGGGTGCAGAGCCAGCAGCTGATGCCGCGGCCCAAGCATCTGACCTGGGAAGAGAGTGCCTGCTACACGCTGACGCTGGCCACCGCCTACCGGATGCTTTTTGGCCATGAGCCGCATGACCTGAAGCCCGGGCAGAACGTGCTGGTTTGGGGGGCGTCGGGTGGCCTCGGCTCCTATGCGATCCAGCTTATCAACACCGCGGGCGCCAATGCGATCGGCGTGATTTCGGACGAGAGCAAGCGGCAGTTCGTGATGGATCTGGGCGCCAAGGGGGTGCTGAACCGCAAGGACTTCAACTGCTGGGGCCAATTGCCCACGGTGAACACGCCGGAATATGCCGAGTGGTTCAAAGAGGCGCGCAAGTTCGGCAAAGCGATCTGGGACATCACCGGCAAGGGCGTGAATGTCGATATGGTCTTCGAGCACCCCGGCGAGGCGACCTTCCCAGTCTCCACCTTCGTCGTCAAAAAGGGCGGCATGGTGGTGATCTGCGCCGGCACCTCTGGGTTCAACCTGACCTTCGACGTGCGCTACATGTGGATGCACCAGAAGCGCCTGCAGGGCAGCCACTTTGCCCATCTCAAACAGGCGAGTGCCGCCAACAAGCTGATGATGGAGCGGCGGCTCGACCCCTGCATGTCCGAGGTCTTTAGCTGGGCCGACCTGCCCGAAGCGCATATGAAGATGATGCGCAACGAACATAAGCCGGGCAATATGTCGGTGCTGGTCCAAGCGCCAACGACTGGGCTGCGCACGCTGGAGGACACGCTGGTCGCCCGCGACTGAGCGTCACTTTTTGGCAAGGATGAGACCCCCGTGGCTTCGGCTGCGGGGGTTTTGCGTGGCGCCCCTTAGAAACAGCGGCTTAGCGCCCGAAACCCCGCCATTTATGGGGGGGCAGAAAGCGCGGATGGTGCAAAATTTGGTACATGCTATGGTTGTATTAATCTGCCATTAACCAAAGCTGGGCGACCCTCATGCGAGATGATTGGATATTGGACGTTTTGGCCGATCTCAGGGCGTTTGCCATGGCGAACCAACTGCCGCGCACGGCGGAACAGTTGGACGACGCGGCGCTGATCGCTTTGGCTGAGATGTCCTTGCAACGCGAAAGGGCCGTGGGCCGGACGCATGAGGATAGAGCCGCATCTGGAACGGATTTGGGAAAGGCTGGCGCAGGCTGATGGCCAGCCCGCCCTTGGGCAGGCCTGCAAAGACCTGCGCGATCACTATGGCATTTTGCACGTCGTCTATCACTGGGTCGATACGGCGGGGGTGCAATATGGCTGCGGCACCTATGGCGCGCTCTGGTCTGAGCGCTATCAGGCGCATAACTACCTGCGCATCGATCCCGTGGTCGCAGGCTGCTATCGCCGGTTCGAGCCGGTGGATTGGAAAGACCTCGATTGGTCCTCGCGCGCGGCGCGGCAGTTTCGCCGGGATGCTTTGGATCATGGGGTCGGCGATCAGGGCTTCTCGGTTCCGATCCGGGGGCCGCATGGGCAATTCGCGCTTTTCACCACGAACCACAGTTGCACCGATCGGGTTTGGGCCGCTTTCACCGCGCGGCACCGGCGCGATTTGATCTGGGCGGCACATTGCTTCAATGAAAAGGCGCTGGCGTTGGCTCCGGAGCGGGCGCCGGGTGCCGTGCAGGCGCTCTCCCCGCGCGAGGTGGATGCGATGACCCTGCTGGCGGTCGGCTATAGCCGCGCGCAGGTGGCCGACCGTCTGTCGATCTCGGAACATACGCTGCGCGCCTATGTGGAAAGCGCCCGCTTCAAACTCGGGGCATCCAACACCACACATGCTGTCGCCCGTGCACTCAGCCGGGGGCTCATCGTCGTCTGAGGCGGATAATCCACATGAATTGCAGGCGGGCGGGGCAAAGCCATCTGGCCCCCGGCGCGGGGCTCATTTAGGGTCGCCCAATGACATCTACCGCGCTCACCTATTCCGATGACCAAGCCGCCGCCCATGACAAGGTGGCCGATATGCTGCGTTCGGCGGGCATTGATCTGGACGACTCGCTTTTGATGCCGCCTGCGGGCGGGCCGGATCAGGTGATGGCGGTGACCGGGAAGGCCGGATCGGGCAAGACCCTGCTGCTGGCCGAGCTTTACCGCGCGCTGGAGGCGGCGGGGGTCGAGATCGTCTCGGGCGACTACGAATCGCGCAAGAAGCGCGAGAAGCGCAGCTTGGCGATCCTCGCGCCCACCAACAAGGCTGCAAGCGTGCTGCGCCTGCGCGGGGTGCCGGCGACGACGATCCACCGCATTCTCTACACGCCGGTCTATCACCCCGAGTACGAGCGCATCGCCGAATGGCTGACCGGCAATGGCGATAAGCCCGAGATCGAGGGCTTGAGCGAACAGGCGCTGGACCGGGCGGCGGCGTTTTTTGCGGGCAACAAGTCGGTGCCCGGGGCGCTGGCCGCGGCGGGGCTGCGCGGCAGCGATTTCATCACCGGCTGGAAGCGGCGCGAGGAGCCCTTGGACATCGGCTTTGTCGACGAAAGCTCGATGCTGGACGATAAGCAGTTCGAGGATCTCAAGGAGATTTTCCCGACGCTCTTGTTGTTCGGCGATCCGGCGCAGCTGGCGCCGGTGGGGCAGTCGGGGACCATGGTTTTCGAGAAACTGCCCGAGAAGCGGGTGTTAAACCTCAACCGCATTCACCGGCAGGAGGCAGATAATCCGATCCTCGACTTGGCCCATGCCTTGGCCGATCCGCAGCTCGAGTTCTACGATTTCGAGCGTATGGTCGAGGAGGCGGCGCGGAAAGATGACCGGGTGGTCTGGGGCCAGCGGGTTGAGGTGGACTTGATGGCGCGCAGCCCGGTGTTGGTCTGGCGCAACGCGACGCGCATCCGGCTGATCAACGCCTTTCGCGCCGTGCATGGCGCGCCCGAAGATGCGTTGCTGGCGGGCGAGCCGCTGATCTGCGACGGGATCGAACTGCCGCTGAAACACCGCAAGAAACGGCTGGACCTTGAGGCGCGCGGCCTGATCAAGGGCGCGCAGGTGGTCTATCTGGGCGAGGGGCGCAAGCCCGGGTTCAGCCGCTTGCATGTGATCGGGGCCGAAGACCCGCAGGTGAGTGCCGCCTCGATCGTGAAGATCGAGAAGCCGGATGAGGAGGAACCCTTTATCCCCTTCGCCGCACGTATGGGGGCGACTTTCCTGCATGGCGCGGCGGTGACGATCCACAAGGCGCAGGGCAGCCAGTGGGAGAACGTGCAGGTCTTCGCGCCCGATCTCTATGCCGCCGCGCGGATGGGGCGGTCTGAGGCCGGGCAGCCGCTGTGGAAACGGCTGGCTTACGTCGCCATCACCCGCGCGCAGGAGCGGCTGATCTGGGTGGTGCGCAACCGGTTGAGCAAGCCTTCGGGGCCGCTCAGGGTGGACGATCTGCGGGCGGCGCCCGCGGCGGCGCTGACGCTTGAGGCGACCGAGGATGGCGCGGCTTAGCGGCGCAGCAACCCAAAGACAGCAGAGGCGCCCCAGCCCGCGGCAACCGCAATGAAGAGCGATAGCAGCCCGTAGAGAAACGCCTGCTGATGGGCGAGGTTGAACAGCCAACGCTCCATCCCGACCTTGCGCACGTCGATGATCGTCTCATATTGCGCCACCACATCGCCGCCGCGCGTGAGGAAAATCCGCGTGTCATAGGCCCCTTCGGTGAGCGAGGCGGGCAGGGCGACGGCGGCGCGGAAGAGGGTTTGCTCATCCACCTTCACCCCGTCTTCGATGACTTGGTACAGGTTGGCATCTTTCCGCACGCGGATCAGCGCGTCGGTGAACTGGGTGGGGTCCGCGATCTCCATCGGGGCGCCGACCGACCGGATGGCGCGGGGGATGGAGATGCGGTGGCGCAGGTCTTCGATGCGTTTGAGCACCTCGGCCAGCGGGCCGGAGGTGACGACGGCGTAGAAGCTCGGCGCGCGGTCGACCTCAACCGCGGCGGTGTTCACCCAGATGCCAAAACGCCGCTCTTTCCGGCGCACCATGACCGGGGCCGATGGGCCGGAGACGGTAATGACGACTTCGAGCGGCGCGCCCTCGGGGATCGGCGCTTCGCGTTTCACGGCCCCGTAGACAAGGATCTCGGACCCGTCGAAATTGGTGGTGATGGAGACTTCGGCCTGGCTGAGGCCAAGCACGATTTCCTCTTCCGCCATGGCGGTCAGGGCCGTGAAACACAGGCCGAGAAAGGCGATCACCGCGCGCATCATTCCGCGGCCACCGGGCTGAGAGAATAGAGTTCAGCGGGTTCCAGCAGAAGGTCGAGCGCCAGCTTGCCGCAGACCGCCAAGACCAGCACCGCCAGCAGGATGCGCAGCTGTTCGGCCTGCATCCGCACGCCGATCCGCGTGCCCACCTGCGCGCCCAACACGCCGCCCACCAGCAGTAGCACTGCCAGCACGATGTCGACCGTCTGGTTGGTGGTGGCATGGAGCATGGTGGTGAAGCCGGTGACGAAGATGATCTGCAACAGCGAGGTGCCGATGACGACTTTGGTCGGCATGCCGAGCAGGTAGATCATCGCGGGCACCATGATGAAACCGCCGCCCACCCCCATGATCGCCGAGAGCATCCCGACCGCCGCGCCGACCAGCACCGGCGGGATCACCGAGATATAAAGGCCCGAAACCCGAAAGCGGATTTTAAACGGCAGCCCATGCACCCAATAGTGTTTCTTGCGTTTGACCCGGCCCCCCTTGCGGGTGCGGCGGATGGCGCGGAGCGATTCCACGAACATCAGCCCGCCGATGATGCCAAGAAAGACGACATAGCAAAGCGTCACCAGCAGATCGACTTGGCCCAGCGATTTCAGGTAGTTGAAGATGAACATGCCGATGCCGGAGCCGATCAGCCCCCCGGCCAGCAGAACCCAGCCCATTCGGAAATCGACCGTCTTCCGCTTGAGATGCGCCAGAAGCGCCGAGAAGGAAGAGGCCACGATCTGATTGGTCGAGGTCGCCACCGCCACGGCGGGCGGGATGCCGACAAAGAACAGCAGCGGCGTGATCAGAAAGCCGCCGCCGACGCCGAACATGCCCGACAGGATGCCCACGATGCCGCCCAGCCCCAAAAGGAGGAAGGCGTTGACCGATACTTCGGCAATGGGCAGGTAGATTTGCATGACGTTTCCTAGCCCCGAACGGCGGCGCAGTTCAACATAGCTTGTCGCGGTGAGGCGACGACTTTGAAAGGTCGCGCCGATCCGGCCCTCGGGTGCAAGGGCCGGAAGGAAGTGTCAGCGTTCTTTCACATAGGGCTCGCCACCCGCGCGCGGCGGGATCGCTTTCCCGACGAAACCGGCGAGGATCACCACGGTCATCAGGTAGGGCAGGGCGCCCAGAAGCTGGCCCTGCACCTTGATGCCGATGACCGACTGGATCACGTCAGGCCGGGTTTCCAGCGCCCCGAAAAGGCCGAAGAGCAGCGTGGCCCAAAGCGCGTACCAAGGCCGCCACTTGGCGAAGATGAGTGCCGCCAGCGCGATGAAGCCGCGGCCCGCGGACATGTCCTTGACGAAACCCGCTTGTAGCGCGGTGCTGAGATAGGCGCCCGCCACGCCGCAGAGCAGCCCCGCGATGGCCACGGCGGCATAGCGCAAACCCACGACCGAGACACCGGCGGTGTCGACGGCGGCGGGGTTCTCGCCCACGGCGCGCAGGCGCAGGCCGAAGCGGGTGCGGAACAGGATCCACCATGTCATCGGCACCGCGAGGAAGGCGGCATAGACGAGGATCGAATGGCCGGAGATCAGCTCTTCGTAGAGCGGGCCGATGACCGGCACGCTCTCCATCTCCTCGGCGAAGGGCAGGGTGATCGGCTCGAACCGCGCGCCGCCGAAGAGCGAGGGCGTGCGGCCCCCTTGGGCGAACCAGTCCTGCGCGATCAGCACGGTCATGCCCGCGGCGAGGAAGTTGATCGCCACGCCGGAGATCAGTTGGTTGCCACGGAAGGTGATCGAGGCAAGGCCATGCACGGCGCTGAGCGCCAGCGAGGAGGCGATGCCCGCCGCCAGACCGATCCAGACCGAGCCGGTGATCGACGCCAGCGCCGCCGAGAAGAAGGCCGCAGCCAGCATCTTGCCCTCGAGCCCGATGTCGAAGACGCCCGCGCGTTCGGAGAAAAGACCGGCAAGACAGGCCAGAAGCAGCGGCGTGGCAAGCCGCACGGTGCTGTCGAGCAATTGGATGAGCGTGATATAGTCCATAGGTCAGACCCGCTTTCTCAGGGGGGTGTTCTGGGTCATTCGGCGCCCTCCGACTGGGCGCTGCGCGGGCCGGGTTTCGGCGGGCCGGGGCGGCGGAACATCAGGAAGAGGCGTTCCAGCGGCATCCGCACCATGTTGTCGAGCGCGCCGGTGAAGAGGATCACGAGCGCCTGGATCACGACGATCAGCTCGCGCGGGATCGAGGTCCAGAGCGCCAGTTCCGCGCCGCCCTGGTAAAGGAAGCCGAACAACAGGGCGGCAAAGAAGACGCCCACGGGATGCGAGCGGCCCATCAGCGCCACGGCGATGCCGATGAAGCCCGCGCCCTCGGTCGCGTTCAGTACCAGACGTTCGCTTTCGCCCATGACGTTGTTGATCGCCATCAGCCCCGCCAGCGCGCCCGAGATGATCATGGTGATCATGGTGATGCGCACGGGCGAAATGCCAGCGTATCGCGCCGCCGGCTGCGAATGGCCGTAGGCGCGGATTTCATAGCCCAGACGGGTGCGCCAGATCAGCATCCAGATCGCCACGCAGGCCGCGACAGCTACCAGCAGCGAGACGTTGGCGGGTGCGGATTTGGAGAAGGCGATGCCAAGCGGGGCAAGGAGTTCGTGCAAGGTCGGCAGATGCACGGCCTCGGGGAAGCGGGCGCTGGCCGGGTCCATGCTGCCGGGCGGGCGCATGACGTTGACCAGAACGTAGTTCAAAAGCGCCGCGGCGATGAAGTTGAACATGATCGTGGTGATCACGACGTGCGAGCCGCGCTTGGCCTGTAGCCAGCCCGGGATCGCCGCCCAGACCGCGCCCAGAAGGCCGGCCATGACCCCACAGCCGATCAACGCCAGCGTCCAATGCGGCCAGGGAATGTAGAGCGCGGCCAGCGCCACGCCCAAGCCCCCCAGCATCGCCTGACCCTCACCGCCGATGTTAAAGAGCCGCGCGTGAAAGGCCACGGCGACGGCAAGGCCGGTGAAGATGAAGTTGGTGGCATAATACAGCGTGTAGCCCCAGCCATAGGTCGAGCCGAGTGCACCCTTGACCATGAGGTTCACCGCCGCGACCGGGTCTTCGCCGATCGACAGGATCACCAGCGCCGAGAGCACGGCGGCCAGCAGCAGGGAAATCAGCGGCACGAGGATCACCTCGGCCCATTTCGGCATCACGTCCATCTCAGACCTCCTTGCGCGCGTCGCCGCCCGCCCGGGCGAGATTGGCCTCGACCTCGGCCACGCTGTGTTCGTTCTCGGTATCGGTGATCCCGGCCATCAGCAGCCCAAGCTCCTTTTCGTCGGTCTGGTCGGCGGCACGTTCGCCCATGATCTGCCCGTCGAACATCACCGCGATGCGGTCCGACAGGGCGAGGATTTCTTCAAGCTCGACCGAGACCAGCAGGATCGCCTTTCCCTGATCGCGCAGGGCGGTGATCTGCTCGTGGATGAATTCGATGGCGCCGATGTCGACGCCGCGGGTGGGCTGGCCGATCAGCAGCAGGTCGGGGTTGCGCTCGATCTCGCGGGCCAGAACGATCTTCTGCTGGTTGCCGCCCGAGAAGTTCTTGGCCGCCAGCGTCGGATCGGGCGGGCGCACGTCGAAACGGGCCATCTTGTCTTCGGCGTCGGCGCGGATTGCGGCGTGGTCCATCAGCATGCCGCTGTTGAAGCGGTCGTCGTGGTGGTAGCCGAAGACGTTGTTCTCCCAAGCCTGAAAATCCATGATCAGACCCTCGCGCTGGCGGTCTTCGGGCACATGGGCGACGCCGCGGGCGCGGCGCGACTGGCCGTCGCTTTTCTTGCCCGACAGGTCCAGCGGGGTGCCGTTGAGCGTGACGTTGCCCGTACCGTCGGCATAGCCGCCCAGCACCTCCAAAAGTTCCGACTGGCCGTTGCCCGCGACGCCCGCAAGGCCCAGCACTTCGCCCGCGCGGATCTGCAGGTCGATCCCGCGCAGCCGCTCGACGCCCTTGTCGTCGACGACCCGCAGGTCCTTGATGTCGAGGATCACCTCGCCCGGGGTGGCGGGCTCTTTGTTGACGCGCAAGAGCACCTTGCGCCCGACCATCAGCTCGGCCAGTTCCTGCGGCGAGGTCTCGGCGGTTTTCACGGTGGCGGTCATCTGGCCGCGGCGCATGACCGACACGGTGTCGGTGATCTCCATGATCTCGCGCAGTTTGTGGGTGATCAGGATGATGGTCTTGCCCTCAGAGCGCAGACGCCCGAGGATGCGGAACAGCTGGTCGGCCTCGGCGGGGGTCAGCACGCCGGTGGGCTCATCGAGGATGAGGATGTCGGCCTGCCGGTAGAGCGCTTTCAGGATCTCCACGCGCTGCTGCATGCCCACGCCGATGTCTTGGATCAGCGCGTCGGGGTCGACGTTCAGGCCGTAGTCCTTCGACAGTTCGATCAGCGTCTTGCGCGCCTTCGACAGCGAGGGCTTCAAGAGGCGGCCATCCTCGGCCCCGAGGATGATGTTTTCCAGAACGGTGAAGTTTTCGACCAGCTTGAAGTGCTGGAACACCATGCCGATGCCGGCGGCGATTGCGGCCTGGCTGTCGGGGATGTCGGTCTTCTTGCCACCGATGAAGATCTCGCCCGCGTCGGCCTTGTAGAAGCCATAGAGGATCGACATCAGCGTCGATTTGCCGGCGCCGTTCTCGCCGATGATGCCGTGGATCGTGCCCGGCATGACGCGGATCGAGATATCCTTGTTGGCCTGTACCGGGCCGAAGGCCTTGGAAATGCCCTTGAGTTCGATCGCGGGGGCGGTATCGGTCATGTCAAAAGGTCCTGCGGGCATGGCAGCCCTTGGTCTGGCGTTGGTCCATCTCAGCCCCGGTCACGCTGTGGGGTTTTAAAAGGGGCCGCGCCGATGATCGGCGCGGCCCCGGGGGTCGATTGTGGATAAATCGGGCTCAGAAGTCCAGTGCCGGGCAGCTGTCGTTCTCATAGTAGGAAACCACTTTGATCTCGCCGTCGATGATCTTCTGGCGCGCTTCGTCGACAGCGGCCTTCATCTCTTCGGTGACAAGCTCTTGGTTATGTTCGTCGATGGCAACGCCGACACCTTCTTCGGCCAAGCCGAGGGTCACGACTTCGCCGACTTCAAGGTCTTCGCCCGCCATCATCGCGTCATAGACGGCGACATCGACGCGTTTCAGCATGGAAGTCAGAACCTTGCCCGGGTGCAGGTGGTTCTGGTTGCTGTCCACGCCGATCGACAGGATGCCCTCGTCGGCAGCGGTTTGCAGCACGCCCACGCCGGTGCCGCCCGCCGCGGCATAGACCACGTCAGCGCCTTGGTTGATCTGCGCCTTGGTAATCTCGGAGCCTTTCACCGGGTCGTTCCACGCGGCGGGGGTCGTGCCGGTCATGTTGGCGATGACGGTGGCGTCGGGGTTCGTCGCCTTGACGCCTTGGGCATAGCCGCAGCCGAAGTGACGGATGAGCGGCACGTCCATGCCACCGACGAAGCCCACGGTGTTGCTCTCGGAGGCCATCGCCGCCATCACGCCGACGAGGTAAGACCCCTCATGTTCGGCAAAGCTGACCTGACGCACGTTGGGCAGGTCAAGCCAGTTTACGTCGATCACGGCGAACTTGGTGTCGGGGTAGTCGGGTGCGACGGTCGCCAGCGGATCGGCCATGGCGAAACCCATGGTGATGATCGGGTTGGCACCGGATTCGGCAAAGCGGCGCAGAGCCTGCTCACGCTGCGCTTCGGACTGCATTTCGATCTCGGCGAATTTGCCGCCGGTTTCTTCGGCCCAGCGGGAGGCACCGTTGAAGGCCGCTTCGTTGAAGCTCTTGTCGAACTTACCGCCGAGGTCGAAGATCAGCGCCGGTTCGGCTGCCGCCGCGCCGGCGGTGAGCGCGAGGCCCGCAGCAGCGCCGAGGAATTTCGTCATGAGGGTCATTTGGTGTCTCCCGGGTTGTGGTGTCGGGCGGTCAATCAGATGCTGCCGCCACGGCGTTTGTGGATCATGTGATCAGGTATAATCTAGGGCGCAGGCGGGGGGTAGGGTCAACCGCTTTTTGAGGGCAAGCCGCCCGGATCGCCAGCGTGACCATGGGTCAAGATGCGTTGCAGGATGCAGGCATCCACGGGCGGGGCGCCGCTGCGCGCGTAATAGGCACGGCGGGTGGCGATTTGGGCAAAGCCTTGATCCGCATAGAGCGCGCGGGCGGGCAGATTGTCGGCGGCGACTTCGAGAAAGGCGCTTTCACAGTCGGCGGGCAGGGCGGCCAGCCAGTCGCGCAGCAGCGCCCGGCCCAGCCCCCGGCGCTGCTGCGCAGGGTCCACGGCAAGGGTCAGCAATTCGGATTCGCCCGCGATGGTGCGGGTCAGGGCAAAGCCGCCGGGGCGGGTGAAAAGGCGCACGAAGGGGCTGTCGAGCAGGCTTGCGAACTCCGCCTCTTGCCACGGCCTGTCTTGGGTGAAAGCCGCAGCGTGGAGCGCGGCGAGAGCCGCCGGTGTCACGGCAGCAGCACCGGGGCGGCGTCGCGGGCGGGGGCGGCATCGGCGGGGCGCAGGTAAAGCGGCGCAGGCCGGGGCGGATTGCTGGCAAAACGGCGCGCGGCAATGCGGGCGATGGCTTCGGCGACGGGCATCGCAGGCGGCTCTCCGCCCGCGCCAATCAGCGGGCCGGTGAAGGCCGGGAGGGCTGTGGCATCATAGAGCACGGGCGTGGAAATGGCCGGGTTGTCAAAGCCTTGCAGAAATACCTGATCGCGGCGGGCATCCACCGCACAGCCGCAGGGGCCGTCATGGCCTTCGCGCAGCGCGTCGAAAGCATCGACGCCGACTGCCGGAATGCCAAGGCCAAGCGCCAGCCCCCGCGCGGCGGAGACGGCGATGCGGATGCCGGTGAAATTCCCCGGCCCCACGCCGACGCCAAGCGCGGTAAGGTCGGCATAGGCGAGCCCAGCCTCGCTCAGCAATTCCGCGCAAAGGACCATGATCCGCTCGGCCTGACCCTTGGTCATCGGCTCGGTGCGGGAGGCCAAGATCCGGTCGCCCGACAGCAAAGCGGCCGCGCAATGCGCGGCCGATGTGTCGAAGGCCAGAATCAGCGGCCCGCTTGCGCCATGCTCAGGCAACCGGGCGCACCTCTGTCACCTCGGGGATGTAGTGGCGCAACAGGTTCTCGATGCCCATTTTCAATGTCAGGGTCGAGGAGGGGCAGCCCGCGCAGGCGCCCTGCATATGCAGGTAGACAACGCCCCGTTCAAAGCCGTGGAAGGTGATGTCGCCACCATCCTGAGCCACGGCGGGACGCACGCGGCTGTCCAGCAACTCTTTGATCTGGCCGACGATCTCACCATCTTCGCCGTCATGAGCGGCATGGCCGGAGGTGGGCTGGTGGTCGGAGGCCATGACCGGCTCACCGGACTGGAAATGCTCCATAATGGCGCCCAGCAGGGCGGGTTTCACATGGTCCCATTCCACCGCGTCTTGCTTGGTCACGGTGACGAAATCGGTGCCGAAGAACACGCCGGTCACGCCCTCGACCGCGAAAAGCCGTTGGGCCAGTGGCGACGTCGCCCCGGCTTCGGGGGAGGGGAAATCGGCGGTGCCCATCTCCAGCACGGTCTGACCCGGCAGGAACTTGAGCGTTGCGGGGTTCGGAGTGGATTCGGTCTGGATGAACATGGGGTGTACCTCGCTTTCGGCGTGGCTACTGATATGCGCCTGCGCGGGCGGCAAGTCAAGGTTTAGAACCGTTCTAAATTGCGGCGCCGATCAATGGGCGGGCGCCAGAGCGCTTAGGTGATCGCTTCAAGCCGTTCTTTGCTCAGATCGCCGGGCACGATGGTGATCGGGACGGGCAGGGCACCGGCGGAGCGCGACAATTGCGTGACGAGCGGGCCGGGGCCTTTCTTGCGGTCGCCGCTGGCGCCGAGCACCAGAACGCCGATGTCGGGGTCGTCAGAAAGTTGCTGAATGATCTCATCCGTGGGTTCGCCCTCGCGGATGATTAACTCGGGATCGACGCCCTGTTTGTCGCGCATCCATTTGGCGAAGACTTCGAAATGCACCTCGATCCGTTCGCGGGCCTCTTCGCGCATCAGGTCGCCGACGCCGATCCAATGGTTGAACTCTTCGGGCGGGATCACCGACAGAACGGCCACGCCGCCCCCCGTGCGCGCCGCGCGCAGGGCGGCGAAACGCATGGCATTCAAACATTCGGTGCTATCGTCCAACACCACTAGGAATTTCCGCATCAAACCCTCTCTCCGCACCTCCTCCCGGTGCGGTGCGATCATGGCGCGGGCGGGCGGCGCTGGCAATCGCTTTCACGCGCCGCTGCCGCCCGGGCCTTCAGCCGCGCTGACTTGCGGCCCAGTCCCAATACATTTCGCGCACCCGGCGCGTGACCGGGTTCTGGTTGTCCCCAGTGCCATATTGCGTATCGTCAAAGGCGCTGACAGGCGTGACTTTCATCATATTGCCCGACAGGAAAACCTCATCGGCGGCATGGAAGTCGTCAAAGCTGAGGACGGTCTCATGCACCTTCATCCCCGCCTCGCGTATGTTCGACATATGCCGCGCACGGGTGATCCCGGCAAGGAAGGTGCCATTGGGAATGGGGGTGAAAACTTCGCCATCCTTGACCATGAAGACATTGGCGCTGGCGCTTTCGGCGACATTGCCCATGGCATCGGCGACCAGTGCGTTGCCAAACCCCTTGGACCGCGCCTCGACCATCATCCGGGCGTTGTTGGGGTAGAGACAGCCCGCCTTGGCGTTTACGACGTTATCCTCCAGCACCGGGCGGCGGAAGCGGGTGCGGGTGAGGGTGGTCGCGGCCTCGGGCGGGGCCATGGGGATGGCCTCTAGGCTGATGGCAAAGCCGGTGGCACCTTCGCGCGGCACGATGCCCAGCTCGTCGCCTGCCAGCGCCCAATACATGGGGCGGATATAGACCGCCTGATCGCGCGAATAGCTCTTCAGCCCCTCGCGGCACATCTCGACCATCTCGTCGGTCTCGACCGTGGGGGTGATCATCAGCGCCCGGGCCGAGCGGTTGATCCGCGCGCAATGCGCCTCAAGGTCCGGGGCGAGCCCGTCGAACAGCCGCGCCCCGTCGAAAACGGTGGTGCCCAGCCATGCCCCGTGGTCGGCGGCTTTGATGGTGGGCAGATCGCCGTCATGCCATGCGCCGTTGAAATAGGTCTTGATGTCTGTGCCGGTGGCCATGTGACGATCCTCAGGAATTGCTTCGGTAGATGCCCTCGGGCAGGTTCAGTGCCGCCGTCAGATCGCTCAGCTGCGCGGGGGACAGGGTGATCTTGGCCACACGGTCGGTTCGGGCGTCCCATTGCTCGATCGTGATCTGCCCCGCGAAGGCAGAGACGGTGACGTCCTCGCGCAGGGGGGCGTCGGATTCGTCGATCAGGGTGATGACGGTGGCGTCGAATTCATGCTCGATGGTAAACATGAGGGCACATTAGGGGTTGTGGGGCCAAGCGCAAGACCGCCGTTGCGGCGTCAAAGCTCCGTGAACGGGGGTGGCGGCGGCAGGGCGGCGTGATAGACAGGGGGCTCAAGCAAACCCGAGCGAGGAACAGCCGTGAAATTGTTGAATGCCCTTGGCGCATTTGCCGTCATCGCCCTGCTTTCGGCCTGTGAGGTGGCACCGATCCAAACAGGCCCGATCCCGGTCGACAGGCCACAGACCACGGGGCAGGCAGGCCCACGGCTGAGCGCGAGTGCGGCGGCGCGGAGCTTTGTTCAGGTGGTCCGCACGCTTGAACCCGTGGCCGAACGGGAGTGTCGGAACCGGACCACGGGGATGAACTGCGATTTCAATATCGTGGTGGATGACCGCCCCGGCCAACCGGCCAACGCCTTCCAAACGCTTGACAAAAATGGCCGCCCCATCGTGGCATTCACGCTGGCGCTGATCGCTGACGCCCGCAACGAAGACGAGCTTGCCTTTGTGCTGGGCCATGAGACTGCGCATCACATCGCGGGCCATATTGAACGCCAACAGCAGAATGCCATGGCAGGGGCGGTGATCTTTGCCGGTATCGCCACGCTGAGCGGGGGCGATGCGACTGCCGTGCGCACGGCGCAGGAGTTGGGCGCAGAGGTCGGCGCGCGCCGGTATTCCAAGGATTTCGAGCTTGAGGCCGACGCTTTGGGCACGATCATCACCGCACGGGCGGGCTATAATCCGCTGCGCGGGGCCGAGTTCTTTACCCGTATCCCCGATCCCGGCGACCGTTTCCTTGGCACGCATCCGCCCAACAGTTCGCGCATTGATATCGTGCGGCGCACCATGGCGGGGCTGTGACGGCTTGCGCAAACTGGGGCAGGTGCTGAACGACCGCGGGTCGAAATACGCGGTGTCGGGCTGCCCCGCGCGGAACCGGGCCGAGGTCGATGCCGCGTTGAAAGACCTCAAACGCGACAAATCCTATGCCAAGGCCACGCATAACACTTGGGCGGTGCTGCTCTCGGATGGGGGCGCGCTTAAGGGGGACGATGGCGAATCCGGCGCGGGCATGGTGATCGTGCGGATGTTGGAGCGCGAGGGGCTGACCGATCATCTGATCGTCGTCACCCGCTGGTACGGGGGCAAACATCTGGGCGGCGACCGGTTTCGCCATGTGCAGACCTGCGTGCGGGCCTATCTGGATGAGGTCGCAGGCTAAAGGCTGAGCGCGATGGCGGCAAAGAAACAGGCCGTGGCGACCAGCACAAAGACATGCCAGATCGCGTTTTGATAGCGCATACCGGGATGGGCATAGACCAAGGTGCCCGCGGAATAGGTCAGCCCGCCCGCGGCCACCAGCGCCAGCGCCGCCCCCGGCAGGTTGTGCCACATCGGGTAGATCAACAGGACCGAGAGCCAGCCCATACCGAGGTAGAGCGCGAGTGATCCGCGCGCATCGGTGCGCCAGAACCAGAGCTTGGCCACCGCGCCGATCACCGCCAGCGCCCAGACCACGCCAAGGATGCCATAGGCAAAGCCCGAACCGATCACCATCACCAGCGGCGTATAGGTGCCCGCAATCTTGAAATAGATCGCCGCATGATCGACCCGGCCCAGAAAGGCGCGGCTGCGGTCGAAGGGCAGCAGGTGATAGACGGCAGAGGCGGTGAAAGAGGCAAGGATGCAGCCCGCGTAGATCGCGGTGGCGGTCAATTGCCCCTCTTGCCCGGCGGCGTGGAGCATCAAAAGGATGCTGGCGGGAATGGCGAAGCCAAGGCTCAGCACATGCACGGTGCCGTCGGCCAAAGTCTCAGCGATGGAGGTCGGATAGCCCATGGCAGAAAGGTAGCAGCGAAATCGCCCTCTGCCATGGGTGACGAAAGGTAAAGCGCAGAGCCCGGTGGATCAGCGCGGTTTATTGCCGTCGATCCAGCGCGACATCAGGGTCTTGTCGCGAAAACACTCCTGCGGGACATCGCGGCGTTTCAACCGCGCAATGCGTTCAGCAAAGGCGACCTGTTTGGCGGAAGGATAGGCGGCAAAGGGCCCCTCAAGCGTCTGCGGTTTATGGGCGTCGATCCATTCCGAGACCGCCGCGCGATCCGCTTCGATCCCTTTGGGAAGCTCTTCGCCCGTTCGCTTGGCGAGGGACCGGGCGTATTGCATCTGCTTTTCGGTCGCGGGCATGCGGCGGTCGGCCTGTTTGGGTTGCGCGCTGTCGCTGCCACGGGGCGGGCGGCCTTGCTGCTCAAGGTCGAAGATGCCGGGAAACTGAGGTTGAAAAGACATGTGGTCATTCCTCTGCTACTGCGTTCTACATATAGAACAGAAAGGGAACATGTTCAAGTCTCTCCGTAATCTCGCCCTTCCTTGGTAATATATCTAGTAGCGGGGGTGTTTTGTTCCGCAATATCTGTGATGCGTTTGCTATCGTAGCTGTTCCGCCGCCTCTGAGATCAGGTCCGCCGTCTTTACCATCCGCGCGGGCAAGAGCCGTCCGCGCCGCGAGGCGAGCCAAAGGTCATGCCAGCGCCGCTTGGGCAGAGGCAGCAGCCTGAGCCGGTCCTTGGCGGCAAAGGTTTCGACCCCGCTGCGCGGCAAAAGCGTATAGCCCACGCCCCGCGCCACTGCTGCCGGGATCTGGCCGATCTGGTTCACATAGCCGCGCAGGCGCATCCGGTCGGCCCCCGGATAGCTATCGGGGAAATTTAGCTGGAGCAGATCGTCGGCATAGGCAAAACCATCGGGATGGGCGATGAAGCCGCGGCTTTCGAGATCGGCAAAACTTTCTATCTGTTCCAAGGCATTAACCGGCAGCACAAGGCAAAGTTCCTCGCGCCCCAGATGCCGCGCCTCGAGCCTTGCATGGGCCGGGTCATCGGCCAGCACGCCCAGATCGAAGCGGCCATCGAGCAGCCCGGCGCGGATCGTGGCTTGGGGTGCGGCTTCGAGGTGGAGGGAAAGGTCGGGCGCTTGGGCCATCCACGCCAGCAGCAGCGGCTGGAGCAGCATGGCGAAACTGCCGGAGCAGGCGATATGCACCACGCCCCGGTCGGGCAGGTCCGTCGCGATACGTTCGCGCAGGCGCTGCTCTTCTCGGCGGCGGGCAAGGCCGATTTCGAACAGCGCTTCGCCCGCCGGGGTCAGGGTGAAACTTTTGCCCTCGCGCGCGATCAGCGGCTGGCCCAACTGGTCCTCGAGCTTGCGCAGGTGCTGCGACACCCCCGGCTGGGTCATGTTGAGCCGCTGCGCTGTGCGGGTGAAATGGCCAGTCTCGCAAAGGGTGGTGAAGGTCTCAAGCCAAGTGGCGTTCAGCATGGCAAACGGTTTGTTATGATTTCGATGAGGTTTGATAATTTCACATATGGGGTGCGCCTGTCTATCTGAACCTCGACGCAAACAGGAGACCGCATATGACCACCCCCCGTACCTTTTCCCACATCGGCCTATCCGTGCCGGACCTCGACGCCGCCGTGAAATTCTATTCCGAAGTGCTCGGCTTCTATGTCGTGATGCAGCCCACAGAAGCGGTGGAAGAAGACACCGCCATCGGCGTCATGTGCACCGATGTCTTCGGCCCCGGCTGGGGATCGCTGCGCATTGCCCATCTGGCGACAGCGGATGGCATCGGGATCGAAATCTTCGAATTCCCCGGCAACTACGCCCCCGCTGAAAAGCTGGAGCACAAGCGCCACGGCACTTTCCACTTCGCCATTCAAGACCCCGATGTCGAAGGTCTGCTGGAGCGGATCATCGCGGCGGGCGGCAAGCAGCGGATGCCGGTGCGGGAGTATTTCCCGGGCGAGAAACCCTACCGCATGGTCTATGTCGAAGACCCCTTCGGCATCGTCTTCGAGCTTTACAGCCACAGCTATGAGTTGACCTATTCGGCGGGCGCTTACGCCTGATACCAGCCCTTGGGGGCGTCAGGTGATCTGACGTCCCCAAAGGTCATATTCGCCGGCCTCTTCGACTTCGACAGTGACGATGTCGCCGATTTTGAGGTTCTGAAAATCCTCGTCGATGAAAAGGTTGCCGTCGATCTCGGGCGCGTCGGATTTGGTGCGGCAGGTGGCGGCGTCTTCGTCGATCTCATCCACGATCACGTCGAGGTGTTTGCCGACCTTGGCGGCGAGCTTGGCCTCTGAAATCGCCTGCGCCTTTTCCATGAAACGCTCCCAACGGTCCTGTTTAATCTCGGGCGCCACATGATCCGGCAGCGCGTTCGACCGCGCGCCTTCGACGTTTTCGTATTGGAAGCATCCGACCCGGTCGAGCTGCGCCTCGTCGAGCCAATCGAGCAGGGTCTGGAACTCCGCCTCGGTCTCACCCGGGTAGCCGACGATGAAGGTCGAGCGCAGGGTAATGTCGGGGCAGATGTCGCGCCAGGCGGCGATCTCGTCCAGCGTCTTCGACGCCGCTGCGGGGCGGGCCATGCGTTTCAGCACGTCCGGATGCGCGTGTTGGAAGGGGATGTCGAGATAGGGCAGCACCAGACCCTCGGCCATCAGCGGGATCAGCTTGCGCACATGCGGGTAGGGGTAGACGTAGTGCAGCCGCACCCATGCACTGAGCGAGCCAAGATCACGGGCCAGATCGGTGATATGGGCACGGTGGCCGCGGTCTTCGGCATGTTTGATGTCGACCCCGTAGGCGGAGGTGTCTTGGCTGATGACCAAGAGTTCCCTCACGCCGTTGTCGACCAGCCGCTCGGCCTCGCGCAGCACCGCATGGGCGGGGCGGCTCTGCAGACGGCCCCGCATGTCGGGGATGATGCAGAACTTGCACTTGTGGTTACAGCCCTCGGAAATCTTGAGGTAGCTGTAGTGCCGCGGGGTGAGCGAGACCTGCTGCGCGGGCAGAAGGTCGATGAAAGGATCAGGCGCGGGCGGCACCGCGCCATGCACCGCGTCGAGCACCTGTTCGTATTGATGCGGGCCCGTGACGGCGAGGATGCGGGGGTGATGTTCGCGGATGTAATCCGGCTCGGCCCCCAGACAGCCGGTGACGATCACCTTGCCGTTTTCGGTCAGCGCCTCGCCGATGGCGTCGAGGCTTTCGGCCTTGGCGCTGTCGAGAAACCCGCAGGTGTTCACAATCACCGCATCGGCGCCCGCGTAATCGGGCGAAACGCCATAGCCCTCGGCGCGAAGCCGGGTCAGGATGCGTTCGGAATCGACCAATGCCTTGGGACAGCCGAGGCTGACCATGCCGATGGTCGGCTGGCCGGGGCGGGCGGGATCGCTGATCTTCGCCTGCGGGGCGAGGTCGGGGCGCAGATTGGGTGGGTTTGTGCTCATGGCTTGCGCTATAAGGCAAGCGGATGAGCGGGGAAAGAGCCGCCGGGCAGGAGGAGAGAGCCATGAGATGGATTATACGGGTCATCGGCGCGCTGTTGCTGATCGTCGTGATCATGCTGGGGGCGTTGTTCCTGCTGCCCGCAGAGCGGATCGCACGGATCGCCAGCGATCAACTCAGCCGGATGACCGGGCGCGAAGTGTCGATCACCGGGGATGTGGGCGTGACGCTCTGGCCGGTGCTGGGGGTGACCGCGGGCGGGCTTGAGGTTGGCAATGCCGATTGGACCGACAAGGGCGCGCTGCTGACGGCGGCCAATGCGGCGATCGGGGTGGATGCGGGCGCGCTTTTGCGCGGTGAGATACGCATCACCAATATCGCGGCGCAAAGCCCGGTGATCCGGTTGGAGCAGCGTCTTGATGGGCGCGCAAGCTGGCAGTTCACCGACAGTGCCAGCGGCGCGCGGATCGAGACCGAGAGCGCGCCGAGCGCCAGCCGCCGCCCGCTGAGTATTCAGAAGCTGACGGTGACCGATGCCAAGCTGATCTATGACGCCGAAGGGGCGGACTTGCTGCGTTATGATGGTGTCGATCTGGCGCTGGACTGGCCCGAGCGGGGCGGGGCGGCGAAGATCACCGCCAGCATGGCGCCAGCGGGCGAGCCGGTTAAGCTTGCCGCGCGGATTGAAGGTTTTGCGGATTTTCTGGAGGGCCGCGTGCAGCCGCTGCAGGCGGAGCTTGCGACGGGCGGAGGCGAAGCGTCATTCGACGGGCGCGGATCGCTCAATGGTGCGCTGGCGGGGGATATCCGGATCGACAGCCCCGATACGGCGCGCTTTCTGGCGTCGCTCGGCACGGGTGCTGTCGCGCTGCCGCGCGGTTTGGGTCGGTCGGTCGATCTGCGCTCTGAGCTGACCCTGACGGCGGATCGGCGTCTGTCGCTGCGCAATCTCGCGGTGGATTTTGGCGGCAACAGCCTGACCGGGCAGGCCGATCTGGCCCTGAACGGCACGCCCCGGATCACCGCGAACCTGCGCACCGGGGCGCTGGACCTCTCGGCCCTGTCCGAGGAAGCGGCAGAGACGGACGGCAGCGGCAACCCGGGCGCGGCGGAAACGGAGGGCTGGTCACGGCAAGAGATCAACGCCGATTGGCTCGCGGCTTTTGACGGGAACATCGCCCTGAGCGCGGAAAGCATCAATCTGGGGCAGCTCGACCTAGGCCCCACCCGCGCTGTGCTGCGCAATGAGCGTTCGCGGATGGTCTTTGATCTGAGGGACATGAACGCCTATGGCGGCAAGGTCGCGGGGGAGTTCGTGATGAACAACCGCGGTGGCCTGTCGGTGGGCGGCAGGCTGCAAGCGCAGAACGTGCAGATGCGCGACCTGCTGGAGGATACCGCCGGGGTGACGCGCTTTACCGGGGCGGGCGATGCGGACCTGTCGTTCCTCGGGGTGGGGCAGTCGATCGACGCGATCATGCGCTCGCTCAGCGGCTCCGGCGCGCTGTCCATGGGGCGCGGCACGATTGCGGGGATCGACTTGGACGCGCTGCTTGGCTCCGTCGATGCCGAAGGTGGCAGTACTGTATTTGATTCCGTGGAAGCGACATTCGACATCGCCAAGGGCGTCTTGCGCAACGACGATCTGCTGATGCTGCTGCCGAATTTCAACGCGACGGGGGCAGGGCAGGTCGATCTGGGGGCGCAGACGCTCGACTATACGGTCACGCCTAAGGCGCTGCGCGTCAATGCGTCGCGCGGGGGGCTGGCGGTGCCGGTTCGGATCAGGGGGCCATGGGCGGACCCTGAGATCAAGGCCGACCTGCGTGCCGCGATCGACCTGAACTTTGCCGAAGAAAAGCAGCGGGCCGAGGATGTCCTGCGCCAGAAGATACAGGAAGAATTGAACATCGCGCCCGACGACACCCGCTCGACCGAGGATATCGTGAAGGATGAGTTGGAGAATGCGGTCAGACGCGAGTTGTTCAAACTGTTCGACTAGCCGCCTCACGCCGCCCGCCGCCGCCTGCCGAAACTCATGGTGGCGCAGGCGGGCGGGCTGCGGTAAGGCTGACGCGACATTCTAGGAGAGGCGCAATGGCCAACGATCTTTTCAACAGCTTCATGACCGGCCCCGACGAACAGGGTCGTTTCGGCGATTTCGGCGGGCGCTTTGTCTCGGAAACGCTGATGCCGCTCATTCTTGAGCTTGAAGAGCAATATGAGAAGGCCAAGACCGACGACAGTTTCTGGGCCGAGATGCACGACCTCTGGACTCATTACGTTGGTCGCCCCAGCCCGCTTTATCACGCCGAACGGCTGACCGAGCATCTGGGCGGCGCCAAGGTCTATATGAAGCGCGACGAGTTGAACCACACCGGCGCGCATAAGATCAACAACGTGCTGGGGCAGATCATCCTCGCCCGCCGGATGGGCAAGAAACGCATCATCGCCGAGACCGGCGCGGGCCAGCACGGCGTCGCCACCGCGACGGTTTGCGCCAAGTTCGGCCTGAAATGCGTGGTCTATATGGGCGCGCATGATGTTGAGCGTCAGGCTCCCAACGTCTTCCGCATGCGCCTGCTGGGCGCCGAGGTGGTGCCGGTGACCTCCGGTCGCGGCACGCTGAAGGACGCGATGAACGACGCGCTGCGCGATTGGGTGACCAATGTGCGCGACACTTTCTATTGCATCGGCACCGTGGCCGGGCCGCACCCCTATCCGGCGATGGTCCGCGATTTTCAGGCGATCATCGGCAAAGAGGTGCGCGAGCAGATGGAGGCGGCCGAGGGCCGTCTGCCCGATACGGTGATCGCCGCCATCGGCGGGGGGTCGAACGCCATGGGGCTGTTCTACCCCTTCCTTGACGACAAATCGGTGAACATCATCGGGGTCGAGGCCGGCGGCAAGGGCGTGGACGAAAAGATGGAGCATTGCGCCTCGCTCACCGGTGGGCGTCCGGGCGTGCTGCATGGCAACCGCACCTATCTGTTGCAAGACGACGACGGGCAGATCCTCGAAGGTTATTCGATCTCTGCCGGGCTCGACTATCCCGGCATCGGGCCAGAGCACTCTTGGCTGCACGACATTGGCCGGGCGCAATATGTCTCGATCACCGACCGCGAGGCGCTGGAGGCGTTCCAACTGTGCTGCGCGCTCGAAGGGATCATCCCGGCGCTGGAGCCGAGCCATGCGCTGGCCCATGTGCTGAAGATCGCGCCGGAACTGCCGAAGGACCACCTGCTGGTGATGAACATGTGTGGCCGGGGCGACAAGGACATCTTCACCGTCGCCCGGGCATTGGACTTCGATATGGGTGAATTCGCCTAAATCCCCGATCCGAATCCGAGCCAAGTTTGACGGGTCCGCGTGAAAACGCGGGCCCGTTTTTATATGCGGCGCTGCGCGGTAGGTGATTTGCACATAAACTTTGGGCAGGGGGCGAAGTTCTTTGCCGAAAAAGCGCGAAAAAACTTTCACAGCGCGAAAAGACCGGCTAGCCTTTGGTTGCAGCCCGCGCGCCCGCCCGCGAAACACCGTTTCGCCCTTACAGGCTTGACGCTAAGGCAATCCACCCCCGTTTTTGGCACCCGATCGGCACCGTAAACCAAAGTTTATGGTGCTCTTACAGGGGTTTAGATCGGACGATTTAAACCCGGGGCAGATAGCCAATCCCCCCTCGAATGCCCTTTTCCCTGTCATCCCAACGACACCGCGTCACCGATGAGTGGCTCGAAACCCAACCCGGGACTGAAAGGAACACGATATGAAAAACGCATTCGCAACCGCCGCACTGATCCTTGCCACAGCAGGCACCGCCGCTTTCGCGCAGGGCATGGAAGGCCAGCAAGTCGGCTATTCCGCAGATAACGCAGAGGCCGCCTATTCGACACGCAACGTCACTTCCGACGCTCTGAGCTTTGACGACCTGCGCGCCGAGACACCTGCCGAGGCAACAGCAACCGTCTTCGTCACCACGCAAGACGCACAGAAAGATGGCCGTTTCGTCCGCTAATCGCGGGCCACGGCTCCTCCCCCCCCCTAACTTTCTCCCCGAAAGGCTAAAACGATGAAAAAAACACTCGCAACAACCGCACTGATCCTCGCCACCGCAGGCACCGCTGCTTTCGCTCAGGGCATGGAAGGCCAGCGCATCGGCTACAACGACAAGACCGACAACGGCGTTTCCTACTCCAGCCGCAGCGAAGCCGTGGATGAAACCAAGCTGGAAATCTTCAAAGACGGTATCCTGCGCGCCGAAGACCTCTCGGACGTGACCATCACCGTCTTCCCGACCGCGCAGAGCGACGCGTCGGTCAACCGTTTCCCGCGCTGATCACTGCGCGACCCTGACTTTCCCCCGAAAGGACACGACATGAAAAAGACACTCGCAACCACCGCCCTGATCCTTGCCACCGCAGGCTCCGCCGTTTTCGCACAGGGTATGGAAGGCCAGAAAATCGGCTAT
Source organism: Sulfitobacter sp. 1A15299 (assembly GCF_043556915.1). NCBI lineage: Bacteria > Pseudomonadati > Pseudomonadota > Alphaproteobacteria > Rhodobacterales > Roseobacteraceae > Sulfitobacter > Sulfitobacter sp. 1A15299. The sequence continues at coordinate 25,290 of NZ_JBIFFJ010000002.1, read as the reverse complement.
AACGACAAAGCTGACGCAGGCGTTTCCTACTCCAGCCGCAACGACGCGGTCGACAATGTGAAGCTGGACATCTTCAACAGCGGCACCTTCCGCGCAGAGGATACATCTGATGTGACCGTCACTGTTTTCCCCGCCGCGCAAGACGCCGACAAGGTGAACCGTTTCCCGCGCTAAGACCGGCCTAATGCCTGCTAAGGCATTGCGATAAAACAGTCTTCCGGCCAGCTGATTAACCCTGAAACTGGCCTTAAGGAAATGCACTCGCCCCCCCGGGGCGGGTGCCAAATCACTAAGGGTTGATCAAGGCGCATGCCCGCCATCCCTTGCACTTCGGTGAGCCGCGGTTAAATACGGCGGATACCAAGGCAAGGCTTCACCATGAATAATAAGAAAAAGATCGCACTGTGGGTTATCGCCGCTCTACAGTTCAATGCCACTGTCTATTTCGTGCTTGTTTTCGCACTGGAGGGGCGCGGCGTGACGCTTTTCGGCACCCCGCTGGCTGACATTGGACCGAACAAGGGCATTCAGGTTTTGGGTCTGATTCTCGGGGTCGTTCTGGGCTGGATGGCGCTGCGGATGAGCCTCCAGCGCGCCGAGCGGGCAGAGACGGCGCTGCGTCATTGTACGGTGGAATTCGCCGATGTGCTCGAAGAACACTTTCGCGAATGGCACCTCACCCCGGCCGAGCGGGATGTGGCGATTTTCCTGACCAAGGGTTTGAATACACGCGATATTGCGGAAATGCGCGGCACGTCCGAAGGGACCGTCAAGGCGCAGACCAATGCGATTTACCGCAAGGCGGGCGTGACCGGGCGGACCCAGCTTCTCAGCACCTTTATCGAAGACTTGATGGACGATTCCCTGATGCCGCGTCCCAAGTCGAAACTGCATCTCTGCCACGCGGCCTAAAGGCGGCGTGGCGCCTCAGCGCGTCAGTTCCAAAATATCGAAATCGCTTTCCACTGCCGGTGACGGGAAGAGCAGCCGTGCGCGGGTGGGGCTGACCCGCTGGAACACGGCCACGTCGCTTTGCACCTTGCCGCCAGAGGTGAAATCGGCGGGCAGATCCGCATAATCGGGCGGCGTTTCGCCCCGGACATAGCCCACCCCGGCATAGATCGCGCGCCCGTCGCGCAGAGTGATCTCGCCCTTCGTAAGCTGCGAACCGGTGAGTTTTTCAAAGGTGAAACCGCGATCGCTGGCGGTAAAGCGGCATTTGAACGGCGAATAGGCCACAAGCGGGCTGATCCCGCCCAGCTTGATCGTTCGGCACGACCAATCGCCCTGCAAATCGGCGAAGAATGCAACCTGAGGTTTGCCGGAAAGCGCACGGGTCAGCGCCGCCACATCCCCGGCGTCGCCGCCGTTCAGCGCTTGCATCATGGCATCGCCAAAGGCGGAATCGAAACCATCAAGCCGAGCGCTATCGGCGGGGCGGAGCGTGGTTTCCGCCCAAGCGGTGACGGGCAGAAGCAGCAGGAGGGGCAAGAGACGCAGGCGCATGATTAATCCTCACTCGGGAAGATGGCATGGGCGCGCAGCACTTCTAGCGGCACGATATCGAGCGCGCGCAAATGCGTGGCGGACAGATGCACCCGCGGGGCGCAGCCCTCATCCGCGGCTTGCAGGAACCGCGCGGCACAAAGGCACCATGCGTCGCCCGGCTTCAGCCCGGCAAATCCGAACTCGGGGCGCGGGGTGCTGAGGTCATTGCCGACATATTTCGAATAGGCCAGAAATTCTGCCGTCATCACCGCGCAGACCGTATGGCTGCCCTGATCCTGCGCGCAGGTGTTGCAATGGCCATCGCGGAAAAAGCCCGTGACCGGATCGGTCCCGCAGATGGCAAGGGGCTGGTTCAGAACGTTGATGCTGTCGTCCGGGGTCATGGCTTCCTTTCTGTCTCAGCTTTCCTAGTCGAGTGAGGCCGCGATCTGGCGGAAAATCTCGATGTTTTGTTCCGCCACCCCGGCCTCACGGAATTTGCGATCGGCGGCATTGGTGGCGATGACCACATCACGGGCGCTGTCGACATAGATGTACTGCCCATAGATGCCGCGCGCCATATATTCCCCCTCAGGCGCGCCTTGCGGGATCCACCATTGGTAGCCGTAACCGATGCGTCCCTCGGCGGTGGGGGCGGTGGGGCTGGTCGATTCCTTCACCCAGTCTTCGGGCACGATTTGCTGGCCGTTCCACTGCCCGCCTTGGGCGAACATCTGGCCGAAACGGGCATAGTCGCGCGTGGTCATGTTCAGCCCGCCGAGCACGAAGGCGGTGCCGGAGCCATCGACGATGTAATAGGGCGCATGTTCCAGCCCCAAGGGCGCGATGACCTTCTCGCTGAGCAACTCCGGGACGCTGCGCCCGGTGGCGCCCCGCACCACCATGCCGATCACATGGGTGTCGATCGACACATATTGCCACTGGCTGCCCGGCGCGGTGAAGGTCTCGGACAATTCGGCGGTGAAATCGTCGAGCTTGCCGCCAAGTGCCACCACCCGGCCCATGCGATTGATATCTGAATCGTAGTCCAGATAATCTTCGTCAAAGGTGACGCCGCTGGCCATATGCAGCACGTTGCGCAGGCTGGCCCCGTCATAGGCGCTGCCCTTCAGGCTGGGGGCATATTTGATCACCGGATCGTCGAGGGATGCGATCTGGCCCTCCTCCAGCAGGATGCCCACGAGCGCCGAGAGATAGCTTTTCGCCACGGACCAACTGATGCGGCGGTCTTCGGGGCCGGTGCCTTCGAAGTAGTTCTCATAGACGATGGCGCCGTCTTTCAGCACCACCAACGCGGTCACGTCACGGGCCGCGATCCAGTCGTCGACCGCTTCGGGCAGTTCGGTTTCGGGGCCATAGGGAAGCTCGGTCGTCAGCCCGTTCCCGCGTGGGACGGGGGCGGAGAGGAAAGCGCCGTCCATATGGCTGAAGTTGTGCACGATCTTCTCTTCGGAGAAGAGAGAGTTCACCGCCAGGAGCCGCTCGATCTCTTCCCGCTTCCAAAGTCCGATGACGATGGCCGCCAACAAAAGCGCCAGCAAGACCCGGCCCAGCCATTTTCCGAATGCACGCATGATATCCCCCCTGTTGGCCCGCAGTGAACCACGGCGCGGGGGCGGGGGCCAGCCCGACATTGCGTCAGGAGGGGCGTCAGGGGGGGGTGCGTCGGGCGGAAAGCGTCAGCGGAAGCGGTCCATCAGCTTTTGCAGCGGCGATTGGGGCTCTGCCTCCGGTTCGGGCTTGCTGGGGGCGGGCTTCGACTGGGCTTCGGTGGGTTTCTTTGGCCCCTTGCTGCCGGTGCCCGAGCGGGGCGGGGCCACGCGCAGCGCCACGGCATTCATGAACCGCCCGGTGTCGCCCCGCGCAAGATCCGCCGCTCCGTCAGAGACGCCGCGCAGCACATCATCCAGCCAGCCCTCGTCAGCCTTGGGGAAGTCGCGCAGCACATAGCCCGCCACCGCGTCCTTATGGCCGGGGTGGCCGATGCCCATGCGCACGCGGTCATAGTCCGCCCCGATATGCGCGTGGATCGAACGCAGCCCGTTGTGGCCTGCATGGCCGCCGCCGGTCTTGCATTTGACCTTACCGGGGGCGAGGTCCAATTCATCGTGAAAGACGATCACATCGGCGGGGTCGATCTTGTAGAACTTCATCGCCGCCTGCACCGATTGGCCGGAGTTGTTCATGAAGGTTTCCGGCTTGAGCAGCACCGCCCGGTCAGAGCCGAAACGCCCCTCACTGACGCTGCCTTGAAACTTGCCCTTCCACGGGGAAAACCCGTGGTCATCGGCAATGCGGTCCAGCGCCATGAAGCCGATGTTATGGCGGTTGCGGGCATATTTGCCGCCCGGGTTGCCGAGGCCGACGATCAGTTTCATGGGGCATCTCCTGTGGTTGGACGCAGTCTAACAACTGGGGCGGGGGAGTGAAATGGCGCGCGGGGGCTGGAATCTTTGAAAAATTCCGGGGGCGATTTCTTCAAAAGAAATCGGGGCCCCAACGCAAAACGGGGCCGCGTGATGCGACCCCGTTTCAGCACGGCCTTGCGGCGCGCTATCATTCACCGTCGGGCGGGCCCATTTCGGTTGTCGGCACTTCGTCCGCTGCCGTGTCGTCATCTTCGTCTTCCGACGCGGCCAGACCAGCAGGTGCAGAGATCGTGGCGACGACGAAGTCGCGGTCGATCGTGGGTTTCACACCTTCGGGCAGGTCGACGCGGCTGATGGTCGCGCTGTCGCCGATTTCGAGGCCGGTGACGTCGACGGTCACATGCTCGGGGATGTCCGCGGCGGTGACGACCAGTTCAACTTCCGGACGGACCAGAGTGAGCACGCCACCCTTTTTCAGGCCGGGGCATTCTTCTTCGCCTTTGACTTCGACGTTGATGAACAGGTTGATCTTGGTGGTCCGCTTGAGGCGCATCAGGTCGATGTGCGTCGGCAGATCCTTGACAACGTGGCGCTGAACGTCGCGGCAGATCACACGAACGTCGTCGTGGCCTTCAACCTTGAGGTTGAACAGGGTCGCTTTGAAGCGGCCTGCGCGCAGCTTGGTCAGCAGTTTGTTGAAAGGGATGTTGATCGGCAACGGCTCTTTGTCGCCACCAAACACGATACCCGGAACCATGCCATTGCGGCGTGCCTGACGAGCGGCGCCCTTGCCTGTCCCCGTGCGTTCCAAGGCTTCAAGATCAGGAATCTCTCCGGCCATTTTACTCTCCAAATTTGTTAGGGCGGGAATCCTCCAAGGCTGTATTCCCGCGTGAAGCCGCGCGTATAGACCGGTTTTGCCCGGCTGGAAAGGGCAAAAGGGCGGGGGCGGCGCTATTCCTGCGGCGTGCGCAGATAGCCATCCGCCGCCATGAGCCGGTCATAGAGGGCGAACTCCTTGGCGCGTGCGGCGCGCAGGCGGGATTCGATCTCATGCGACAGGGGCGCGGGCCGATCGGGAGAGACGTTCTTGGGCTTTAGCTTGATCTCTCGCCCCAGTCTTTCCGCCAGAAAATCGCGAAAAGCCGGTTGGCGTTCATAGGCGAAGAGGTGCTCGACCAGCAGGTCGCCATGGTCGGAGGTCAGAAAGGAAAACTGGCTGCCGATCTGCGCACGGGGCGGCGGCGCGTCGGAGATGACTTCGAGCGCGAAGTCCTCGAAACTGAGCCCCTTGGTGCTGAGCGGTTTGCCATCCAGCCGGGGTTGGCTGCGGTAGCGATACCAGCTTCGGATTTGCTCGACAGGGTTGCGCATCACCGCCACGGCCTCGGGAGAGGCCGAGAAGGTCTCCTGCAAAAAAGGCAGGACGCGCCGCCGATAACGCAGGGCGATTACATGTTTGCGCCCCCGCGAAAAGATAATCTCGGCCTCGGGTTTCAGCGCCATTTCGACAGCGGTGGTCCCGGTTTTCGGCGTGGCGAGAAAGGTAAGGTTGCGGCTGAGAAAGATCAGCATGTGCCCGGATCGCGCGGACGTTCCTGCCAGTCACCGCCGAAGTTGCGCGGGATCAGCAGGTTGTGCCGCCCGAGATTGGCAATTTGCGTCTCTCCGCAGAGCGCCATGGTCAGGTCCAGCTCGCGGTGGATCACCTCCAGCGCGCGGGTCACGCCCGGCTGGCCCATCGCGCCCAGCCCATAGATGAAGGCGCGCCCGATGTAGGTGCCCTTGGCCCCCATCGCCATGGCTTTGAGCACGTCCTGACCCGAGCGGATACCGCCATCGAGATGCACTTCGATCTGATCGCCCACCGCGTCGAGGATCTCTGGCAACATGCGGATCGAGCTTAGCGCCCCATCGAGCTGCCGCCCGCCGTGGTTGCTTACGATGATCGCATCGGCCCCGACTTTCAGCGCCATGCGCGCATCCTCGGCATCCAGAATGCCCTTGAGAATGACCTTGCCGCCCCATTGCTCTTTGATCTTGGCGATCTTGTCCCAATCAAGCGAGGGGTCGAACTGTTCCGCCGTCCAAGCGCCAAGGTCGGCGTTGTCGGTGACCCCATGCACATGGCCCACGATATTGCCGAAATGCCGCCGTTTCGCGCCCAGCATCTCGCGTCCCCAGCCCCATTTGGTGGCGAGGTTGGCGAGTGTTTTGACCGTCAGTTTGGGCGGGGCGGAAAGGCCGTTTTTCAGGTCTTTGTGGCGCTGTCCGAGGATTTGCAGATCGAGCGTGATGACGAGGGCCGAGCAGTTCGCGTCTTTCGCGCGCTGGATCAGGCGGCTGACATAGTCCTGATCGCGCATGGTATAGAGTTGAAACCAAAAGGGTTTCGTCGTCGCCTCTGCCACGTCTTCGATGGAGTTGATGGACATGGTCGAGAGGGTGAAGGGCACGCCAAAGGCTTCGGCTGCGCGCGCGGCTTTGATTTCCCCGTCGGCGCATTGCATCCCCGTCAGGCCCACTGGGGCGAGGGCCACCGGCATGGCCACATCCTCGCCGATCATCTGCGTCGCGGTGCTGCGCCCCGACATATCCACGGCGACCCTCTGGCGCAGACGGATTTGGTCAAAATCGCTGCAATTCTCGCGGAAGGTCTGCTCGGTCCAGCTGCCCGATTCCGCGTAGTCATAGAACATCTGGGGGACGCGGCGTTTGTAGATGCGTTTGAGATCGTCAATGTTGGTGATGACGGGCATGGGCCACCTGTGCTGAATGGGTTAACTTTTGGTAGCAACTGGTGGGGGGCTTGGCAATTGGGAAGGCTGCGGCAACGAAAAAGCCCGCGCGGCCAATGGGGCTGCGCGGGCGTGGGCTCGTTTCCTGAAGCGAAGGGGCTTAGGCTGAATGCGCCCCGTCGGCCAGTGATTTCACAAAGCTCAGCACATCCTCTGCGCTGTCGCCATTGGCGATCCGGCTGACAATGGCCGAACCGATCACCACACCGTCGGCCACTTCGGCGATGGCGCGGGCTTTCTCGGGCGTGTTGACGCCAAAGCCCACGATGACAGGCAGGCCGCTGGCCTTTTGAATGCGCGCCACCTCGGGCGAGACATCCGCGGCATTGGCTTCGGCCGAGCCGGTGATGCCGGTGATCGAGACATAATAGACAAAGCCCGAGGTGTTCTGCACCACGCGCGGCAGGCGCTTGTCGTCGGTTGTGGGGGTCGCGAGGCGGATGAAATTCAACCCGGCGTCCTGCGCGGGCAGGCAAAGCTCGATGTCTTCTTCGGGCGGCAGATCGACCACGATCAACCCGTCGATCCCGGCGTCTTTGGCTTCTTTCAGGAAGGTTTCGACGCCCATGGAATAGATCGGGTTGTAATAGCCCATCAGCACGATCGGCGTCGTGTCGTCATTTTCCCGAAAGGCGCGGACCATTTCCAGCGTGCGGTTCAGCGTCATGCCCCCTTCGAGGGCGCGTTGACCGGCAAGCTGGATCGTCGGGCCATCGGCCATCGGATCGGTGAAGGGCAGGCCAAGTTCGATGATGTCCACCCCGGCGGCGGGCAGGCCGCGCACGATTTCCAGCGAACGGTCGAAATCCGGGTCGCCCGCCATCACGTATGAGACAAACGCCTTTTTGCCGCGGGCGCGGAGATCTTCGAATTTGGCGTCGATACGGGTCATGTGGCTTGCCTCATTTGGTGCTTTCCTCGGCAATGCCGAATGTCGCAGTGAAAATCAATCCACCGCGGGGCAGGGGGCGGCAAAATTCGCCTCCCGTGGGCGCCTATGGCAGGCCGCGCCCTTCCATTTCGCCAAAAGCCTCCTATCTCAAGAGCCATGAATTATGTACTCGCCCTTTTCCTGCCGCCGCTGTCGATCCTGCTGATCGGACGGCCGATCCTGTCCATCGTGGTGTTTCTGATCTGGCTGCCCGCGATCATCTTTTCGGGCGGGCTGACGCATCCGATGTTCATCCTGCTGGCTTGGATCCTGATCTATCAGGCGCATCAGGACCGACGCGCGCGCTGAGCCTTGCGCTTTGCGGCCCGTACCCCTAACACACGCGCAGCTTTTATAGGGGTATCGTCATGGGTTTCAAAATGGGCATCGTCGGTCTGCCGAACGTCGGCAAATCGACCCTTTTCAACGCGCTGACCCGCACCGCTGCGGCGCAGGCGGCGAATTTTCCGTTCTGCACGATCGAGCCCAACGTCGGCGAGGTGGCAGTGCCCGATGCGCGGCTCGACAGACTGGCCGAGATCGCCAGTTCGAAAAGCATCATCCCCACGCGCATGACCTTCGTCGACATTGCCGGTCTGGTGAAGGGCGCGTCCAAGGGCGAAGGTCTGGGCAACCAGTTCCTCGCCAATATCCGCGAAGTCGACGCCATCGCCCATGTGCTGCGTTGTTTTGAAGACGGTGACGTGACCCATGTCGAAGGCCGCGTTGACCCGGTGGCCGATGCCGAGACCATCGACACCGAATTGATGCTGGCCGACATCGAGAGCATTGAAAAACGGCTGCAGAACATCGTCCGCAAAGTGCGCGGTGGCGACAAGGAAGCGGTCCAGCAAGAACGCCTGATGCGCATGGCGCTGGAAGCGCTGGAAGACGGCAAGCCCGCCCGCGTGGTCGAGGTGGACGAGGAGGACGCCAAAGCGTGGCGCATGCTCCAACTGCTGACGACCAAACCGGTGCTCTACGTCTGCAACGTGGGCGAATCCGAGGCCGCCGACGGCAATGAGCATTCCGGTAAAGTCGCCGAGATGGCCGCCGCACAGGGCAATTCCCATGTCGTGATTTCCGCCCAGATCGAGGAAGAGATCAGCCAGCTTGAGACTGAAGAGGCCGAGATGTTCCTCGAAGAGATGGGCCTGAAGGAAGCCGGGCTCGACCGTCTGATCCGCGCAGGCTACGAGTTGTTGCATCTCGAGACCTATTTCACCGTCGGCCCCAAGGAAGCGCGCGCCTGGACCATCAAGTCCGGCACCTCCGCGCCCAAGGCGGCTGGCGTCATCCATGGTGATTTCGAGAAAGGTTTCATCCGCGCCGAGACCATCGCCTATGATGATTTCGTGAGCCTTGGCGGGGAAGGCCCTGCGAAAGAAGCGGGCAAGATGCGGGCCGAAGGCAAGGGCTATATCGTCAAAGACGGTGACGTGCTGCACTTCCTGTTCAACACCTGATCGGCGGGGCAGGGGGCAAGGTCTCCGCCCACATAAAAAGCCCGGCAGCGCGCGCTGCCGGGATTTTTGTTTGTCGGGTCAACAGCTTACTTGCTGTCATTGCCCGGGCCGAAGCCACCGTAGACATAGCCTTCACCGGGGCTGCGCAGGGCGCTGCGCGTGCTCATTACGGTGTCGCGGTCCTTGGCGTTGTCGGCAGTGTTCAGCATGATGTCATTCGCCTTGGTCGAGGCATTCGGGTTCCGCATCCGGTCATTGTTGCCATAGACATCGCCCGCGTCGGCGCTTACCGAAGTGTCGAGGAAAATGTCGTTGTGACGGGTGGAGTTGTCGGCAACGGCAGCGGTGGAAATCAAAGCGGCGGCGGCGGTGGTCATGATGAGTTTCATAGCGTGTTCCTTCAGGTTTTCGTTTCTATCGCGTCATTGCGATGTCATCGTTTGTGGTGAAGTAACGGGCGGTCCCCCGTGAAGGTTTCGCTGCGGTCGCAAGGTTGGGGGCCAGGCGGGGCGTTTCGCTTGTTCGAAGGAGGGCGGGGTTCTTTTTTTATGTAACTAATCAAATGGTTATCCACTCCCTCGCACCGTTTCACAAGTTAATCACGCTGCCGTGTAAGTTGCTACAGCCGCGCAAAATGGTTGGAAAATTCCGCCTACAAAGGGGACGGGCGCGGCTGTTTCTGCGCAGCAGCACAGTTAATAGCGCAGCATTCGCTCACAGGGCGGCAGATACGAGAGCCGAAAAAGAAACCCACCGCAAGAAATGCAGAATTTCCCACGAATTTCGCCTTGCCCCTCGGGCGCGACCTCTTTAGACGGGTCGACGGAGACGTGGCCGAGTGGTCGAAGGCGCTCCCCTGCTAAGGGAGTAGGCCCGGAAGGGTCTCGAGGGTTCGAATCCCTTCGTCTCCGCCATTACCCCTCTGATAGAAGTGGTTTCGCCCCGTGAGGGCTAAAGGCGGTCTCGCAATACCGGGGAGCGCGCCTGCGTCCATACGGATGTTGTTGTCGGTTTATCCTATCCATCGAGAAAACTTCACGTCCTCGGAACCGTCGCATGGGTCTTATGCAGCGATACATTATCGACAAAGGAACCCATCACGCCCTTCCAAATTAGATAGACGAAATCAAATTTCGTGGTGCGAAACCTATAGCGATCGTCGATATCTACCAAACGCTCAACCTTGCCCTTCAGCCCCCTTGGCGGGACGGCTCCGGCGCATCTGTTGCAGCATTGAAGACGAGTAAAGGATCAGCGCCGCCCAGATCATCGGGAAGGCAATCATCCGCGCGCGGCCGAACTCTTCGCCGAATACGAATACTGCAACGATGAAGATCATGGTTGGCGCAATGTATTGCAGAATGCCGATGGTCGAGAGCCGCAGGAGTTTCGCGCCATTGGCGTAGACCAGCAAAGGCACTGCTGTGACCGCGCCACAGCCCAACAACAGCCAGGTATCGACCGGCGTTCCGGCAAGGAAGTTCCCCTGGCCGGTGGACGTAAGGTAGGCGATATAGGCCAGGGCCGGGACAAGCAGGAGGAGCACTTCGAGAAGAAAGCCTTGGTTCGGCCCGATTGGCAGGCTCTTTTTGGCCAGCGCGTAAAAGCCCCAGCTCAATGTTAGCCCCAAGGCAACCCATGGGATCGAACCGCTGTCCAGTGCCAGCACGAGCACGGCTCCCACGGCGAGGGCTACTGCGAGCAGTTGCCGCTTGGACATACGCTCCCCCAGAAGAACGGCGCCCAATAAAATGCTGAACAGAGGGTTGATGTAATAGCCCAATGCGGCATCAAGCGCGTGGCCGGAGGCGATCGCCCAGACATAGATGCCCCAGTTGATCGAGATCAGCGTCGCCGTAACCGCACCCATGAGCAGCGTCCGGGGGGAAAGAAGCGCAGCTGTCAAATCCTGCGTTCGCCGCATCACCACCAGTACCAAGGCTGCGATGGGCACAGACCAGACCACCCGGTGGGCGACGACCTCGGCCGCCGGGATATGCGCCAGCGCCTTCATATAGAGGGGCAGGAACCCCCAAAAGACATAGGCTGCGATGGCAAAGGCCAAACCCTGAGGTGTGTCTTCGTTCGGTCTGGTCGTGAGGCTGTCGGGGTTGCGCATGGGAGTTCCTCCGCATCCGTCCTAGCCGCTTCTATCAGCGCCTGCCAGCGCCAACTATTCGCGGGTAGACTGGTTCTCGGGAGGACATTAGTCCCCCGCGCGCAACGAGGTGAATCCCTATCCCCGCACTACGGCCAGCGGCTTAGACGGCTTCCAACGCAATGGCGATCCCTTGGCCGACGCCGATACACATCGTGGAGAGGGACTTCTCGCCGGGTTTTAAATCCAGCATGGCCGTGCCGGTGATCCTGGCCCCCGACATGCCCAACGGGTGCCCAAGACTGATTGCCCCGCCGTTGGGGTTCACCCGTGGATCGTCGTCTGCGATGCCCAAATCGCGCAGGGTGGCGAGACCCTGTGACGCGAAAGCCTCGTTCAGTTCGATGACGCTGAAATCCTCCTGCCTCAGCCCGAGCCGCGCCATCAGCTTCTTGGACGCAGGTGCCGGACCAAAGCCCATGATGCGCGGTGCGACTCCGGCCGTTGCGCCACCGAGGACTTTGGCAATGGGGGTCAGCCCATGTTTCTCTGCGGCTTCTTTCGTGGCGAGGATCAATGCCGCCGCACCATCATTCACGCCGGAGGCATTGCCTGCCGTCACCGTGCCATCTGCTTTGACGAAGGATTTGAGCTTTTGCAGCGCTTCCAAGGTGGTCGAAGGGCGGGGGTGTTCATCTTCTGACAGGATGAGGGGGTCGCACCGGCGTTGCGGAATGGAGACAGGCACGATCTCTTGCGCCAGACGCCCGCTTGCCATCGCGGCACCCGCTTTTTGCTGGGACCGCAGGGCGAAGGCATCTTGATCTGCACGGTTAACGTCAAAATCCTCCGCTATATTCTCGGCGGTTTCAGGCATTGAATCGACGCCATATTGTGCCTTCATCAATTTGTTGACGAAACGCCAGCCGATGGTGGTGTCAAAAACCTCGTTGGCCCGTGAAAAGGCGGTCTCGGCCTTGGGCATCACGAAGGGGGCGCGCGACATGCTCTCAACCCCACCGGCGACGATCACCTCGGCCTCTCCGGCCTTGATCGCCCGTGCGGCGGTGATCACCGCATCCATGCCTGAGCCGCAGAGTCGGTTCATCGTGGTGCCGGGCACGGTCTCGGGGTAGCCCGCCAGCAGCAGCGACATCCGTGCGACGTTGCGATTGTCCTCACCCGCCTGATTGGCGCAGCCGAAGATGACTTCGTCGATCGCCGCGGGATCCAAAGATGGGTTACGCTCGATCAGCGCCCTGAGGGGCACCGCGCCCAGATCATCGGCCCGTACCGAAGACAGTGCCCCGCCATATCGGCCAATGGGGGTGCGGATGTAGTCGCAGATATAGACGTCGATCATGCCAATTCCTCCGGTACGATAAGATCGGCAACATCGCCTTCAATGTGCAGCGTGGCCCCGGTGACGGCCTGTAGAGCGTCCATGCTCAGCCCCGGCACTTTCTCCCGCAGGATGAACCTGCCGTCCCTGATGTCGATCACCGCAAGGGAGGTATAGACTTGGGTGACGCACCCCACGCCGGTCAGCGGGAAGGTGCAGCGCTCAACCAGTTTCGGGCCGCCATCCTTGGTGACATGATCGGTGACCACGGCCACGCGTTTGGCGCCATGTACAAGGTCCATCGCGCCGCCCACGGCAGGCACGCCCTTGGTGCCGACGCGCCAATTCGCCAGATCGCCATTCTGAGCCACCTGATAGGCTCCCAGCACGGCGAGATCGAGATGCCCGCCGCGGACCATCGCGAAACTGTCTGCATGGTGGAAAAACGCGGCACCGGGCTTGAGCGTGATCGGCTTCTTTCCAGCGTTGATCAGATCCCAGTCCTCTTCGCCCTCTTTCGGGGCCTGACCGAAACCCAGAACCCCGTTTTCGGTGTGATAGGTCACATCGCGACCTTCGGGCTGGAACTTGGCGATCATCTCGGGGAAGCCGATGCCGAGGTTGACGTAAGATCCGTCTTCGATGTCCTGCGCCGCGCGCCATGCGATCTGCGCGTTCGAAAGCTTGTCCTGCATGATGTTGAACTCAGCCATCAGTAAACCACTCCCGTGCGCACAAGCACTTCTTCTTGTTGGGGTTCTGCCACTTCCACGATGGCATCGACGAAGATACCCGGGGTGATGACAGCTTGCGGGTCAATGCTGCCAGGCTCCCCCAGCAGGCTGACCTGCGCGATGGTTTTCGCTGCCGCCATGGCCATCAGCGGGTTAAAGTTGCGGCCTGCCATGCGGTAGGTCAGGTTGCCGGTGCGATCCCCGTCCTGCCCCTTGATCAGCGCAAAATCCGCCTTAAGCCATCTTTCGCGGACATACATCTTGCCGTCGAATTCCTCGGTCGGTTTGCCTTCGGCAAGTTCCGTGCCGAAGGAGGTCGGCGTGTAGAAGGCGGGGATGCCGGCACCGGCGGCGCGGATGCGCTCGGCCAATGTGCCTTGGGGGACGAGGTCCAGCTCGATCTCGCCCGCGAGGTACTTTTCATTGAAGGCTTCGGCGTTGGAACTGCGCGGGAACGAGCAGATCATCTTGCGAACCATGCCTGCTTTGATCATCGCGGCGATCCCGCAATAGCCGTTGCCTGCGTTGTTGTTGATGACAGTGATCGCCGCCGGGCTGCCGGTGGCGCGAAAGCGGTCGATAAGGGCGTGGATCAGTTCGATCGGCGCGCCGGAGCCGCCAAACCCTCCAATCATCACCGTTGCCCCATCCGGGATGTCGGCCACAGCATCGGCCACGGTAGGAAGTGTTTTGTCCATTGCTGGTCTCCTCAGGTTGCAGAGGGTCTAGCGGGCAGATGCCTGACCGGCTAGAAATTTGTGCGTATGTTGACATTTGTTCGCATTGCGTCATTTGATGTGCGCATGCCGAACAAATCTAGCAGTACAGTCTCCTCTCTCGCTAAGGGACTTCGGGTGATCGAGTGTTTCGACGCACAGCGTCCCAAGCTGTCCATCAGTGAGGTCGCCGCGCTGACCGGACTTGACCGTGCCACCTCGCGCCGGTGCCTATTGACGCTGCATGCCGAAGGCTACGCCGCCTATGACGGGAAGTTCTTTACTCTGACACACCGCTGTCTGCGCCTTGGCACCGGGGCCATCGGTGGCTTGCAACTGCCTCAGGTCGTGCAGCCCTGGCTGGATCAACTGACTGAACAGATCGGGCAAAGCTGCTCTGTCGCCATTCTTGACGAGACCGAGATTGTCTATCTCGCCCGCGCATCGCAGCGGCGGGTCATGTCGATCGGCCTGATGCCCGGCTCACGCCTCCCGGCGCATAGCACCTCCATGGGGCGGGTGCTGCTGGCTGCGATGCCGGACGTGGAAGCGCGCCGCGTCATTGAGGCGTCAGACCTATCCCCGCGCACCCGGTTCAGTCTGACCGACCCGGACGAAATCATGGCGCAGGTACAGGCGGCGCGGGCACGCGGCTATGCGATGGTCGATCAGGAGGTTGAGATCAGCCTGCGCTCGCTCGCGGTGCCGGTGCTCAACAGCAAGGGTGCCGTGGTTGCGGCCTTGAACACCGGAATGGCAGCAACGCAGCCTGACCCGGGAGAGTTGGTCGAAAGTTACCTGCCAGCATTACTGAAGGTGCAGGCCGGGATTGCGCGCATTCTTGGATAGGGCGCGCAGGGGCACGGTTATGCAGCGGGTCATCCCCACTGCATAAATGTGTTCACGCCAGATAAGAGCTATTTTGCGATGGTTCGATTTGCGATCGCGAACGCCAATGGCGTCGTGAACTGGGTGAAGACAAACGCAATAGGCCAGGCGGTGAGCGCTTGCCAAGGCCAAGCCAAAAGCCATTCCATAGTAAACCCCATGATCAATAGCGACATCGTGCCCGACATTAAAACCGCCATCATAAAGGTGATGAGGATTTGAGCGAGGATAAGAGTTTTTCGGTTCATTTAAGTCGTTCCATGTTGCGGTCGGACGGGGGAACACAACTCCCCCGGCACCGACCGATGAGTGGTCGATGCCGAGGGTTCGCAGAATGCTGCGACTGGATCTCTGAAAATCAGAGGGCCGGAATAACCAACCGGCCTCAGAATCTTTTCGGCGGTTGAGGCTTACCGCCAGAGACATCGCCAAGCAAGGCCATTCACCTTCGCCGTTTCAGGCCTTAAACTGAATGTTCGCGCAGGTCGGCGACGATAAAATCGATAAGCGTTCGTACCTTGCGTGGGAGCGCGCGGCCTTCGAGGTAGACCGCCGCCACATCGCCTTTCTCCCCGGTCCACTCCAGTAGAAGCGGCACCAGCGCGCCGTATTCAATGGCATCACTCACTGCGAAACTCGGGATATAGGCGACCCCAAGCCCCTGCCGCGCGAGTTCTGCCGCCGCGTGAGCAGAGTTCACCTGAAACCGTCCTTTGACTTGGACGACCTGCTCTTTAGACGCACGTGCGAAGTTCCAGCGACGCGGAAATCTGCGGTTCGTGTCGACAATACAGGCTACCTCGGACAGGTCTTCAGGCTTTGTGATCTCGGGGCTCTGGGCCAAAAAGGCGGGGCTGGCGACAAGAATGCTTTCAAAACTGGTGAGGCGGCGGACCTTCATGGACGACAGATCGAAATGGCCGATGCGCAGGGCAAGGTCGATCCCATCTGACGCGAGGTCTGCATAGGCATCGCTCAACCGCAGATCGATGGTCAGGTCGGGATATTTAGCGCCGAAGCGTGCCAGCATACCGGCCACGTAAATCTCACCAAAGGTGACCGGGGCCGTGATCCGAAGCGGACCAGACAGGCCATCGGAGCCTTGCGAAACCTCTTCAAGAAGGTCTTCGATCTCATCAAGGAGCGCAGGGACACGGGCAAACATGGTTTCCCCGGCCGGTGACAGCCCGACCTGCCGTGTCGTTCTTTGCAGGAGGCGAACCCCAAGCCTCTGCTCAAGCTCGGCCACATACTTTGACGTCAGGCGGTTAGAGGTGCCTAATTCTTCGGCGGCCGCAGTGAACGATCCACTTCGTGCGGTCGCCACGAAAGCGCGCAATTGATCGAGAAGGTCCATCTTATTCAGTACAATTTATGGATAGTCATTCCATATATTCGCCATTTTGGGTGAGGCAGGCAAGGCGTATGTAGGGGCCATACCAACATCGGGCCGCTTGCATGTGGCCTCCCCCGAAAAGGAAACAGACGAATGACCACGCAATCCAATACCAATCTCGCCGCTCTGGCGCTCCGCCTTTCCAGCGGTGTTCTCTTCCTCGCCCATGGCTGGATGAAGGTATGCCTTTTCACCATTCCCGGCACAGTCGCCTTTTTTGAAAGCCTTGGGCTTCCGGGTTTCTTCGCCTATCTGACCATTCTCGCCGAGCTTGGCGGCGGTCTTTTGTTGATCGCTGGCATAGCAGTGCGCCTTGTGTCCCTGCCGTTGATTGCCATCCTTCTCGGGTCGGTTTGGGCCCATGCTGGGTTTGGGTGGACCTTCTCGAACGAAGGTGGCGGCTGGGAATTCCCGCTGTTCTGGGCGGTCGTTCAAGGCGTCATCGCTCTGCTGGGGGCGGGCGCCTATGCGCTGCACCTGCCGGTGATCGACCGTGCCTTGGGCAAATTCGCCTGATCCGCTGAGCCCTTCCGGATCACCCGATCAAGGGTGATCCGGTCAATAGAGGAGACGTCTTTATGCAGACCCATAGCTTGCAGAGCCTACGCGATCGCTTTGGACCCACGCAAAGAATGCCGGTTGTTTTTCTTGGCCACGGCAGCCCCATGCACGCCATCACGCAGGGGCCTTTCAGCCAGGCTTGGGCCACTCTGGGACAGGGCCTGCCACGGCCAAACGCGATTCTGGTGGTATCGGCCCATTGGATGACGCGCGGAACAACGCTGGTCGATGTCTCCGCACTGCCGCGTACGATCCACGACTTCAATGGCTTTCCCGACGCGCTTTATGCTGAGCACTACCCGGCACAGGGCCAGCCGGAACTGGCGCGCGAAGTTGTCTCCCTCCTTGCGAGCCACCGGGCCGAGGAAGACGACACCTGGGGGCTTGACCATGGCGCTTGGGCGGTTCTGAAATATCTCTACCCGGAAGCGGATGTTCCTGTTTTTCAAGTCTCCATCGACATGGCGCAGGGGTTGGCACATCAACTTGAGATCGGCCAAGCACTGTCCGAGCTGCGAGACCGGGGCGTGCTCATTCTCGGGTCTGGCAATATCGTCCATAACCTGCGGCGGCTAAGTTTTGACGGAAGACCCGAAGCTTTTGCGCTGGAGTTCGATGATCTGGTCACCGGTCGTTTGATCGACCGGGACTTCGAAACGCTGGCAAATCGCGAAAAGCTGGGCTCTCTTCTGAGCGAAGCGCACCCTAGCGTGGACCACTACTTGCCCGCGCTCACGATCGCGGGCGCATCGGATCAGCGCGATGACCTGTTGTTCATGACCGACAGTATCGACCTTGGATCAATCTCCATGCGGTCCTTTATCTTCCATCCGAAATAGGCGACGGCGGCCTTCAGGGTTGTCGAGGTGCAGAGGGCGGTCGTTCAACCCTCTGCACCTTCGCTTACCCGATTGTTGATCCCAGCCAGAGCGTGATGCCGGGAAATGCGATCAGCAGAGCAAGACGCACCACGTCGATCGTGACAAATGGGATGAGCCCTTTGAAGATACGGAACACTGGCACGTCGGGCAGCACGGCCTTCAGTACGAATACATTCATTCCGACAGGCGGTGTGATCAGGGCGATCTCGGTCACGACGATCACGATGATACCGAACCACACCAGATCGAACCCCTGCGCTACGACGATGGGCGCAAAGAGCGGCACGAAGATCAGGATAATGGCCATGGAATCCATGACACAGCCGAGCACGAGGAAGACGAGCATGATCGCAAAGATCAGGGCGTAGCCCTCAAGGCCGGTCGACTGCACGAAGGCAAGAATTCCGCCCGCGAGGCCAGACAGGGTAAGCAGCTTGGACAGCATCAATGCGCCGAACAGTACCGTGTAGAGCGAAATCGAAGTATAGGCCGTGTCGATGATCACCGCGCGCAGCACTTTCCAACAAAGCCGCCCGTGGAGTGTGGCCACCAGTATGGCAAGCCCCGCGCCCATGCCCGCGGCCTCGGTCGGGGTGAAGAGTTTGGCGTAAAGACCGCCGATGATCAGGCCGAACAAAAGCATGAAGGGCCAGATGCCGGACAAGGCCACAATCCTCTCGCGCCAAGGTGTGCGGTCGCCCTGTGGGGCGTGTTCTGGACGGCGCGCGGCGACCAATCGGATCGCCAGCATATAAAGCGCGAGCCCAAGCAGTCCCGGTACGACCCCGGCAATGAAAAGTGCGCCGATGTTTGTCTGGGTCAGAATGCCGTAGACCACCATGATGATTGACGGCGGGATCAGAATGCCAAGGGTGCCGCCCGCAGCGATCGTGCCCGAGGCAAGCTCATCGGAGTATTTGTACTTTTTCATACTGGGGTAGGCGACCTTGGCCATGGTCGCCGCGGTGGCATAGCTGGATCCGCAAACGGCAGAGAAACCCGAACAGGCCACCATGGTCGAAAGCGCTAATCCGCCACGAACATGGCCGACAAAAGCATAGGCGGCTCGAAACAGGTCATGGGCGATGCCGGTGCGGGATATGACGTTGCCTATCAGGATGAACATCGGAACGACCGCGAGGTCATAGGAAAGCACCGCTTCTGAGATCGTCAGTGGCAGGAGCTGGAAGGCAATGTTCCAGTTTATCGCGAACCCGATGCCAGCGGTGGAGACCGCGAGAAGGGCAAAGGCCAGCGGCACCCGCAGAAAGGCCAAGAGAATGGCTGCGAACATGGCGATAGAGCCGACAATCATAGTGCTTCTTCCTCGTGGGTATCTGCGGGGTCCACCATTGGGCCTGCAAAGGCAGTGGCGAAGGCGGCCAAAGCGGATAGGGCACAGCTGAGCCCCATGTAGAAATAAAGGGGCGCGCGGGGTGCGCGGAGGGCCTGGCTCACTTCGGAAATGCGCGCGGCGGTGAAGCCATGCTTGATGAAGAGCCAAGCAATCACCGACAGAACGACCACTACCACAGCCGAGACGAGAGCACGCCACCACGCCATTGAGGGCTTGCCGATCACCTTGTCGAAAAGGTCAATGGTCAGATGCGCGCCTGCAGCCGTGACCAAGGGCAGGCCTGCAAAGACGACAAGGGCCATGAGGTGCTCAGTAATGTCATTCGCCCCATAGATGGGCTTGCCGAACAAGCGGCGTCCAATGACATCCGCAAAGGTCAGGGTAACCATTGCAAGTAAAAACAAGGCCATCAACAGTTCCACAGCCCTGCGGATCTTCCACGCTATGTGCAGCATGATATTTCTCCTGGAATGAAAACGGGGGCCGTCGTATCGGCCCCCGACAAGTCACTGGGGTGTGGGTTATTCGGCGGCGAGGGCCTTATATGTCGTGTTGTAGAAATCGAGGATGGCCTGTGGGTCTTCGACGCCGGCGGCCTTGGCGTTCACAACCCAATTGCCGGCCATCTCGCCATAGACCACATCTACCGCAGAGATGAGTTCGGCGGACGCGTCAGATACTGTGTGGCCGTCGGCCTTGAGCCTCTCAAATGCAGCGGGGTTCTGTACGTCGAAGTTCTTGCCCCACGCCGCAGACAGGCCTTCGCCGATGATGGATTCGATGGCTGCTTGGTCTTCCGCGCCGAGCGACTCCCATTTCGCGCCGTTCATGATCACGAAGAAGGACGCGTCGTAAAAACCGTTGGGAAAGATCGTATGATGCTTCAGGCTATCTTCGAGCCGGAAGTTGACGACCGATTCCATCGTGTGAAGCGATCCGTCGATTACACCGCTTTCCAGCATTTCATAGGCCTTGGTCGCAGGTGCAGCCACCGGGACCGCGCCTAGCGAAGTCAGCAGATTTTCCTGAATAGGACCGCCCATGCGGAACTTCTGGTTTGCCACGTCAGCGGAGGTGACCAGATCCTTTGTGCCATGGTGCAACTGCCCGCCGCCGAACAGGCCTACTGCCAGCATCTTCACGCCATCGAAGGCCTCGAGATCGGAGAGGTACTTATCATACGTCTGCCACAAAGCGCGGCTCTGCGCTTCGGCATTCGTGCCTGCGTTAGGAAATTCAGAGAACCAGAGTGAGATGAAGCGTTCAGGCTCATAGGTGAAGTTCCCCCAGGTAATGTCCGCTACACCGTTTCGGGCCAGTTCCCAATGCTGAGGCGGGCTGGCCAGCGGCGCGGGCAGGATCGTCACGGTGACCCGGCCCTCTGTCACTTCGGCGATTTTCTCGGTGAACGGCACGAGAAAGTCAGTATGGACGAAATGGGTGGGGGGTACCCAAGACGAAAGGGTAAGTGTTTCCGCGCTGGCGGACTGTATTGCCGTCGTTGCAAGTGTGGCCGTCGTCAGGCCGAAGTACAGGGCTCTTGCTGCTATCATTGGTATGTCTCCCTAGGTTGTTCAGAAAATTCTGCTGAGCTGTGCGTCCGGGCCTCCCGCCCGGTCGCGGCCGTCTTCATGTCAGTGAAACCATGTGTTTTAACCCTCGTTCATCGGCTATGCGCCCAGCTCTACGGCCAGATGATTACCGGGCCTAAAACTAATCTCACAATGAGACGATTGCAGTTTGAGATAATTATCGCAAGCGGGATTCTTGTGAATTTATGCGTTTTGGGCCAAGCAAGGTAACGGGTGATACCGTTTCGGTAATTTCTCAACAGAGCGGACAACAGCAGCGAATGACCAAGAACTCGACCTTCAAAAACGAGCGTTTGACCTATCGGCTAAACATTCTTGCCGATGAAGCCATTGCCGCGAATGACGAGATATTTCTTAGGGAAACCGGATGTCGCATCCGCGATTTGCGGGTGTTGCGATTAGTGGATGATGCGCCCGGCACAACGTTCGCTGAACTCGCCAAAATCAGTGGGTTCGAGCGCAGCCTTACCTCGCGCATCATTCAGAACCTGCTGGCCGCACAGCTGATTAAGCGTGAGAATTCTGCCAAAGATGCGCGGGTTTTCTTTCTGTCGACTACGACAAAAGGAAAAGAGATGCGCGCAATTGGCAGGCGCATCTCTGATCGGCTGGAAAAGGTGCTGACCCAACCGCTGTCTGAGGACGAGCTGACCACGCTTAACGATCTTCTCGCGCGGCTCGGAGGATGGGTAACCTCAGAAGACTATAAGGCCGCCTTGAAGTCGGATGATTGATTTCGAACTCTCTGCCTGTGCCAAAGCGGCGACGGCATCGAGAGTTTCCCAATAAACATAGTGATGCCTTTAGCTGACAGGGATGAGCTCCACCTAGGCGCGACGCCTTGCGCAAAATCGCAGGGTATCACCCAAGACCCCACCCATCATCGACAGTTACCGAAGAGCGCGGGCATTCTGTGCTGCAGATAAAAACTTGTAAATGCGGTGAAGCCCATGACGAAGATCGACCAAATCGAGACGATGATCCTCGACATCCCAACCATCCGAGGGCACGTGCTCTCGATGGCGACGATGCGTATGCAGACCGCTGTCTTGGTTCGGATCAAATTCTCCGATGGGTCGGAAGGGATCGGTGAGGGGACGACTATCGGCGGTCTGAGCTATGGCGCCGAAAGCCCCGAGGGCATCCAGTCTGCAATTGATACCTATATCGTGCCGCTCCTGCTGGGCCGTGATGCTGACAATGTGAACGGCGCGATCCAATTGATCGACAAGCTGGTAAAAGGCAATCGTATCGCCAAGACCGCAGTGGAAATTGCGCTGTGGGACGGGTTGGGCAAACGGTTGAACGTGCCAGTCTCGCATCTGTTCGGCGGGGCAGTGCATCAGAAATTGCCCGTCGCCTGGACCTTGGCCTCGGGAAATTCCGATACGGACATCGCCGAAGCTCAGGAGATGATCGAAACCCGGCGCCATAATATCTTTAAGCTGAAAATCGGAAAGCGGTCCGTACGGGAGGATGTCGCGCATGTGGCGCGCATCAAACAGGCTGTGGGCGACACGGCAAGCGTGAGGGTGGACGTCAACACGGCGTGGTCCCTTCAGGAAGCGCGCTGGGGGTTGAAGGGGCTACAGGATGCTGGCTGTGAGCTGGTCGAACAGCCCGTCGCCGCACGCTATCGTCGGGCGATGGCCGAACTGACAAAGGGCTACGAGATCGCCGTCATGGCGGATGAAGCCTTGAATGGCCCGGAAGACGCTTTGACTGCTGTTTATGAGCGCTGCGCCGATGTTTTTGCGGTGAAAGTCGCACAGTCGGGGGGGCTCAAACGCGCCTCTGAGGTGATCGCCATCGGCCAAGCCGCAGGTCTGGGCCTCTACGGCGGCACCATGCTTGAGACCGGATTGGGCACCGCAGCGGCGCTACAACTCTTTGCGACGATCGAGACCCTGCACTGGGGCACCGAGCTTTTCGGACCGCTGTTACTGACAGATGGGATCCTCGCAGAGCCGCTTATCTACCGGGATTTCTGTGTTGAAATCCCGTCCGGGGCGGGCATCGGCGTCACGCTCGACCCGGACAAGATCGCCGCATTTCGACGTTGTGCACAACGCAGCATGAAAGCCGTCGCCGGCTGATTGCCAGCGGGGGGACGAAAAGTCAGCCGATACGCTGGAGAAGCGTGACGGCGTTTAGGAGGAGGACCAAATGTTCACACAATCCAATCTTGATGAGTTCCAGACGCGCCTTGATGGCGCGATCCAAGACGACCCTGAGAACGGCGTATTCCGGTGTCGCCGGGATATCTTCACCGATGAAGAGATGTTCGAACTGGAAATCAAACATATTTTCGAGGGCAATTGGATCTACATGGCGCATGAAAGCCAGATCCCGAACCCGGGCGATTATTTTACCCTGACCATGGGGCGTACGCCGGTCGTCATTACCCGTGACAAGGATGGCGAGCTGCACGCGCTTGTGAATGCCTGTTCGCACCGCGGGGCGCAGCTTTGCCGGTTCAAACGTCGCAATCAAAAGACCTTTACCTGTCCCTTCCACGGTTGGACCTTTTCCAACACCGGCAAGCTCTTGAAGGTCAAAGACCCCAAAGGCGCGGGCTACCCTGAGCAGTTCAACACGGATGGCAGCCACGATCTGACCAAAGTGGCAAAGTTTGAAAACTATCGTGGGTTCCTCTTCGGGTCGTTGAGCGAGGACGTCCAGCCGCTGAAAGAGTACCTTGGCGATGCCTGCAAGATGATCGACATGATCGTGGATCAGGCCGATGAGGGGCTTGAGGTGCTGCGCGGCTCGTCGACCTACACCTACGACGGCAACTGGAAACTACAGGCCGAGAATGGGGCCGACGGCTATCACGTCTCGGCGGTGCACTGGAACTACGTGGCGACCACGGCTCACCGTACCGACGACGGCAAGGAAGATGACATCAAGGCAACGGATGCCAGCAAATGGGCTAAGCAGCGCGGCGGATTTCACGCCTATGAGAATGGCCATATCCTACTGTGGACCGAATGGGCCGATCCGACCAACCGCCCGGGCTATTCGCGCTTAGCGGAATGGACCGAAAAGCACGGCCAAACCAAAGCCGAATGGATGGTGGGTGTGTTGCGCAACCTTTGCCTTTATCCAAACGTCTTTCTAATGGACCAATTCAGCTCGCAGATCCGGGTCTTCCGCCCGATCAGTGTCAATGAGACCGAAGTGACCATCTATTGCATCGCCCCGAAAGGGGAGAGCCAAGAAGCACGCACCCGCCGCATCCGGCAGTATGAGGATTTCTTCAACGCCTCGGGGATGGCCACACCGGATGATACCGAAGAATTCCGGGCCACACAGCGCGGCTATGCGGGCGCTGCCCATGCCAAATGGAACGACCTGACCCGCGGGGCCACCCAGTGGATCAAGGGGCCGGATGAGGATGCCAAGAAGCTTGGGATCGAACCGATCCTCTCTGGTGCCCGGACGGAAGACGAAGGGCTCTTCGTTATCCAGCACAGCAACTGGCAAAAGCGTATGAACCGAGCCATCGCAAAGGAACGCGAAACCGCGCCTGATGCGACTCTGGCAGCAGAATAAGGGGGCCTTAAGATGAGCACTGCAACACTTGAGCGCACAGAGGCTGCCTCGGCCATGAGCTATGAAGAGATTCAAGCCTTTCTCTTCGCAGAGGCCCGCGCCCTAGATGACCGGGACTGGGACACTTGGCTGACCTTCTACCACAAGGATTGCCCCTTCTGGATGCCGGCATGGGACGATTATGACACGCTGACCGAAGACCCGGCGAACGAGATTTCCCTGATGTATTATCCCAATAAACAGGGCATCGAGGATCGCGTCTTTCGGATCAAGACCGACCGGTCATCGGCCACGTCTCTGCCTGAGCCGCGGACCAACCATTACCTTTCTGGTATCGAAGTGCTGGATCGCAAGGGCGGCGAGATCAAGCTGCGCTTCAACTGGCAAACCCTAAGCTACCGCTACGGTGCGACTGACCAGCATTGGGGCACGTCCTTCTACACGATTGATATCAGCGGCCCCAAACCGTTGATCACCGACAAGAAGGTGGTCCTGAAGAACGACCACATCCACCACGTGATCGACGTCTACCACACCTGATCCCGAATGGTCGGGAGCCAATACACCCCCGCGCAGCCCGGCAGGCTGCGCGGTCAAGGGAGGAGCATGCCATGACAAGCTACAATGTCGCCCTGAACTTTGAGGATGGTGTCACCCGCGTCATCCAATGCGATGACGATGAGAAGGTAACGGATGCGGCCTTCCGGCAGAAAATCAACCTGCCGATGGATTGTCGTGACGGTGTCTGCGGCACCTGCAAATGTTTTGCCGAAAAAGGCACCTATGAAATCGAATTCTACATGGACGAGTCCATGAGCGACGAGGAAGCCGAAGCGGGCTATGTGCTGACCTGCCAGATGATACCCGAAAGCGACTGTGTGTTGCGCGTGCCGACCTCATCCGCCGCTTGCAAGACAGCGCCGGAGGCCGTCGAGGGTGAGGTGCTGGCTGTCGAGACCCTTTCTGAGACATCCTTCATGACCTGCCCCCCGCGAGATCCCTCACTTTAATGTAGAGTTGGCTCAACCACGAAGGAGCAAACATATGCGAAAGAGCCGTTTTACCGAGGCGCAGATTATTGGGATGATTAAGGAGCA